>NZ_AZEU01000184.1 GCF_001435035.1 Lacticaseibacillus manihotivorans DSM 13343 = JCM 12514
AGATCTTCCTAAAAGATAAATTTATCCTTCAACACCAGTTGACGCAGAGCCAAAAATTCATTTGTTGAAATCGCAGTACAAATTATTGACGAACTGCTACGCATTCATGCGGAAGCTGATCCACATTTACGTCCGAAAGTGGTTGAAGCAGTGACGACTTATGTCCAAAACTTACATGAGTATAGCAAGATCGAGGCAGGCATGATTGAAGCGCTGATCGAATATGCACCAGTTCAAACCGGCTTGACGTGGATCACGCCAGTTTATCAAGCAGTCATGAAAGCCCCACAAGCCGCGACACAATTACAAGTCAAACGTTTGATTGCTTATTGTGGTGTGGTCGCAAATGCGGCGGTTTTGGCACCAGATTTAGAGGTGATGGACCAAGTTGTTGATTGGATGTCTGAATTAAAGCAACTGATACCAGAAGATCCAATTGTGGCTTACAATTGTCGCGTAGTTGAAGCGCTGTATGATGAACAGCTGACGCCAAATTCCGAAACAAAAGCACAGTTGGTTGCAGTGGTTAAAGCGGTCAAATATATTGATCCGCCGCATTACTATACGGAGTTCTCTCAATATATGATCGCGCAAGGGTGGCTGACTGTCGAGGATTTTGCCTGCGCTAAAAGTTAATGAAGTTTGCGTCACTCACTTAACCGGGTGGCGCTTTTTTGTTGTGGCAACATCGTGTAAGCCTTGACATTATAGACGGTTGCGTGCAAAATAGGCGATAATCGGTATCTAATATTTCGATAAAAGAGATCGGCCGATCGCTTCGAGATGTTCACTCAAATAAGTTTTTGCAGATTTGCAAAAACACGAGTGTCCCTCGAACTACCATGAATTTGTGGTAGCAGCCGGTCTTTTCATTTGCCGTTTTTTGAGGGAAGAACTGAAAAAATGAAGTGAACTTTGGAGGTTCGAGGAAATGGCAAATCAATCACATAAGTATCCTGATGGTTTTAGCGTTAACGAAGTCGTGAAGAAGAATGGGGCACGTTACTCGTTAGTTCTTAATACGCCAACTCCTGATGCAAAGCTGACCTTGTTCGTTTTGATGATGAATCCAAGCTCTGCTGATGGCGAAGACAGTGATCCAACCGTCAACAAATTGCTGCGGACATTGGGTGCAAGCGGGAAGTACAAGAAAGTAGTTATCGTGAACACGACGCCAATTATTGAAACCGACAGTGACAATTTGAAGAATCGCCAAGCCGAAATCAATAAGTTGGCGATGGTCAATGCTTCAACTGTAGCAAAACAAGTTAAGCTTGCCGGACATTTCCATTTCTTAGTTGCTACTGGTTTGATCAAAAAAGGCGTCAATGATAAATCTTACGTTGCGTTGATGGATCAAATCGATCAACAAACCACGGGTGACGGGTTATACGTCGTTGACTTGACGAAAGATGACTATGGCAAGCACCCGCTTTACACTAAGGATGATGATGTCCGCAACTTGAAGTGGGTCAGCAAGGCGGATGCACAGTGGCACTTGAAGTTACACGCTTAATCGTTTGATTGATAACTGACAATGAAAATGGTGAGGTTGGGGAACTTCCAGTCTTACCATTTTCGTGTCTGGATGATTACGAATGGGGCGTAATTGGCTTCTATAAGTCAAGATAAGAAGGGGTTTTGGAGGAGATAGCATCATGAAATCAAAATGTTGGGCCACGGCGCTCCTTGCCGGACTGTGTTTACTAGCGTTAGGCGCTTGTGGCCAAGCAACCAGTCACAAGGCGGCAAAGTCGACGATCTCGCAATCAAGCAAGAAAACCAAAAAGAAAGTGGTCAAACAATCGCACTCATCATCAACTAGATCGACGACTTCTAGCTCAAGTTCTGCAGACACAATCAAACCCGCAACGCTTCAAGAAAAGCTAGCGATGGTTTTACAAGCGCCAGGTGCGGAAAATTTTGCTTCGGCCACTAGTCAATCTGTTTCACAAACGTCAGACATCGTGACTGACACACCGAATGGTACCGTGGTGTATTCGCTCAGTGTCCAACATGATGATAAGACGCCGATGATCGTTTTAGTTGGTAATGAAGGCTACTTATTCAATACCCAATCCAGTGGTATCCCTTTCACTTGGGTACAACAAAATGCATTGCAGGTTGATTTATCGAGCACTTGGACCAGAGATCACGGGAAGACTGGCCTTGAACAGTTGGCTCAACAGCTTTCAATCGTCAGCGCAGATCAACAAACTCAAAGCACAGATCCAACCAATATCGATGCCGTTTTTCGCCAATATGAATCTGAGGCAACCGAAGACAGTAGTACTGTCAGTGGTGATGGCCCACAGACATCTTCATTTAATCAGCTTGATGGCGATGATACCTGGTGGTGGACAGCGACAAAAGCTGATGGGACCACGGCTTATCATATGAGTCTGGGAGATATTGAATACGTTGGTAACAATACTTACACGGCACAAGCCAGTCAAACTTCACCGATGTTGGATGCAGTTTTAACCATCACTTTCAGTAGTCCGAACCAATATCGCATTCAATCGACTGATATCAATTACGATGGCATGTTTAATTACTAGGGAGAATACGCGATGAAAAAGACGGGATTAATCGCACTGGCGGTCGTTGTGTCACTGGCTGGGTGTGGCCAAGCGAAGACAACAACCGTAAAAAAGGCAACGCCAAGTGCGCCTAAGCAGGCGTTGAAAGCAACGACTTATACGCAAGACGGTAGTACTGTTATGTTGTCAAAAGATGGGACCTTCGTTGCTGAAACCAAAGATAATGATCAGCACACCGATACCATGCGCCAAGGAACGTATCAATTCAATCATGCTAAAACCAAGGCCACGTTGAAAGTTACTGGTGTGACCACGGCGACTTATCCAGATCAATCAGCCCTTGATCAAGCTACGGCGCCCCAGCAGATTACACGTAAGCTCAAAGGTCAAACGTTAACGCTGACAGAAAAAACTTTACCGACGCTAACGCTTGCTGATGCTAAAAAGTCGGCGACTAAGTTAAGTCGCTATGATGATTTTTATCCAGCGCTGACGAAGAAATATAATGCAACTTATGGCGCTCTTCAAGCAAAGACATACTTTGCATCAACGAATACTTCGAGTGATGTTGGCTCAGGATTTTTATGGTTTAAAGGGAATCATTTCTTTTGGCGACTACAACCAACGCATTCAGTTGATGCGACTGATCGGGTTGTTTTTGCAGAAGGCAGCTATATTTTTGACGCGGCCAAATCTGAATTGAATTTAACTTTGACAGATCAAAGCCCACTTTATTACCAACCAACCGGGCTTGATTATGATGACCGTCAAAAAGGTTATACAAAATCAGAAGCCGGCCCACTTGGAAGTACGGTTACGATGACGTTGTCGCAAGTTGGTGACCATTATCAAATCGGTTGTGATGATCCTAATGTCGGAACGTATGTCGTCAGTGGAGATGGGACAGTTTCCTATACCGTTGCGCACATGGAAGCACAATTTGTTAAAGCAAAGACGATCACTGACGTATTCCCAACGGCAGATGATTTCTTGCAGTACATCGAAGATGGTATTGAAAATGGTGATGATGCAGATAACGTCGATCATTATGGGGTAACAACTGATCAAACCATTCAAGTGTCAGATGATGCGGACCAGACCATGACGGATACACCAGTTAAATATGTTGTATCTTATGAAAATATGGCGGCTCATCACGAAGAACATGTGGCAGTTGCTGAAGATGGAACGAGCTACTATGCAATGTCGTTAGGTGCGTATATGACAGACAGTGATCGAACTTCAGAGATGCAACAAAAGATCTCTGATCTCGCGAATTAATTAAAGAAAGTAGTCTCCTTTAGTTCAATCAGTTATTGGGCACGCTAAAACCCCGCTACGACTTCAAATCGTGGCGGGGTTTGTGATATATTCAGTTTTTTACAGCAGATGTTCCAGTCCGACAACCAGGGTATCCAGTTGTTGCACCTTGCTGATAGCAACTGCCACACCAGACATAAACGATTCGCGATCAAATGAATCTTGGCGAATGGTCAAAGCTTCACCAGGCGCGCCGAACAAGACTTGCTCATGGGCGACATAACCTGGTAAGCGGACGGCGTGAACTGGCACACCATCAATTTTTTCACCGTGAGCCGGATCATCGGTGGTTGGACGTGGTTGAGCGGTCCGCGCTTTGGCGATCATTTCTGCAGTGGCACGCGCAGTTCCTGAGGGGGCGTCGAGTTTGTCTTCGTGATGCATTTCGATCACTTCAGCATCTGGGAAGTACTTGGCTGCTTGTGCTGCGAATTGCATCAACAATACTGCAGAAATCCCAAAGTTTGGCGCGATCAAGCCGCCGATATGCTTTTCAGCGGCTAATGCGATGACGCGCTTTTGATCATCTGCGGCCATACCGCTCGTACCGACTACCGGATGGATACCATGATTGATGGCGGCTTCGATATTTTGAGCGACTGCTTTTGGGGTGGTAAAGTCGACCCAAACATCTGCGACGCCGTCTTCGATTTCGTCATATGAATGCCAAACTTTGACGTCAGGATCCAAACCGTACTCGGCAGGATCAAGATCTAATACCACTGGGTTGAAAATGGCTGTGAGTTTGAAGTCGTCGTGGGCTTTGAGCATGTTGACGACTTTTTGACCCATGGCACCGGGAAAGCCGGCAACTAAAACGTTGATCATGAATTAAACCTCCTGTAAGTTCGCAACGCCTAAGCGAGCGGCGAGTTGTGTTTCTTGTTCATTGGTTAAGGGTAACAGTGGTAAGCGTGGCGCACCAACGGCAAAACCAGTCGCATTCAAAGCGGCTTTGGTCGGTGCTGGGGATGGCCAAGCGAATAAGGCACTCATCTTTGGCAACAAGTCGCGCTGCAAGGTGCCAACTGTTTGCAAATCACCAGCTTGCAAGGCATTTAAAGCCTGCGCCATTTCATCACAGTACAAGTGGCTGGCCACTGAGATCACGCCGGCACCACCGAGGGTTTGCACATCGATGAACTGGGCATCTTCGCCAGTCCAGACATTGAAATCATCTGGCGTGGCGTTAACAATCGCAGAGAATGAATTCAAATCCCCGCATTGTTTGATGCCTTGGATATTTGGATGTTCTGCAAGCTTGGCCACTGTTTCGACTTCCATATTCACGCCGGTGCGCCCAGGGATATTATAGATCACCACTGGCTTGGTTGCCGCATCTGCGACGGCTGTAAAGTGAGCGATCATGCCATCTTGGTTTGGCTTGTTGTAATAAGGCACGACCACCAGCAAACCATCGACGTTTTTAATAGAAGAAACTTGTTCAGCCAATTCAACTGAAGCCTTGGTGTTATTGGAGCCGACGTTTGCGATCACAGCCGCGCGGTCGCCGACGATTTCTGCAAAACGGGTGAACAGTGTCGTTTTTTCTGATGGGGTCAAGGTTGGGCCTTCACCAGTGGTCCCGCCGATCACAAAACCATCTGAGCCTTGCTGGATCAAATGGTTGGTCAAGTTTTCCAAAACGGTGTAATCGATCTCGTCATTTTCATTAAACGGTGTGACGATCGCCGTGATCAAATGTGCCTTTAACATGTGATTGCCTTCTTTCACTCACTCATGCGATGGGCCAAAAAGCCGCAAATCGCGTTGACACCAGGGACCAAGGCGGATTCATCGGGGCTTAGCTCAGCAGAGTGCAGTTCGTGTGAATCATTGACGCCTAGCCAAAACATGGTGCCAGGAATTTTATTTAATAAGTAGCCGAAATCTTCACCCGTCATCACGCCAGGCGTTTCGATGAAGTTCACGTCTGGTTGGGACTGCATGTAAGTCATGAAGTCGTGGGTCAATTCGGGATTATTTTCAACTGGGTAGTAGCCGCCTTGATTGAGTTCGATGTTGACCTCACAATCAAAGCTTTCGGCCACGCCTTGAGCGACTTGCTTCAAGCGTCCTTGTAAATAACTGATCGCTTTTTGCGTAAAGCCGCGCAAGGTGCCTTCGATGCGGGCATGGTCGGCAATGACATTACGGATCGTCCCAGCTTGTAATTTGCCTAAGGTGATCACTGCAGAATCCGTTGGCGCAATGTTGCGCGACACAATGGTTTGCACTTGGGTGATGAAGTATGCCGCAGCAACAACCGCATCGTTCGCATTTTGTGGGAAGGCGGCGTGACCACCACGGCCAATGATATCGACGTTGATTTCAGTCGTTCCAGCAAACAAGGTGCCAGGGTTGGTGCCAATTGCGCCAGCTGGGAGATCTGGACGATCATGCAAACCGTAGAATTCATCGACGTGCCAATCACCTTCAAAGACGCCGAGATCATAAGCTCGCTTGCCGCCATATTCTGCTTCTTCAGCTGGTTGGAAGAAGAAAATCAAATCATCTTTTGGCTGATTTTCGGCAAAATGGCTCAATACGCCAAGCGCTACCGTCATATGCATATCATGGCCACAAGCATGCGCGATACCAGGATGCTTGGAACTGAACGGCAAGCCGGTGTTTTCTGTGACCGGTAAGGCATCGATATCAGCACGATAGCCGATGGTGCGTTTGGGATCAGTCCCTGAGACTTTTACCAACAAAGCAGTCGGCAGTTCTGGGACTTCGCGGATCGTCAACCAAGTTTGTGGGAAGTTTTTGACGGTTTTTAATAGGTAGTCATGGGTTTGGACTTCGTTAAGGGCCAGTTCTGGAATTTGATGTAAGTCGCGGCGAATTTGGATTAAATCGATCATCGCTTACAGCTTCCGTAAAGCGTCAACCAACGCCGTCTTATCACGCGTTTGGTCGTTGGCGACTTTGATCACTTTAGCAGGGACACCAGCGACGACGGCATTTTCTGGGACATCTTCAATCACAACGGCACCGGCTGCGACGACGGCACCTGCACCGATTTGTACACCTTCAAGCACCACGGCATTGGCGCCGATCATGACGTTATCACCAACGCGGACAGGTTCTGCGCTGGCTGGTTCGATCACGCCGGCTAATACCGTGCCAGCGCCGATGTGACAATGCTTGCCGACAAAAGCGCGACCACCGAGGACGGCACCCATATCGATCATGGAGCTTTCGCCGATTTCTGCGCCGATGTTGATGATGGCGCCCATCATGATCACAGCATTATCGCCGATCGCCACTTGATCGCGAATGATCGCGCCAGGTTCGATGCGGGCATTGTAGTTGCGGACGTCAAGCATTGGCACCCCGGTGTTGCGGCCTTGGGCTTCAACGACTTGATCAGAGATCTTATCAGCATTAACCTCAAGGACTGGTTGAATGTCAGTCCAGTCGCCGATCACGGTGCCGGTGTGCTTGCATGAGAAGTTGTGCACGCTAGCCGGGAACTTCAAGTCAGCTAAATCACCTTTGAGATAAACTTTGACAGGTGTGGTTTTCTTGGAGTTGGCGATGGTGTTGATCACAGTTTGGGTATCTAAAGTTGGCATGAAAAAATTCCTTTCTTATTTAAAGACATGAGTTCAGTTTAAAAGGCTTAGCTTAGTCGTAGCTTAAATCGTTTTGCGTGAGGTCAGCGTAAGATTGTCGACGAACGACTAACTTCGCTTGACCATTCTCGGCGAAGACCACGGCTGGAATCGGATTGCGGTTATAATTCGAGGCCATTGAGTAGCCATAAGCGCCGCAACTTTTAACTGCGAGCACATCGCCTGGTTGAACGGCTGGTAAATGGGCATGATTGATTAAGATATCGCCTGATTCACAATACTTCCCGACTAAATGGACATCTTGAGTGGGTTGAGCATTGGGGTCGTCTGCTTTGACCGCTTCATATTCCGCTTGGTAAAGTGCTGGCCGTAAGTTGTCGCCCATGCCACCATCGATGGCGATGTATGGGCGTAAGCCTTCGACGTTTTTGCTGGAGCCGACGGTATAAAGCTGGAACCCTGCAGGGCCGACAATCGAGCGGCCAGGTTCGATCCAAACCGCTGGTAAGTCGAAAGGCAAGTTCTGCGCCCGCAAGGTTTTGAGGATCGCTTCAACAAAATCTTCAGCAGGGATCGGATCGTCATCTTTCGTATACGCGATCCCAAAGCCGCCGCCGACGTTTAACACGGATGGGGTGTAGTCGAGTTGTTCGTGCCAATCCTTCAAAATGTTAGCCAGCTTTTGGGTGGCGCCGATGAATCCGGCAACGTCAAAGATTTGACTGCCGATATGGGCGTGAATGCCTAACAAGTTGAATTGAGGATTGGCCAAGGCTAACTTGGCAGCCTTGAACGCTAAACCAGAATCAACGTCAAAGCCGAATTTGGAATCGGTTTGGCCAGTGGAGATATAAGCGTGTGTGTGTGCAGAGATACCAGGCGTTACTCGCAAGAGGATATTTTGCGTACGTTCAGGCGTTTCTGCCAACAAGTGACCAAGTAGTTGCAGTTCGTAGAAGTTATCCACGACGATGGTGCCGACCTTTAAGGCTAAGGCTTCACGCAATTCTTTTTCAGATTTGTTATTGCCGTGAAACGAAACATCTGCCATCGGGAAGTCAGCTTGGGCTGCGGTATAAAGTTCACCGCCTGAAACCACATCGACATGGCAAGCTTCTTGTTTGGCGACTTGGTACATCGCAATGGTGGCGAAAGCTTTTGACGCATAACTCACGGCATAATTGAAATGTTGGGCTTCAAAGACCCGTTTGAACGCGCGGATCTGATCGCGAATGGCAGAAACATCGTAAACATACAATGGGGTTTGAAATTGTTCAGCGAGTTGTAAGCTATCAACGCCACCGATGGTCAAGTGGCCAGCATCATTTGTGGGATCTGACATGTTGAATTCTCCTTTAGCGAGATAAAAAAATAAGGCCCAGTTTTGGCATCTACCAAAACAGGGGTCTCATTCATACACTGGAGTCCGATTGTTTGGATAGCGCCCCGTCGATTTTCGACGACAGTGTAGCCGCTTTTCGCGTCTACCCCAACAACTGACGCACCCACTGTGCCAGCGTTTCGGCGACCGCCCCTTTCACTTAAAGTCATCACAGCGTGGACTGCTCGTTTAAGTTACTGATGTTGGTCGCAACCTCTATCTCATTTATCATGAGTCTATAATAAAACCAGCGCGCCGTCAAATTTAATTTGTGAAAGTTTTTTGTACTAATAATGCCAGAAAATTCCGCATTTAATTCAAAAACTGGTGCTAGGATTGCTGAAGAATGTGTGATAGACTTCAACTCAAATCACCAGGTTCACATTGTTTTATCATGAAAGGGCGTTTAGATTATGCGCGTAGTTAAGTTTGGCGGCTCCAGTTTAGCCGATAGCAAGCAATTTGAAAAAGTCGTGGCGATTATGCAAGCAGACCCACAGCGACAAGTGGTGGTCACTTCAGCTCCTGGTAAACGCGAGCATGGCGACATCAAAGTCACTGACTTGTTGATTCGCTACTGCCAACAAGTCCAAGCACACGCAGAATTTTCTGACACCGTTGCTGAAATCGTCAGCCGCTATGCCGAAATTGCTGAGCATTATCAATTGGCGGCAGGTGTTTTAGGTCATATCCAAGCGGAACTGGAGTCCCTTGCCACAGAACAATTTCCCGATGCTGATTACCAAATGGCTGCGTTTAAGGCCCATGGTGAAAAGCTCAACGGTTACTTGTTGACGGCGGTACTTAATGCAGCTGGCAGCCATGCAGTGTATGGCGAACCGAAAACCATCGGGCTGGTGGTATCGGATGTACCCAATGATGCTGAAGTCCAAAATGAAACTTATGCGAACTTGGCCAAATTTGATCGGCCTGATGGGATCTTGGTGGTACCAGGATTTTATGGTTATACTGAAGCCGGACGCATTGCCACCTTTTCTCGCGGTGGGTCGGATATCACTGGGGCGATTTTAAGTCGCGGGTTCAATGCTGATTTGTATGAGAACTTCACTGATGTCGATGGCGTGTTTGCCGCTGATCCGCGCGTGGTGAAGCATCCGGCCCCAATTGCCAAAATGACTTACCGGGAAATGCGAGAACTGTCATACGGCGGCTTCGGCGTCTTTCATGATGAAGCCATCCTGCCAGCCATCGAAGGCCAGATCCCAATCAACTTGAAAAATACCAATCACCCGACGCATGCTGGCACCATGATCGTGCCAGAAGCGGGGTTCACCCCACAACATGCGGTGACTGGGATCGTGTCATCGGATCATTTTTCCGCGATTTATTTGCACCGTTACTTGTTGAACAAAGAAGTCGGCTTCACGTTGAAGTTGTTGCAGATTTTCTATGATCACGGCATCAACTATGAACATATGCCGAGTGGGATCGATGATTTGACGATCATTTTCGACAATCGTCAACTTACACCTGAACTGCGCACGACGCTTTGCCAAGAGATCCAAGCCAAAATGCATCCAGATGTCTTGCAGTGGATCGATGATTATGCGATCACCATGGTGGTTGGCGAAGGGATGGCCAAGCGCATCGGCTTGATCCAGCGGGTATTGACCCCATTAGTCATGGCCAATGTCCATGTGACGATGATCAACGAAGGCGCCAGTCAAATTTCGTTGATGTTAGGCACTTCAAAGACGCAAGCCAATACCGCAGTGCAAGCAATTTATAACGCCTTTTTCATTCCCGTCAATCAACAAATGGAGGGCTAAACATGGCTCAATTATTAAAAGTTCACGGCTCGATGAATCATTTCTTCTTGCTGGATCAAAGCCAATTTGACACACCATTGCCGGCAGACACTTTGGTGGCTTTGACTAAAACCATCACCGCCAAAGCCGGTTTGCTCGATGGGGCTGATGGTTTGTTAGTGGTATCACCAGACGACCACGCTGCCGGTCGCATGACAGTGATCAACGCTGATGGGACCTATGCCAAAATGTGTGGCAACGGCTTGCGGACGGTATCGCGGTACTTGGCTGAACAAACTGGTCAAAAGGAATTCGTCGTGCAAACTGCAGAATCGGCTTTGCGCGTTCACCAAAGTGCGGACTTGGCCAAAGGCGTACCAGCGTTTGGCGTTGAAATTTCTCCAGTTAGCTTTAAAGCCGCAGACCTGCCTTTTGCCCAACTTGGCCATGATGAAATCATCGATCAAGTGTTACCAGAAATTCACCCGAGCTTTAAGTTCACGGCTATCGCAGTGCCGAACCCGCATTTGATCGCCTTTGTTTCTGAAGCTGAATTGAATGGGGAAGCCATCGGGGAAATCGGTAAACGTTTAAATGCACCGAACCCTTATTTCCCAGAAGGCGTCAATGTGACCTTTGCTGCCATCATGGGACCGCAAACCATTTTCGCCCGGACGTATGAACGTGGTGTTGGCTTCACGAATGCTTGTGGGACAGGAATGTCGGCGACGAGCTTGGCATTAGTCTTGACTCATCCAGAAGTGGCGGCTTTGGATCAGTTGATCACGGTTTATAATCCTGGTGGCAAGGTCCAAACCAATGTCCACCAAGAAAACGATCAGTACTGGATCGAATTGATCGGCAATGCGACAGTGACGCACACAATCGAAATTCCTGATGCTAGTTTACAAGCCGGGAACTTTGATGGGGCGAAAGTGACAGAAACAGGCGAACAAGCAGATTATGATCGTTTTGTCGCTGACTTACCTGTACATGGCTTAGTAAAAACAATTTAAATTTTGGAGGAAATTATCATGAGTGGCTATCACGTAGCAGTTGTTGGTGCAACCGGGGCAGTGGGGACGCGGATGTTGAAAATGGTGGAACAATCCCCACTTCCGATCGCTAGTGTGAAAGCATTGGCTTCCAAGCGTTCCGCAGGCAAAAAGTTACCTTATGCCGATACTGAATTAACGGTTGAAGAATTAACGGATGATTCGTTTGAAGGCATTGATATCGCGCTGTTTTCTGCAGGCGGTTCTGTGTCCAAGCGTTTTGCGCCTAGTGCTGTTAAAGCTGGTGCCATCGTTGTCGACAACACCTCAGCTTTTCGAATGGATCCAGAAATTCCGTTAGTCGTTCCAGAAGTGAACCCTGAAGCTTTGCGCAGTCATCACGGCATCATCGCTAACCCTAACTGCTCGACGATTCAAATGGTCGTTGCCTTGGAACCGATCCGCAAAGCATTTGGTCTCAAGCGCATCATGGTGTCCACTTATCAAGCAGTCGGCGGTGCTGGCCAACGTGCGTTAAATGAATTAGCTGCAGAATCAAAGGCTTATTTGGATGGGGATGTTACCAAAGTTACCCCAGAAATTCTGCCAGTTTCAGGCGACAAGAAGCATTATCAAATGGCTTTCAACTTACTGCCACAAATTGACGTGTTTGAAGACGATGCGTACACCCATGAAGAATGGAAAATGATCCATGAAACCAAAAAGATCATGAAAGGCGACATGGACGACCCAGAACTCAAAGTCACCGCTACTTGTGTCCGCGTCCCCGTGCCGGTTTCTCATGGTGAAGAAGTGTACTTTGAAGTCGAAGATCAAAACGCCACTGCCGATGATATCCGCGCAGCCTTAACTGGTGCACCTGGTGTGATCGTTCAAGATGATCCCGCCCATCAAATCTACCCACAACCTGCCATCGCAGAAGGGACGCGTGATGTCTACGTTGGCCGCATTCGTGAAGATGCAGAAAACCCAGGCTTCTTCCACATGTGGAATGTTTCTGACAACTTGTTGAAGGGTGCTGCATGGAACTCCATGCAAATCGCAGAAACCATGGATGCCATGGGCTTGATCCAACCAAAATAATCTCATCGCAAGTCATCTGCGGATGGCTTGTTTTTTGTCTGCTGGATTAAACTGCGATTACTGTTCGGCGGCGTAAGTGTTTCAGTTTGCAATCAGGGGCCAGTAATCTGACTGCGTTTCAGTGATTTGAAATTGGGACTCCAGTTGGCTCGTCGCCGACAAGTGTTGGTCCTCGGCCGAGCTAACTTTCAATATTCGCGCTGCTCATATTAATAGTGGATCTCGACCTGCGGAACGCAATGCCTTTAGCGGGCACCGCCAACTGCGTTCTCACTATGCATCGACGGCCGGCTTCCGTCCCAATTTCAAATCACTTCCACAACGCCTGATCACAGGCGCCTGATGGCTACGAAACGTGCACTGTCACCGTTGAGGTCACTTTCAAGCCAGCAATGATGCCGCAAGGCTTATTGGTATTGGCTGATTGGAAGATTAAAATAGACGCTTACGATGCCTGACAGCGTTGAATGTTTTGAAGCGCTGTCAGGCGATAAGTTGGGGACTGTGGTAAAATAGCTTAAGAATTGGTTAATCCAGATCACGTTTTCGAAAGGCAGTTTGAACGCATGAAGAATTTTCTCGCTAAGATCAAATTCCCAGCATTTCTAGAAGACATCCGCTTGCGCTATGCCGCAGGATTCATGGTGGTGCTGGCTGTCTTAGTTGTCATCATTGCCAGCTTTATTAAACCGGGCTTGGCATTGTTAATGTTGCTGGCTTTGCTCGGCTTAGTGGTTTCCGTTTTCTACGGTTTAGTGACGATTTCCAACAATACGAATAAATATATTTCTAACCTGGCTTATCGCATCAAGCGTGGTGAACAAGAAGCCTTGATCAAAATGCCTGTGGGGATCTTGTTGTATGACAAAGATCTCACGGTGGAATGGGCGAACCCCTATTTACAACAGTATTTTGATGACACCGAATTACTGGGGCAAAAGCTTGGTGACATCGATGCTGATTTGGGGAAATTGGTTGCCGATAACCTCGATACCAACACCTTGCAGACGATTCGTTGGGCGGATCATGATTTTGAAATGATCATTCAAAAATCCATCGGCGTCGTGTATCTGATGGACATCACCCGCTATGCCAAAATCGAAGCTCGCGCGGAGAACGAACGGGTCGTCATCGGACAAATTTTCCTGGATAACTATGATGAAATCACCCAAACCTTGGATGATCAAACCGTGACCAACTTGAACTCTTATGTGACGAACCAGTTATCTGATTGGGCCAATGATTACGGTATGTTCGTTAAGCGCATTGCCAATGACCGCTTTTTGATGGTGGCGTATGTCCAAGCCTTGCAACAAGTTGAAGCGGACAAGTTCAAGATCCTGGATACGATCCGCGTGGAAACGTCCAAGCAGAACTATCCGCTGACCTTGTCAGTCGGGATCGCTTATGGGGATTCTGACTTAGCGCGCTTGGCCATCACGTCACAATCCAACTTGGATCTGGCGTTAGGCCGAGGCGGCGACCAAGTGGTGGTTCGGGCCAAAGGGGAACAAGCCCGTTTTTACGGTGGGAAAACGAATCCGATGGCCAAGCGGACTCGGGTGCGTGCTCGCATGATCTCCCAAGCTCTACAAGAATTGTTCAAGCAAACCGATAAAATCTTTGTCGTTGGGCATCAACGTCCTGATATGGATGCCGTTGGTGCAGCATTAGGGATTCGCCGGATTGCCCAAATGAACGGCAAAGAGTGTTATGTCGTCATCAATCCAGAGCAGTTGCATTCAGATGTGGAACGCTTGATGGGTCGGGTTGGCCAAGATCCAGAAATTGCCAATGCGATTGTCACCCCTGAAGCGGCGCTCGCTCAAGCCACCAGTCAAAGCTTGTTGGTGATGGTGGATCATTCCAAGCCGTCGATCACCACGGCGCCACAATTGTATGATCGTTTAGCCGCGCGTACCGTGATCATCGACCATCATCGCCGCGGGGAAGAATTCCCAGAAAATCCGATGCTGGTCTATATCGAACCTTATGCTAGCTCGACTTGTGAATTGATCACGGAAATGTTTGAATATCAACCGACGAACACCAATGGCGTCTCCAAGCTTGAAGCTACGGCGATGTTAGCCGGGATCACGGTGGATACCAAATCATTTTCACTGCGGACTGGGACGCGGACGTTTGACGCCGCTTCTTATCTACGGTCAGTCGGGGCTGACGGCTTGTTGGCTCAGAATCTGTTGAAAGAATCCGTTGAAAGTTACATTCAAAAGAATCACTTGATCGATAGCGTTGAAATGATCAGTGACAATATGGCATTATGTATTGGTGAAGAAAGCACGCCATACGACCCTGTGATCGCAGCCCAAGCGGCAGATACCTTGTTGTCGTTAAGCGGCATCGATGCCAGTTTTGTCATCACGCGCCGGCCTGATTCACGCGTGGGGATCTCTGCGCGGAGTCTCGGGGATATCAATGTGCAAGTGATCATGGAACAACTCGGCGGCGGGGGGCATTTGTCCAACGCAGCCACCCAAATTGAAGGTCAATCTGTCGCCCAAGTGAAAGCCAAGCTGATGGATACGATCAAGAACGTCGAAGCGCAAGATTAAGCGTGCTAAAAGGAGGAACCAACATGAAAGTTATTTTTACTCAAGATGTCCGTGGTAAAGGCAATCGTGGCGAAGTCAAAGAAGTGCCAGACGGCTATGCCCAAAACTTTTTGATCAAAAACGGCAAAGCTAAGGCCGCAACCCCACAAGCCATGAGTGCCTTACGTGGTCAACAACGCTTAGAAGATAAAAAGGCCGCAGAACACAAAGCTGAAGCTGAAAGTATCAAAGCCTTGCTGGAAGACGACAAGCATATCGTTGAGATCCAATCCAAAGCCGGTGAAGATTCTCGCTTGTTTGGTTCGATCCCATCAAAGCAAATCGCCCAAGCTTTGGATCGTCAATACCAAATCAAAGTCGACAAGCGCAAGATGGACTTGCCAGAACCGATCAAGACGCTCGGCTACCGCAACGTGAAAATCAACTTGTATCCAGGTGTTGATGCCACGATCCGCGTGCACATCACCCCACAAAACTAATTGCAAAAACAAGTTCGGATGCACTAGTCCCTGTCAAGTTGACAGATGAAATATTATAAAGTTGAATCTGTCT
>NZ_AZEU01000021.1 GCF_001435035.1 Lacticaseibacillus manihotivorans DSM 13343 = JCM 12514
AATGGATCGCTTCTGTGAAGAACCAGACGCAATTCATAAAGTGCCGACAACAGTATTGGATACTGCATTTTTACATCGAGACGTCCGCAAGGTCGCTAATGATGGCACTATCAAATTAGCTGGGAAGCAATATGAAACTGGGCGTGCAACAATTGGTGCGTCGGTAACAGTACGTTACCAACCGGATTTGTCCAAGGTTTACCTTGAATGGGAAGAAACTCTCAGCGAGATCCATCCCGTTAACAAAGTGGACAATGCGCACATAAAACGTGAGCAAGTACGAATGGCGGAGGATTAGCGGATGGACTATTTGGTTTACTATGGCATGACGCATAATCCGTTTGATAAGACCGCACCGAAGGTGATCGAAACAGTCGACTACAAGGAATTGAATGTTCGATTAAAGTATTTGACGGATGTGCTAGGCATTGGCTTAGTTACTGGACGACCAGGCGCTGGCAAGACGGTGATTTTGCGAGAGTATGCGCGCCGCTTGAATACGAATCAATATCGGGTCGTTTACCTGCCACTGAGCACTGTCAGTGTCAGTGATTTCTACAATCAACTTGCCGTTTCGATCGGCATTGAACCAGCCTTTCGAAAATCAGCAAAGTTTCGCCAAATTCAGGAACGGATTCTTGAATTGTATGATGTCGAACATGTCACACCGGTATTTATCTTGGATGAGGCACAGTACCTGAGTGGCTTGATTTACAATGAGCTTGTACTGCTTACGAATTTTGGCATGGACGCTGAAAATAAGTGTATCGTAATCCTAGCTGGATTGCCGCAGCTGACTCAAATGCTTCAACGACCACAATTTGAGGCATTTCGTCAACGAATCACTGTGAAGTATCAGGTCATGGGGCTTGAGTACGTCGAAGTCCACGACTATGTCCGTGAGAAGCTAAAAACCGCCGGGATCTTAGATGAGGTGATCAATGAGGACGCACTGAAGACGATTTATTCAGCAACCGGTGGAAGTATCCGACGATTGGATCAAATGATCACAAAGTGTTTGATTATCGGGGCTCAAGAAGAAACCCAACAAATCGGAAACGAAGTCGTTCACAAAGCTAGCGCAGAGGTTGCACTAGGATAAAACAGTGAGAAGGTCGGCATCTGCCGGCCTATTTCTGTGGGAAGAAACAGTGGCCGGAATATAATGCAGGATTGGAATTGAGAAATCGTCAAAGCGCAAAAAAAATCGGCGGAAAAGAGGCAAATTCCGCCGGATTATTTTG
>NZ_AZEU01000185.1 GCF_001435035.1 Lacticaseibacillus manihotivorans DSM 13343 = JCM 12514
ACCATAAGAAAACCCCCAGATTTGGATTATTGTCCAAACCTGGGGGTTCACATCAATGCGACTAGTGGGCATCGAAGTTTTTTTGTTGTCTGATATCAGATGGCAATGGTCTGGCTGCGTTTCGATGGTCAACCTGACAAGTGAAATCGAATCTTGAGCGAATTAAATCTGCAAGCTGGTGATATCAACGCAGAAAATCTGTGGGCGGAGATAAAAAGTGCGGAAGCGGGCTGGTTATCAGCCGTGGGATTCTTAGCGGTTTACCGCTTAGAATCCAGCGAGAAGGAGATCCATTTTGCGGTTTTGAGCGAAGCGAATGCAAAATTAGCTCTGACGAGCGCCATTGCGTTCCATAACCAGCCCGCTGAAGCACTTTTTGTCGTAACCCACAAATTTTCGGGCCGTTAGACGATTCAAATTTAATTAGTTATCTAATTATAACAATAACCTAACACTTTCGGAACGTGGCTGAACCATGCTATAATCGGCGTGACGCCCGCATTGGTTTTTCAGAGCTTAAGGTTCTGCGAAAGGATGATATAGCCATGAAAATTATTGTGATCGGAGCCACTCACGCTGGTACCTTTGCCGCACAACAGATTCTGACCAAGCACCCGCAAGATCAAGTCGTCGTATACGAGCGCAATGACAATTTATCGTTTTTGTCTTGCGGCATCGCGCTTTGGGTTGGCGACCATGTGTCTGACCCGAAGAAAATGTTTTACTCAAATCCGGAAGCGTTGACCAAACTCGGCGCCGACATGCACATGCAGCACAACGTTTTAGCAGTAGATGCCGAAAGCAAAACCATCACCGTCGAGAATTTGCAAACTGGCGAGCATTTCACCGACACTTATGACAAATTGGTGTTTACGCCAGGTTCCGCGCCGATCGTACCGCCAATTCCAGGCATCGATGATCCGCATCTCTACTATTGTAAAGATTATGCCGACGCCCAGCGCTTGAAGCAGATCACGCCGACCATCAATTCCGCTGTGGTGATCGGCGCCGGCTACATTGGTGCAGAAATCGCCGAACAATTCGCCTTAGCGGGCAAAAAGGTGACCTTGGTCGATGCGCTTGATCGGGCCTTAGCCAAAAACTTCGATCCTGAAATCACCGATCAAATCGAAGCGGCTTATCGCGAACATGGCACCACATTAGCTTTAGGGCAAAAGGTGGAACATTTTACCGGTGGCGATCAAATCACCGTGACCACAGATGCAGGGGACTATACCGCAGACATTGCGGTGTTGGCGATCGGTTTTAGACCGCACACCGAATTGCTCAAAGGCCAAGTTGAAATGTTGCCAAACGGGGCGATCGTGACTGATGCTTATATGCAAGCATCTCGGCCAGAAATTTTAGTCGCTGGCGATGCGGCGGCTGTACATTACAACCCGACTGGCAAACCCGACTATATTCCGTTAGCCACCAATGCGGTGCGCCAAGGCATTTTAGTCGGGGAGAATGCGCATGGCCCAATGGTGCAATATGCCGGCACGCAAGCTACCAGCGCCGTGGCGTTGTTTGATTACACCATGGCGACCACTGGTTTAACCGTGGCTGGCGGGGAAGCGCGCGGGATGCACTTGGTCAGCACCACCATCACTGAAGCCTACCGGCCAGAATTCATGTTGACGACGACGCCAGTCACGGCGACTTTGGTTTGGGATCCCGTCACGCGCAAAATCAAAGGCGCGGCGTTTTTCTCCAAACATGATGTGTCGATGTCTGCCAACTTGGTGTCTTTGGCGATTCAAACGCAGCAAACCATCGATCAGCTCGCAATGCTGGATACGTTCTTCCAACCTAACTTCGATCAGCCCATCAACTGGGTGAACAAAGTCGCGATGCAAGCGGTGGCCGTTGCGCAATAAGACGTGTTTCTTCTATATAAATACGTAGCCAAAATAAAAAAGCCTTTGTGCACTAGTCCCTGTCAAGTTGACAGATGAAATATTATAAAGTTGAATCTGTCTC
>NZ_AZEU01000186.1 GCF_001435035.1 Lacticaseibacillus manihotivorans DSM 13343 = JCM 12514
CGCAAATCGTAGTGCTGGTCGATGTATGACCTGTCTTCATCAAAGACCTTCTCGTGCGACAGCCCGGTGATGCTATGCCGGTTGATCAACTGGTGCCGCTTGCCTGACTGCGTCACGCCTTCACTGATTTGGACGCGATGAACCATTACCTGAGTGCCATGCTTCAGCTTCACCTTAAAGGCATCACCTTCGATGAACAGTTGCGGTACTGCTCGCCGGTCTACCTCCACCGTGACGTACTTGTCCTCGGCTTCACGTACCGTGTCTAGCTCTTGTCCAGCCTCGCGCACTAAGTTATCC
>NZ_AZEU01000187.1 GCF_001435035.1 Lacticaseibacillus manihotivorans DSM 13343 = JCM 12514
TTCCCACTCGAAGTTCGACAAACCGTTAATACAATCTCTGTAGACTTGAACGCCGGGTACGTTAACCTAATTCCTAAGCTCTTTCCGAACGCTGAAATTGTAATTGATCGATTCCACATCATCCAAATGGTCAATCGCGCGGTCAATCAAATTCGAGTTCAAACCATGAAGACCTTGGATCATCGATCCAAGAAATACAAATTCATGAAACAAGAATGGAAACAATTCTTGCGTCCAATGGAAAA
>NZ_AZEU01000188.1 GCF_001435035.1 Lacticaseibacillus manihotivorans DSM 13343 = JCM 12514
TTCATCTCACGGTGTCGTGCCATGGGGTGGCTAACTTGTTCTTGCAATTTGCGAATAAAATTTAAATCATATTCGAATCACAAAAATACCAGACAAAATTTTAGAACAATTGTCTGGTGTCGTCGAATCTTCAATTTTTAAAACCCGCGCATTTGCGTGATCGGCCAATAACGCCAAAGCACCACGGATTCGATATTTGCTTTGGGAACAAAGCCAAACCCACGACTATCATAAGATACCAGGCGATTATCGCCCATCACAAAGTATTGACCCGCAGGAACTTTGGTGGTGTGAGTGGCTTTTAACGTGGCCAAGGAAAAATCCGTCGTGAAGGTTTTGGTCGGTTGTGCTTGTGCGAGCTCTTTTTTGGCAAAACTTGTGTTGAGATAAGGCTCATTGACCCGTTTGCCGTTGATCCACAGGTGATCATTGGCCATTTTGATGGTGTCGCCAGGCAAGCCGATCACGCGCTTGATGAACAAAGTGTGAGGTGCGACCGGTTCAGTTAACACAACGATGTCAAAGCGCTTGGGTGGGTGATGCTTGATTGAAATCAAGCGTTGGTTGGATTGCAAGGTCGGAGCCATCGAGTTACCGGAGACGATATCATTGGCAATGAAATAACGCGTGCTTGTAAAAACCGCGACGAAAACCAGCGCTAAAACCAGTAACCAGCGCCAGGTTGGTTTATGCTGCGACGCCATACGTCACCTGCTTTCAGGCTTTCGCCAAAGATCAAAATGCATTCGTTTTCAAGCGTACCACGTCAGCACAAATTAGTCACGCGCGTTTCAAGGTGATCACTTTGGTGGCCACTCGGTTGATAAAGGCCTCATCGTGTTCAACGAACAAAATGGTTGGTTTGGCTGCTAAGATGCTATCAGCGAGTTGATTTTGGTTGAAAAGATCTAAATAATTCAGCGGTTCATCCCAGATATATAAGTTAGCCGGGGTGACTAGCGAAGCGGCTAAGGCCACCTTTTTTTGTTGGCCCATTGATAGCGATTCGATCGGCGTGGTGAAGCTGCAGCGGTCAAGTCCTAGTTTTTTGAGGTTATTTAATAAGGCTTGGTAATCCAGCTGATGCAACTCTGCAAAGGCTTTAAGCGTGCCAGTGGCATGGTTTTGCTGGCGGACCCAGCTGAAACTTAAGTCGGGGTGGGTGAGCGTACCGGAGACTTCACCAGGGAATTGATCGACCAATGCTTCCAGTAGCGATGATTTGCCGATCCCGTTTGGCCCCACTAAGGCAACGCGTTCACCTGGTCGCACCTCAAAGCTGACCGGTTCAAACAAGGCTTGGCCGTCAAAGCTTGCGGTGACCTGATCCGCATGCACAAAAACGGGATGATGGTCAGGCACCACTTGAATGGTTAACGGATCGATGGTTTCGATGTTTTTGAGTAAGCCTGATTTGGCTTGGATCTCTTTATCCATGCGCTGTTCAAGATTCTTGCGCTTTTGCATCATGCGGGCAGCTCTGGCCCCAACGAAGCCGCGATCAGGCACCACCCCCTGAATTTTTGACATGGCGGTCGCCAAATTTGGTTTTTTCACGGGCGTTGGACCATTCGGCCTTTTCTTTGGCGGTTTTGTTCAAGCGGGTGATTTCATGGCGCAATTTTTGATCTTCGTTTTGTTCTTGTTGATCTTGGTTGGCTTTGGCGGTGGCGTAGGTGGTGTAGTTGCCTTGGAATAATTGAATCTGTTGGCGATCGATGGCTAAGACGTGATCGCAAACCGTGTCCAAGAACTGGCGATCATGAGACACCACGATGAAGCCAGATTTTTGTTGTAAGTATTGGGCCACTTTGGCGCGGCTGGTGACATCTAAATGATTGGTGGGTTCATCGATCAAGGCAAAGGCGTTTTGATCGACAAACAACAACGCCAAGCGGACTTTGGTTTGTTCGCCGCCGGATAAATTTTGGTAAGGACGCCATAATAAGTCTGGATCCATGCCCAAAAGATTCATTTCGCGTTCCAATTGCCATTGTTCAAAATCCGCATCAGCTTGCAGCGCGTAAAGCGTCAGTTGACTCGGGTCAGCGATCGGTTGCGGGAAATAATTTAACGGCGCTTTAGTGGTGATCGTGCCAGTGTGGGGTAATTGGCCTAATAGTAGTTTTAACAAGGTGGTTTTGCCGCGACCATTGCGGCCGACTAAGCCTAAATGCCATTGGGTATCGAGGTTGAAGCTGGTATGGTCAAATAATGGCGCTTGGCCATCATAAGCGAAGTTTAATTGATCGATCGTAATTGTAGACATATTATCGTCCTCCCAATTCACAATCTGCACACAAAAAGGCCCAGCAAATGCTAGACCTCAGAGAGTTTTCCCCGAGGAAGTCAGTCATTGTTGAAAATGTCCAGACTCCGCCTGTTTGCGGCAGATCAGATACATTTCAGCAATGGCTTACTTCAACGGCTTCACTCTTTTCATTATTTGATAAAATAAAAGTTATCATCTTAAGGGGTTACTTGTCAAGCCTCATAATGCTTGGGCGATCGGCAAATTCCCATTGGCGATTTGAATCGTGGTGCGATGCTGATCGGATTCAATGGCTTCAACGAGCACGGTGGCAACGTCTTGGCGCGAGATGGTATCTTGCCAAGTGGGTTCGAATTTAATTTGCCCAGTTGGCGCATCATTGGTCAATGTGGTGGGTTGCACGATCACGTAATCCAAGGTGGTATGATGCATTAACCATTCATCAGCGTAGTACTTGGCGATGTAGTAATCATTTAAGCTAGCCGGCCAGCGTTTGCGGTCGCCAGCATTTAACGTCGATAATTGGATAAAGCGCGCAATGCCCGCTTGTTGGGCCGCTTCCATCGCTTTAACTGCGCCGTCAAGATCAACGGCTAGGAGTGCTTTGCCTTGAGAGCCTGCAGCAAAGATCACGGCGTCACAGCCGTGCATGGCCTGCGCTAAATCACTGATCGACCCGGTTAAATCAAAGGCAATGGCTTGCAGTTCGCTTGAAGCAGTCGCGGGGGCTTGCGTCGCGGGATCGCGGTAGCCGGCGACGACTTGGTAATCATTTTCCAATAAGGTGTCGACCACATGTTGGCCAACTTGGCCGTGGGCAGCGATAACAAAAATTTTCATGATATTCTCCTTTAAATCATTGCCAAGGGGACATGTTGCGTCGGCTTTGGAAAGACGGAATCGATCACTGCCAGCTCATCTGGTGTAAATATGGTAGCCATCGCATCGAGATTGGCTTGGACATGATCGATGCTGGAAGCTTTTGGAATTGCCAACACATCTTGATGACGCCAAGTCCAAGCCAACATCAATTGATGCGTGGTGATATGTTTGGCCTTTGCCAAATCCTGTAAGACTTGAGGCAAAACGATTGTGTTACCAGAGCCGGAATTAAACGGGGAATACCCGATCAAGCTTTGATCATGTTGTTTTTGATAAGCGCGTAGATCATAATCGATCCCCCGTGCTTTGAGGTTATACAAGACTTCATTGGCGGCGATGTCGTGGCCACCAGGTAACCCAGCAGCTTCTTTCAAATCTGCGACATCAAAGTTTGAAACCCCATACGCTTTGATCAAGCCTGCCTTTTTCAAAGCGGCCATGCCAGCAAGAGTTTCAGCTAGCGGGGTGTTGCCACGCCAATGATATAAGTACAGATCCAAATAATCTGTGCCTAACCGAGCCAAGCTAGCTTCCAAGGCCTTTTTCATTTGAGTGGCGGTGGCATGCCAAGGATAAAATTTAGAAATCAAATATAATTGATGCCGATCATATGGTGCAATCGCTTGGCCAACTAAAGTTTCTGCTGCGCCTTCGCCATACATTTCAGCCGTGTCGATCACGGTGATCCCGTGATCTAAGCCATACCGCAAAGCCTGTAACTCTTGCTGGCTTTTGGCCGCGTTGCCTTCGCCTAAATACCAGGTGCCCATGCCTAATGCTGGAACTGGTGTGTGCGCTAATTCAAATGTGGGTAACATTTTTCACCTGCTCTCTTATCTTTCGTTAGCTCCAGTATAACGTAACCGCTTCCCAGTGTTAAATAGTCGTCAACACAAAAATGAGGCCGAGTTCAGGCGACCTCTGATCGTGAATTATTTGTTGGCCACGGTATGGGCTTTGGGCGCATGGTCACCGGCGTTAAACGCGTCAGCAAAAGTTTTCGCAAAATCATCAAGCTTAACGCGACCAGTGATCACCGGGTGGTTGGCGAGATCAGCGTACATTAAATCAGGCCGTTTTTGGTGTTGGGTGCTGGCCACAAAAGGTTTGATGATGGTTTCAGGGATTCCGGCTTGGCGCAAGCTTTCAGCATATTGGTCGTCTGAAATCTCGACGAAATGCACCTCAAAGCCTAATGCTTGGCTGAACGCATCAACCGTTTGGGTGCCAGTGAACGTATCAGAAACCACATAACGGATGGTCTTACCAGCAGGACAGTGAGTGAGCATGTCGTATATCACGTCGGCAATGTCGCTTGGAGAAACCATTTTACGGGCAACAGAGGCTGGCACGTTGGCGTAAAGCGTGTGATTTTGATGAAGGGTTGGAAGGTTGGCAAATAAATTATTATAAAAGCCCATTGGTCGCACGAAGGCAACATCGACTTTGAGCTGGCTTAAGGCATCTTCAATGAAGTGATAGGCGTACAAGCTGCCACTGTCAGGATCTTGCGCCCCGATACTGGATAAGTTGACCACTTGTGGGACCTTTGCCGCCTGCACTGCGCCAGCAAAAATATCACCGAGGCGTTTGGCACTGCCGAACAGATCTGGATTCGTCCCTGAAATCATCAAATACACGATGTCCGCGCCGGTAAACGCTTGCGTCAAAAACGCTTGATCTGCCATGTCGCCGACTGCGGCTTTGGCGCCGAAGGCTTCAATTTTTGAGACTCGCTGCGAATTTGAGGTGATCACGGTCACAGTATGGCCGGCTTGAACGAGGCGAGGGATGACGAAGCGATTGATGTTGCCAATTGAACCTAATAACGTAATTTTCATAAGGAAACTCCTTTTTAAAAAATAGGTCTATCTTTTTAGCTTCATCATCATAAAAGATAGACTTATCTTTGTCAACTGTTGTACACTTTTTTTATGCGAACAAAAGATGAAACCAAAGAAACTAAAATTTTAGATGCCACGGCTGCCATTATCCTCAAAGATGGTGCCGCTGGTGTGTCCACTGTTAAAGTCGCCAAGCGTGTCGGGATCTCTCAATCCAACGTTTATTTGTATTTCAAAAATAAAGATGCCTTGTTGCTCAGCGTGTATCATCGCGAAATGGCGCGAATCCAAGCCACTGGCGACTTGCAGGCAGCAGCTGATGAAAGCCTAGCGATCGAAGTGCGCTTAAAAGCGTATATCAGCGCGATCTATCATTATGCCATGGCGCATCCTGACAGCTTGACGTTGATTCAGCAAATCAAATTCTTGTTTGGCCAATACGATAGCAATCCGTTTTTACACGGCGAAACCACACAAAATTTGATCACCGACTTATACGCGCAGGCACAACAAAAAGGCGTGTTAAAAAACGCGCCGATCAGTGTCTTGATGTCAATGGTATTTTCTGTGATCCATACGCATTCAATGAATGTGCAACGCCAGATTTATGCCGCCGATCAGTATTCGTTTGAGGAAATTTTTGCCGTGATTTGGCAAGGCATCCACGCTTAAGGTAGTTGGGCTTGGACGTCTCTGGCAATCATTAATTCTTCGTTAGTCGGGATCACCCAAGTGGCGACGTTGGCATCAGGCGTCGATAAGTCAACTTCACGACCGCGACTTTGATTTTTAAGCGGATCGATGACCGCTCCTAAAAAGCCTAAGTGCGCCATGATCTTGGCCCGCATCTCTCCGCCATTTTCACCGACGCCGCCGGTAAAGACTAAGGCATCCACGCCGTTCATCGCCGCGGCAAAGCTGCCGACATATTTGGCGACGCGATTGGCGTAAATCGTCAAGGCGAGTTTAGCTTGGGGATTTTTCGCTTCAACGGCTTCTAAGTCGCGTTGATCGGCGGAAAGCTGCGATAACCCTAATAAGCCTGATTTTTGATTGAGAATCGCAATCAGTTGATGGATGTCTTGCAGATCCAGCTGATCCATTAAATAGGCCAATAAGCTTGGATCGATATCGCCACTGCGCGTACCCATGGTCACCCCAGCCAGTGGGGTGAAGCCCATTGAGGTGTCGATGACTTGGCTGTTTTGCACGGCGGTAACGCTAGAGCCTGAGCCTAGGTGCATGACGATCAGTTTTTCAAAATCAAATAATTGGGCTGCACGTTGCGTCACGTATCGGACCGAGGTGCCATGTGCACCGTATTTGCGGGCGCCAAAGCGTTGATAATAATCATACGGAATACTATATAAGAAATTTTCTGGTGGCATGCTTTGATGAAAAGCCGTATCAAACACAGCCACTTGCACCGCCCAAGGCATTAAGCGGCTGAAAATATCGGCATACTTGGCTTGCACGGGATTGTGTAATGGTGCAAAGTGACCTAATTCAGTAATGTCAGCTAGCACTGCTGGGGTGATGCGCACACTTTGGGCATAATGTTCCCCACCGGCGACGATGCGGTGGCCGACGCCTTTGATTTCATGCAAATGGGCCACCAAGTGCAAGTCTTTTAGGCGTTCCATCACATCGACGACGGCTTCGTGAAAATCTTTGATCGGTTGATCGAAGCTGAGTTTTTGATCGTTGAATTTGATTTTCACCGTTGATCGCGCTTGGCCGAGCCGATCGATCAAGCCGCTAGCCAGTACGCGTTCTTCAGGCATGGCAAAAAGTTTCCATTTTAAGGTGGAGCTACCAGCATTGATCGCAAGAATTTTAGGCATCAGCGCACTTCCTTTTTCATTCATTAGAATTAGTATCACACGGGAGATAAAGCGCTGTCAATTTGTGTGCTAGGCTAAAAAATTGTCTGTGGCGCACCTTGGCCGTATACTGAAGACATCGGAGGTGCAACATGACAAAAATCGTGGTCCTTAACGGCGCGGTGGTCAACTATGATCACGCGATGAATTGGCAACAACTTGGGACAAATGTGCAAGTGTATGAACACAGTGCGCCCACCGAGATCCTCGGGCGCGTTCAAGACGCAACGGTGGTGGTGACCAAAGAAATGCCGCTGCCAGGGGATATCGTCGCCCAGTTTCCAGATTCGGTGAAGTTGGTGGTAGAAGCCGGAACGGGTTTTAACAATCATGATCTCGAGGCATTGAAAGCCAAACACATCGCCTTGGCCAATGTGCCAGCTTATTCCACTGAACGGGTGGCAGACACGGCGTTGATGTTGATGTTAAACCTCGCCAGCAGCATGCAGATCCAGTTGAAAATGTTAGCGCAAGGCGATCATCGTAACTTTTCCGATCATTTGATGGTGCCACATGTGGAGCTCAACGGCAAAACGCTAGGCGTGATCGGCTTCGGTCATATCGGCCAAGCTTTGATCAAAATCGCCCAAGCGATGGGCATGCAGATCCTTGTTTCGACGCGGACGAAGCGCGCTGATCGGGATGGCATCCACTTCACCATACAAGCGGACCTGCTACAACACAGTGACTTTGTATCGTTGAACTTACCATTAACATCTGCGACGACGCATTTGATCGACGCGAATGCTTTAAAGCAGATGAAACCCAGTGCCTTTTTGATCAATACCGCCCGCGGTGGCTTGATCGATGAACCCGCGTTGATCCAGGCACTGCAACATCACGACATTGCCGGCGCTGGGTTAGATGTGCAAGCAAGCGAGCCATTAGCCGATGACAGTCCGTTGTTTGAACTCGACAATGTGATCGTCACGCCACATATCGGCTGGCGCGGTTTGGAAACGCGGCAACGCTTGGTCAAAATTGTCGCAGATGATATTCAGGCCTTTTTAAAAGGCGATGCCTTGAATCGAATCTTATAATGTGAGTGGATACTCACTGAAATTTGCGGTACACTACATCCAGATGGAAAAGAGGGATGCTATGCGCCGCAAACAATTACGGGTGATCGCCGCGGTTATCGCAACAATCATGTTAGGCCTGGTGATTTGGCATGACTGGCACAGTTTAAAAGGTTTCACTTGGTTTAACCGGGCAGAATTCATTACGGTGTTTCGCGGCGCTGGCTTGTGGTCAGTGCTCCCGCTGGCATTGGTATTAATGGCCGTGTCGATGATCCCAGGGGCGCCGAATTCTGTGATCGCGGTACTCAATGGTGTGTGTTTAGGGGCCCCATTAGGCTTTTTAGTGAATGTGATCGGCTTAAGTGCCGGCAACTGCTTGGGGTCGTTATTGATCGATCGCATCGAATTACATCATCAATCCCCTAAGCGCTCGCGTTTATTGGATGATTTAATGAAAGCCAGCCATCCAAAGCTTGGCGTGTTGCTAGGCTATAGTGTGCCGTTTGTACCGAATACGTTGGTGCATTTGGCGGCTGGTCAGTTGCACTTGCCACGCAAAACTTGGAATAGTTTGATCGTGTTAGGAAGTTTGCCCACAGCATTCTTTTACGCGTTTGGTGGGGATGCGGCGCTACGCTTGCGGCCAGGGCGCTTAGTGATCGCCATTGGGGTGATTGCGGCAAGTGCTTTGGTGATTCAAGTGATCCGGCATGATCGCAAACGTGAATTGAAGTGAATGATGAGCACGTTGTCTAAAGTTTAGGCAACGTGTTTTTTGTATCGTCAGCTTACCGTATCTTTACAATCCGTGACGAAGCTTTTCACAACCAAAACAACAAATAGGTCAAATCTTTACACGGTGTCGATACACTAAGTCAGTATCATATGACAGCAACTTTATGGAGGAGACCATTTTGAAGATCAAACATATTCTGGCTGCCACGGCGGCCTTAAGCCTTTTAGTTGTCGCTGCAGGTTGTTCCAGCAAAACCACGCACGCCGACAAAACCAGTAGCAAAACTTTGACGGTGGTATTTTTGCCATCTGAATCCAGCAAGGAAATGACCCCAGTGCGCACGGCTTTATCCAAAGTCTTGCACAAGGCCACTGGCAAAAAGATCAACGTGCAAACGACTACCGATTACAACGTGGCGATTCAAGCACTGGCTTCCGGTAAAGCCCAACTTGGCTTGTTAGGCCCGGATTCCTACATTGAAGCGCGCAAGCAAAACAGTGCGGTGAACCCATTAGTCACTTATTCTGGCGAGTCCGGTACGTTAAAAGACGCGCATTACAACTCGTACGTGATGGTACCTAAAGCCAAAGCAGACAGTTACAAAGACGGCGGCAGTTACTCCTTGAAAAAGGTCAAAGGCCAAAAGATCTCCTTCGTTTCCGCAACCTCCACTTCAGGGTTTGCGGTACCTGCTGGGGCGATCGCAGCGGCCAACGGCGTGAAGAAAACCGACTTGCAACAAGGCGGTGGGTTCTTTGACAAGGTGCTTTATGGCCAATCGCATCCTGGTTCTGCTGTGAACTTGTTCAACGGTGACGTGGATGTGGCGGCCTTTGATGACATCGATTTGGTCAACTACGGTAAGTTCACCAACGATGCGACTAAAGCGGGTGCGATTTTCAAAATCAATGACGATGCGCCGGCACCATTGGACAAGGCCAAGGGTAAAGAATCGGTGGCCATTTCTGTGGCGCAAGTGCAAAACGAACCTTTAGCCATCAACGACAAAACAGTTTCCAAAGCCGATCGCGCCAAGATCATCAAAGCCTTGACGGCGCAATCCACCACCGACAACCCGATTTTCTTCTCCAAGCCTGACGCCAAAAAGCCTGGGCTGTTCACGCAAACTGGCAAAGTGCACTTTATGGCCATCAGCGATAAATGGTATGCGCCAACCCATGAAGTTTTAGGAAAGTAACCCATTGGCGGCGTCAGTGACGCTGCTTTTGCCGATCAGGCTGATGGTTACGATCAGTCTGATCAGCAAAGGCAAAACGCCTAAAAGGAGGCCATTATGTTAACCGTTACCGCCTTATCCAAACGCTACACTCCAGATAAACCGTCCCTTGAAGCCGTCGATTTACAAGCAGACGTTGGGACAATCACCGCCGTCATCGGCCCATCAGGTGCCGGTAAAACCACACTTTTGCGGAGTTTAAATCAATTGCTCAAAGACGATGAAGGCCAAGTGTGCCTCGATGATGTGGATCTGCGGCAACTGTCCAAGCGTGACTTGCAAAAGGCGCGCCGCAATATCGGCATGATTTTTCAAAATTATAATTTGATCGATGCCTTGACGGTTTTGGAAAATGTGTTGCATGGGTGTTTAGGCGCCAAGTCTACGCTTGCCGGCATGTTTGCCCATTATACCGCTGAAGAAAAACAAGAAGCGCTGAAGTTGATCGATGAAATGGGCTTGAGTGATTTCGCCTATACCGCTTGCAAACATTTATCCGGTGGGCAAAAACAGCGCGTCGGCATTGCCCGGGCGTTGATGCAACATCCTAAGATGATGTTATGTGATGAACCGATCGCCAGCCTTGATCCTAAATCCGCCCAAATGGTGATGACGATTTTGCGCCGGTTAGCCGATGACAAAGGCTTGATCGTGGTGGTGAACTTGCATCAAGTGGATATCGCCACAGAATTTGCCGATCACATCGTCGCGTTAAATCACGGGCGCAAAGTTTTTGATGGCGTGCCGGCTGACTTGCAAGCCGCTCAGATTCAAGCGATTTATGCTTAGGAGGACCGCATGACCCCTCAGACTTTTTTCCGCCGCAAACAACGGCTCATGTTGTTGACCTTGAGTGGGTTGCTGGTGAGCTATGCCGTGGCCAGTATCGCTTTAGGCTTTCAACAAGGGGCCTTGCTGCAAGTGCAAACCGGCTTTTTATGGATGGCGCAGAACTTTTTGCCCACTGCCGCGACGTTCAAGTTATTGCCAGCAGTGTTATTTCAGTTGTGGCGTGCCTTTATTATTGCCACGGCGGCAGCTGGTGTGGCTGGTCTGCTCAGCTTATTGCTGGCAGTGATCGGGGCGAAAAACTTAGGCCAGCGCCATGTGACAGTCAGCTTTTTGATCCGCGGGTTTGCTTCGGTGCTGCGCAATATTCCGATCATCGCTTGGGCTTTGATCTTGCTGTTTTCCTTTAAACAAAATGAACTGACTGGTTTTTTGGCGTTGTGGTTCATGAACCTCGGCTTTTTGACGCGGGCGTTTTTAGAAACGATCGAAGACTTTGACACCGGTAAACTTGAAGCCTTGATCGCCACTGGGACCAGTCGACCAGTGGCGATCATGCAAGGGTTATTGCCAGAAATTGCGACGCCGACTGTGGAATGGCTGTTGTATATGATCGAAAACAATGTGCGCGATGCGACTTTAGTCGGCTTGTTGACCGGAACTGGCATCGGCTTTTTGTTTGATCTGTACTTTAAGTCGATCAATTACCCAGCAGCTGGGTTAGTCGTTGCCGTGTTGATCGTGCTGGTGATCAGCCTTGAGTTGTTGTCGACTCATATTCAAAGGAGTTTAACATGATCGAATCAGTTTCCATGTCACAAACCCCAACGCAAAAAGCGCCTCGGCCAGTTAATCGGCGGACGCGGACCTTGCGTGCTTTTGTCACCGGGTTGGCTGTGATTTCAATTTATGGATTGATTTCTGTGCTGCCGAAACATTTTGATTTATGGACAGCCACAAAAGTATTCGGGGCAAATTTACAACTGATGTTTTTCAGTCCAAACGTCGGCAATGATTCACATTTGTTATTGATGCAAGCATTGTTTGCAAGTATCGAACTCGCTTTTGTCACCACAGTATTAGGTGCTGGCATCGGACTGGTATGCGGCTTAGCGGCTGCTGAAAATATCGCACCGCGGTGGTTGAGTCTGACGACTAAAAGTGTGATGGCCTTTGTGCGGGCGATCCCGACGATTTTATGGGTGTTAATTTATTCCGTTGCGCTGGGCTTAGGGCCGAATGCCGCAGTGGTCGGTTTGACCTTTCATAGTGTCGCCTATTTGGCCAAAGTCTTTGCCAACACCATTGAAGAAATCCCTGCGCAAACCATTGAGGCATTGCGTGCTGGTGGCTGCGGCTTGTTGCCCGTTTTGTGCCAGGCGGTATTGCCGTCATTGGCTTCACGTTTATTGAGTTGGACCTTTATCCGGTTTGAAATCAACTTTGCCAATGCGGTAGTCGTTGGGGCGGCGGCAGGGGCTGGTGGCATCGGCTATCAACTATTCGTCGCCAGTAACTTTTATTTTAATTTTCATGAAGTCGGGATGATCGTGTATTACATTTTAGCGTTTGTCTTTGTGCTAGAAGCGATCTCGACCAAATTGCGTCACAAATTTATTGATTAACCCATAGGAGGGGACCCATGGCAATTCAAGCAGTGGTTTTTGATTGGGCAGGCACGACGATCGATTATGGGAGTCGCGCGCCGATTATTGCGTTTCAACGCGCATTTGCACATTTTGGCATTAACGTACCAGAAGCGGTGATCCGGGCGGATGTGGGCTTAGACAAAGCCGAACACATCGCCAAACTATTTGCGCAACCGGACACCTGGGCAGCGTGGGTTCATTCTGGGCATAACGAAGAACGCGATGTGGCGATCCAAGAAGTGTATCAACAATTTCAAACTGAGATCCGTGCCGTGTTGACGGAAACCGGTCAACTGAAGCCTGGCATGCAATCCTTATGTGCTTATTTGCAGCTCAAACACATCGCTGTGGCCTCGACTTCTGGCTACACGGCAGCGATGATCGAACAATTGGTACCGGTGGTTCATGCACAAGGGTATCAACCGGTGATCAATGTGACTTCCGAACGCACTGCTGGCATCGGGCGTCCGCAAGCGGATATGTTGACCTACGCCATTCAACATTTGCAGATCGATGATCCGCAAACCGTGATCAAAGTCGGCGATACCGTCAACGACATTCTCGAAGGAAAAAATGCTCATGCGATCAGTGTCGGCGTGGTCGTTGGCAGTAATTTGATCGGGATGTCGGAAGCCGAATTTGTGGCATTGCCTGAAAGTGAACAAACTCGGCTTAAAGAGGCTGCGCGCGAGACGTTCATCAAAGCGGGTGCTGATTATACGATAGATTCCATGGCAGACTTGATGCCGTTGATCGAAGCCTTAGATCAAAAGGCTTTGCAGGTGCCGTTATTGTTAACGCCAGGACCGCTGACGACTAGTGCCAGCGTCAAGCAAACCATGCTGGTGGATCATGGCACCTGGGATGAGGAGTACAAAGTGTTGACTCAATCCATTCGCCGCGCTTTACTCGCTGTCGGACATGCGGATCCAGAGTTATACACTAGTGTTTTGGTACAAGGATCCGGAAGCTTTGGGGTGGAAGCGACATTGCAAACTGCGGTGCCTGACAATGGGACGCTTTTAATTGCGATGAATGGGGCATATGGCCAACGCATGGCGACCATGGCGACGCGCTTGGGCATCAACCATGTGGATCTAGATTTTGGTGAAACCCAAATTGTATCGGCTGAAAAAGTTTTGAATGTGTTGCACCAACATCCTGAAGTAACGCATTTTGCCATGGTGCATTCGGAAACGACGACTGGAATTTTAAATCCTTTGACGCCCTTGATCCCACAACTCACTGAAATGGGGATCGTGACCATTGTTGACGCGATGTCGAGCTTTGGCGGGGTGCCGATCGACGTGACGCAACTCGGTGTGGATTATTTGATTTCCAGTGCCAATAAATGTATTCAAGGGGTTCCAGGCTTCGCGTTTGTCTTGGCCAAGCAGTTGACTTTGGCGACTACGGAAGGCAATGCCCGTAGTTTGTCACTAGATCTGTATGATCAATGGCGCTGCTTTGAAGAAGAAGCAGGAAAGTGGCGCTTTACTAGCCCAACGCACACCGTTTATGCCTTCCGCCAAGCGTTAAACGAGTTGATCGAAGAAGGCGGTGTGGCCGCGCGGCATGCACGCTATGCGGCGAATGAAAAGCAGTTGTGCCAAGGTATGTTGGCCTTAGGGTTTGAGCCGTTGTTGCCAACCAGTGTGCAATCGCCGATCATCACCAGTTTTAAATATCCAGCCGCGCGTTTTGATTTCCGCAAGTTTTATGAGGCGTTAAAACTTGCCGGATTCATCATTTATCCTGGTAAAGTTTCAAAAGCCAAGACGTTTCGGATCGGGAATATCGGAGAGATTTACCCGGATGATATTCAACATTTGCTACAGGTCATCGCCAAAACGGAAGTGGCGCAACCAGTGGCCGTGAATGAGTAAACAAAAAATCGTCTGCATTTGCAGGCGATTTTTCGCATCTTGATGTTTATTGAAGCTGATCCCAATCAATGCGCCGGTTTTTGGTGTAAAACTCGCGATCATGTTCAGAAATCTCGCGCAACACTTTAGCTGGTGTGCCCACTGCCACCACATTGCTCGGTAGATCATGGTTGACCACACCCCCGGCGCCAACGACAGTGTTATCACCGATGGTTACGCCTGGCAATACCGAGACGCCAGCGCCTAGCCAACAGTTTTCTCCGATATGAATCGGTAAATTATACTGGTAGCCTTGAATACGTAAGCTGGGTTCGATCGGGTGTCCCGCAGTGGCTAAGGTGACGTTGGGGCCGATCATGGTGTGTGAGCCGATGAAAATCTCCCCATCATCGACTAAGGTGAGGTGATAATTGGCATAAACGCCTGGCCCTAAATGCACATGATGGCCACCCCAATTGGCATAAAATGGGGCTTCAACATAACAATCAGGCCCAACTTCAGCAAACAACTCGGTCAACAACTCGGCGCGTTTAGCTTGTTGGCTAGGTAAGGTTTGATTATAAGTGGCCGCCAGATCTTGATAGTGCATTTGAATTTTCATCAAGTCGGCATCATTGGGTAAATAAAGTTCACCAGAAAATAATGGATTCATGATTACCTCCGATTACGCCACCAGTGGATCGCTAAAGTGGCGACAAAAGCCAGCAAGACGAAAATTGAAAAGAACGTATTGGAAACCTCAATGCCGATTGCTGGCAAGGATAAGCCAAGTTTGATCGCGATAAAGCCAATCAACACATAAGCCATGTACAACAGTTCTGGGACTTTGGCTAACAGCACGATCATCCCCGAAGCGACGAACCGCATCGCTAAGATCCCGATCATGCCCCCGATCAACACGATCACCGGATTATTATCAATGGCTAAAGCCGTCAGGATCGAATCGATGGAAAAGACAAAATCCAAAAAGACGATTGCCGCCACAGTGCCCCAAAAGCTACGCGGTTTAGCCGCTTTAACGGTTTCGTCTTTAGGATTATGTTGTTCCCAGAAAAAGTGCAGGGACATCCACAATAAATAGCCAGCGCCTAATGCTTTGATCGCCCAGAACTTGATCAAATAAGCACCAAGGCCAATGGCGATGAAGCGTAAAATGTAAGAACCCCACAGCCCCCACATTAAAGCGGCATGTTCTTTTTTCGGCTCTTTTAAACTGGCAGTTTGCGCGGCTAAGACCACGGCATTGTCGACGGATAACAGACATTCCATCACAGCTAAGGTGGCGATGGTTGCTAACCCGGTGCCAGTCATAATGGCACTGTGCCAATCGCTGGCTTCAAAAAACGGCGCGTAAAGCTTAATCAGGGTATTGATGATGGGTCCTCCTCAGTGGTTTCTTACATTATACTAAAAAATTAATTAAAAACACCAAATGATTCGGGATATGATACAGTGAAAGGAGATTGGGGGAGATTAGGTGCGGGTAACAAAAACAAAAGCCAATGCCATGTTGTTATTGGCGGCGATTATTTGGGGTGCTGGGTACATTTTTAGCAAGCAAGCGACTAATGCGGGGATGCATGCTGGGCTGATCAATGCCATTCGCGGGTTTATTTATGCCGGCTTGGCGTATGCTTTCTTCCATAAAACCATCAACCAAATGACCAAACGGGATCTGAAAATCGGCTTGATCGCTGGCGGAATCAACTTCTTAGGCTATCAGCTGCAAACGATTGGGCTGATGTACACCACACCTGCCAATAACGCCTTTCTCACTGCGATTTATGTGGTGATGATCCCATTTATCGTCTGGGTCTTCTTCCACCAAAAACCAGAGCGCAAAGCCTACCTTGCCATTGTGATTTGTATGTTGGGGATGGCAGTGTTGACCGGCGTTTTCTCGCGTGGCGTCAGTTTGCATCTTGGGGATTTGTTGACGATCATTTCCGCCGGGTTTTATGCGTTGCAAATTGTGTATTTTGGGATGTCGGCGACAGAATCGAGTCCTTGGATCATCGCTTTTATGTTAGGCATCACGCAAGGAGCTTTTGGGCTGATTTATAGTTTGCTATTTGAAACACAGACTTATGCCAGTGTGCATTGGGTAGCAGGTTTGGTGCCAGTGGTGATCTTAGGCATCGTGTCAAGTTTTGGTGCGCAGACCTTGCAACTGGTCGGCCAGCGCTACACGGATCCGACGCCAGCCGGGTTGTTGTTAATGACCGAGTCGATGTTTGGCAGCGTCTTTTCAGTGGCGCTTGGTTTTGAGCCGATGACTTGGGATTTGGTGATCGGCGGCAGCTTGATCGTGTTGGCGTTGGTGATCATGCAAGTCGGCTTTCGGCGGTTGTGGTTATTCAAAAAACGCGTGTGATCAAGGTTTAGCGAAAAGCACAGGGATTGCTTGTTGCAACGCCAGCATTTGGGTCATTGGTGCGGACAAGAGATCGATGATCACCACATGTTGATACAAGGTGGCCAGCTCAAGGCTGACAGCTTGCGGCTGGGAAAAAGTCGGGTCGCGCGCCAACAAACTTCGTTGAAATGACGTAGTGAGTGCTTCGATCAAATGCGTTTGGCCGTTAAATTCCGGGGTTTGGATCGTGTCTAATAAGCGGATATGTGAGGCATCTTGTAAAATCGCGTCAGGTAGCGGTAAAAACAAGCGGTGCAGCTGGTGGCTGGCAATGCGCTTTGCACATTCTTGAATCAAAGGCGCTTGAGTTTGCTGACAAAGTTGGCGCGCCAAGTCGAATTTATCCACGTAATGATGATAAAAAGTCGCTTTGCCGATTTGGGCTTCGGCAATCAAATCAGCCACCGAAATTTTTGGCAAAGGACGAGTGGCCAATAATTTCCAAAAGGCGTGATGAATGGCAGCTTGCGTTTTCTTGACACGTAAGTCTTGGGTCATGAGAGCCTCCATGCAAATCAAGTTGAATTTCGCCGTTATTATAGCGCCTGAAACTAGTGATCCGATGAGAAAAGCATTGTTAATGATATTGGAAATATTGGTATAACGAACACATACTATCCATAAATTATAAAACGCCACGAATGACCTTTACCCCCAAAGTTGGAACAAAACTTTGGGGGTATTTGTATGACCAAAAT
>NZ_AZEU01000022.1 GCF_001435035.1 Lacticaseibacillus manihotivorans DSM 13343 = JCM 12514
CCATAAGAAAACCCCCAGATTTGGATTGTTGTCCAAACCTGGGGGTTCACATCAAGGCGGCAATGATCGTCTCGATCACCCAATTGCCCCAATCAAACATAGACAACCTCCATTTTTAGAAAAATACTTCTATGAATATCATAGTCCATGGATTAACCTATTCATAGAAGTATTTTAAGGGGAGCGCGGGAAAATGGAAAAGCATCACCTACTGGAGTTAGGCGTTGGCGTGGGCATTGTGGCGTTAGTCGCCATTGGCACCTTTCTGCACCAACAAGCGTCCAAAGTTGATACGACCGGCAGCAGTTTGAAAGTTGCGACTAGTGGGCGGGTGGAAACCTTGAATTCGACGACTTATTCCTCATTGACGGCAAGTTCGACGATCAGTGCGACCATCGTCGGGTTATACGCGCGCGATGCCCAAGGGCAAATCGTCAGCGCCATTTCGAATGGCCAACCCGATGTGTCAGCCAATTTAAAGACTTACATTTTTCACTTGCGGCCTTATCATTGGAGCAATGGCGCTCGGGTGACCGCGCAAGATTTTGTTTATGCTTGGCAACAGCTCGCAGATCCTAAGACTCAAGCCCGCAATGCCGCACGCATCGATTTTTTGAAAAATGGTGCAGCGGTGCGTACTGGCAAGAAGCCGGTGTCCGCTTTAGGGGTGCGTGCACTTTCTAAAAAACGTTTGGAAGTGACCTTGCAACAAGCGAATCCGTATTTAGATGAGATCTTAGCCGATACCCCGATGTTGCCGATCAATCAAGCGTTTGCCCAAAAGTGGGGCAAAGATTATGGCGCCAATGCCACACGTGTCTTAGCCAACGGTCCTTATCAAATTACCGGCTGGTCTGGTGCTGACGATACCACTTGGCGTTATGTGAAAAATCCCAACTATTATCATGCCAAGCGTGTGCAAGTCAAAGCCATCGACTTTACGTCAGAAGCGGATATTACCAAAGGTGCTAAGGCGTTTGAAGCCGGTAAATTTGATTATGCCGCGCTTTCCCCACAACAAGTGCCGAGCTTCAAAGGCTCGAATCAATTGAAAACACAACGAACTACCACTGAAGCGTTTGTCTTTTTCAACACCACCACTGGCCCGACCACTAACGTCGAATTGCGGCGCGCGATCGCCCAAGCCGTTGATAAACACAACTTCACCCAAAGTCGCTTGCGTGATGGGGCGCAACCGCTCAACGGGTTAGTTCCTGCAGGCTTGACGAACATGACCAATGGCCGCGATTATCGGGCGGCCACCGGTGAGTTGCTGCCATATAATTTAAGTAAAGCCACTGCCGCGTGGAATCGTGCCAAAAAGCAAATGGGGATCAACCATTTGAATTTGACCTTGACGATTGCCGATAATGATACGGCCAATTTAGCGGCGACTTATTTAGCTGGCCAATTGGAACATAACTTACCTGGTTTGAATATCACCATTCAAAAAGTTTCCTTGGCGCGACGGGTGGTTTTGGAAACTGCAGGCAAGTTTGAGTTAGTCTTTTCCACTTGGTCACCAGCTGATTCGGATCCGTTGAACTTATTATCGTTTTATCAAACCGGCAGTCGGTTGAACATCACCGGCTACACCAATGCTAAGTTTGATGCCATGGGCAAAGCCATTGAAAAATCTGGCACTCATCCGGCTAAACGTTTGGCGTTAGTGCAACAAGCAGAACGCTACTTGATGACCCAACAAGTGCCAGCGGTGGGCTTTTTCCAAGATGGCTCGGCGTACTTATTGGATGCTGGCGTGAAGCAATTCCCGATCATGCCTAGTGGTGCGATCAATTATGAATATGTGAAAGTGCATTGAGCACACAAGCGGTTGAGACGTATTTTATCTTAGCCGTTTTTTATCAAATATCAGGCCTAAACTTTCAGAAAATGGCCTTAAGTGGTAGGCTATAAGTTAGTTTACCCGAGGGATTCGGGCATGTAAGGAGTAAATACCCATGAGTTCTAGTCCAGAAAACCAGACCCGCATCGTCCCATCGCATCACCATCATATGAATATTCGCTGGCATACGTTTGCTCAAGAAGATCGGCCGATCACCGATGCCAGTTTAAGTGAACGTGCCGCTTTGGTTGGCCGCGTGGGCTTGTTGATGCTCGCCTGTGGGACTGGGGCTTGGCGGGTGCGTGCAGCCATGGACACCATTGCCCGGAATTTAGGTTTGACTTGTGCTGCCGATGTCGGCTTGACCAGCTTGAGTTACACCTGTTTTGAACACGGTCATCATTATTCGCAAACCTTATCACTGCCAGCTAGTGGCGTGAACACGGACAAGCTGACAGCCATGGAAGACTTTGTGGATAACTTTGCCGGCAATTGTTTGACGATGACAGATAAAGAAATTCATGATCGCTTGGATGCCATTGCGTCAAAACCTGGCAACTTCTCCGCACTACAAGTCGGCTTAGCTTCAGCCTTGGCTTGTGCGGCCTTCGTGTTTCTGCTGGGTGGCGGGCCGATCGAAATGTTTTGTTGTTTCTTTGGCGCTGGGGTCGGCAACTGGTTGCGCCGGATCATGGGCGGGCACAAAATGACCGTGATTGCCTCGACTGCGGTGTCAGTGGCGGCAGCTTGTGTGGTGTACTTGATCGTTTTTCGGATTTTGAAATTGATGTTTGGCGTGGCGCAAGCACATGAAGCCGGCTATATCGGCGCGATGTTGTTTGTCATTCCTGGGTTTCCGTTCATCACTTCAGGCCTTGATATTGCCAAACAAGATATGCGTTCAGGTTTGGAACGCGGGACTTTTGCCATTATGGTGATCACGGTGGCCACGTTGACCGGCTGGGTCGTGGCGATGATCGTGCACTTACAACCGCAAAACTTCATCGAATTAGGCTTAGGCCCAATTGCTTTATGCTTGTTGCGGTTGTTGGCGTCATGGTGTGGGGTGTTCGGCTTTTCGATCATGTTTAACTCCCCAGTGAAAATGTCTGCGATCGCTGGCATCATCGGGGCGTTAGCCAATACTTTGCGCTTGGAGTTAGCCGGCTTTGGCATGCCAGCGGCGGTTGCGGCGTTCTTAGGGGCACTGCTCGCGGGATTATTGGCCAGTCCGTTGAATCGGCGTTTAGGGTATCCACGGATCTCCTTGACCGTGCCATCGATCGTGATCATGGTGCCTGGGCTTTACATGTACCGCGCGATGTTTAACTTAGGCCTGGACAGCTTAGGCGTCGGTGCCAGTTGGATGGTCAAAGCGCTGTTGATGGTCGTTGCCTTGCCACTGGGCTTGGCGGCGGCGCGGATCTTAACGGATCGTTCCTGGCGACATATCGGCTAAATCAGTTTTGAAGATCGACATCAGGTCGGTCTTTTTTTATGAATAAAATTTTAAAATGAAAACGTTAAATTGCACGCAATGTGTGTTGACAGGTTTCGACAATTTTTTTTGTATGGTACGATAAGCATACTGAACTTGGGAGAGTATGAAAATGATCAGACTTTGGGGACAACCAAAATACGCGGCAGCCACTGGGAAGCTTGCGGGATACGAATTATTTTTACGTGAGAAACAAACTGAAAACGGCGAGTGGCAACTGCCCGCTGACTTCAGTAAATTCTCGCCGAGCACGATGGCCAATTTGATCGGCGCCACGTTAAAAACCTTGCCGCAAGATTTTGAATTGGTGTCCTTTAACCTCGATCAAGAACAATTTATCGATGAAGCTTACACGACACTTTTAGTCGCGGTACAAGCGCAGTTGGATTACGCCTTGGTGATCGAGTTGACTGAACGCCGGGGCATTGGGCGCAAAACCATCCAACTCGACGATTTGATCACCGCGGCCCAACGGTTTCAAGCAGTTGGCTTGCGCGTGTGCTTAGACGATGTGGGCACGGGGGAGAATCAAACCACCTTAGTCGACGCCTTGGACCCGTATGTTAGCGAATATAAATACGCCTTGCAAAATGTGCGCGGAAAATTGTCCTTGGCAGAAGTGGCCGCGCAAGTGACGCTTTGGCGTGAGCGGGCGGCGCGACTGCATAAGCGTTTTGCTTTGGAAGGGTTTGAAGATCCTGAAGATGTGCGCTTGATCCAAGCCTTTTCACCGGATCTGGTGCAAGGGTATTACTTCGGTCGCCCACATACCTTGCCGATCGCGGCAGATTTTAAACCCATCAACTAACCGGCTGCGGCCGTTTTTTAATACCAGTGGGTGAAAGCGGTTGACGCTTTGCTTTGACAGGTCCAAACTAATGGTATTGTGGTTAAAGGGGTAGCACATTATGGAAATTGTGATCATTGGTTGTACACATGCAGGCACCGCAGCGGCGCAAGCCATTTTACAAAGTCATCCAGAACATCATGTAACCATTTTTGAGCGGCATGATGATATCAGTTTTTTGGCGTGCGGGGTGGCGCTGTATTTAGGCGGCACTGTCGATGCGTTGACCCAGCTGCATTACCAAACCCCACAAGCCTTACGGGAGCTCGGCGCGACGGTTTACTTGCACCATAATGTGTTAAAAGTTTCTGTTGCTGATCACATGGTTGTGGCCCGCGATATTCAAACGCAACAAGAGCGCACGATGCATTATGATAAGTTGATCATGGCGACTGGCGCGCGCCACAGCTTGCCGCCATTGACTGGCGCTGATGCCAAGCGCGTGTTGTTGTGCAAAGATGCCAAAGAAGCCGAAGTGGTGAAATCAAGTGCGGAAGTTGCAGTCGACATCGCCTTGATCGGTGGTGGGTATGTCGGTGTTGAACTGGCGGAAGCTTATGCCCACACTGGCCACAAGGTGACGATTTTTGAATCTGGGACGCAATTGTTGCGCAACTATTTAGATGTAGAAAATGCAACCACTGTCGCTAAACGTTTGACAGACAATGGTGTTACTGTGCATTTGAATACGCCAGTCCGTGCGTTTGTCGATGTACCAGATCACGTTGGGTTGCGCACGCGAGCTGGTGAATTTACCTTCGATTTGGCGGTGGCGACGACTGGGTTTACCCCTTCGACGACTTTAGTGGAATCACAACTGACTTGTGATCGCCATGGTGCACTGGTGGTGAATGAGTTTGGCCAAACTAGTGATCCTGATGTGTACGCGGCCGGAGATTGTCGCACGAGTTTATTCAATCCCACTGGCCAGCCGGCTTATATTCCATTAGCTTCCAGTGCATTGCGGCAAGGGGCGTTAGCCGGGATGAACGCTTGTGGTGAAGCGCGCTTGGATTATGGCACGCAAGCCACCAGTGCGATGATGTTGTTTGGGTTATGTGTCGCCAGTACCGGCTTAACGCATGCGGCGGCCAGTTGGGTGGTGGGATTACGCCCACACACCATCACTTGGCACGGGACTTGGCGGCCAGCGTTTATGCCAGAAACCAGTAAGCTCACCATTACGTTGGTGTATGACCGTTTGTCTCGCCGACTGCTTGGTGCCCAGTTGTTATCCACTCATGAAGTTGCGCAAAGTGCCAATGCCTTGTCCATTGCGATTCAAAATAATAATACGATCGACGATTTGGCGGTGGTGGATATGCTGTTTTCTCCGCACTTCAATGAGCCGAATAACTATTTGAATCAAGCCGCGAGTTTGGCAGTGGCGCATGAACGCGAAGCTGGGTTTAAGACGCCACAGTTTACGGCGCTTGGGGCTAGAGGGCGGCAATAATTTAAAAAATCGAAAATGGTGCATCTGCCGGTTAAGCAGGTGCACCATTTTTGCGTCGCGTAGACTTATTTGAGATATTCGTTCTTTTCATGATACCACGCGTCCATGTCGACAGTGATCAAGTGGACTTGTTGATTGGATTCAAGTATCCAACTTGACGAATCTTGAGGTAAGGGATAAGTAGTGCCGTCCAACATCGTGGCAATCGCATCTACTGCTTCAGTTTGCGCTTCAGATAAAGTATCGGCTTGCGTGATCATGCCAGGAATGTTGGGACTGGTTATGGTGTAGTAGTGCCCGTCGTCATTGAATTCAGATAAAATGACTGGGTAAACTAAGGCTGAACTAGGCAATAGGGCTCCTCCATGTCTTGATATTGTTTTCCTATTTTAGCAATTGCTGAAAGTTTTAACAATGACTTTGTTTGCGTCACATTGTCTACAAATTGTAACCTCTATGCAATCTGTTGGTACCGTTTTTTTCTTATAATCGCCTTATCGGAGGTGCGAGAATGACACGGGTGATCGCATTAGGGGATATTCACGGACAAATGGCGGTGTTCGACCGCCTGCATCACATTCAACAAGCGTATCCAGATGCGTTGACGGTGTTTATTGGGGATTACATCGACGGGCATGTGCAAGGTTTTGATGTCTTACAAGCGGTGCGTGCAGAAAGCTTGGCACAACCAGACCAAACTGTGGTGTTGCGCGGCAATCATGAACAGATCATGTTGGATTATTTGGCTGATCCAGAAGCTAAAACATGGCTATTTAATGGCGGCAGCGACACCATGGCGTATGCTATCGATCAAAAATTCGGGCATGCTGAAGCGGATGACCACAATCGTCAGCGTTTGTTAGCTAGTTATGCGGGCTTGTTGACTTGGGTGGATACCTTGCCGCTAGATTATGCCATTGGCAAGTTACGTTTTGTCCATGCCGGGTACGATTTATCCGTGTCTAATCCGGTGTCGTTGACCTCAGAAGAAATGAAGTTGTGGGCCCGCGAAGATTATTGGTATGGCAAACAAGATGAGGTGTTTGCGCATAACCCGATGCCAGCGACGATCATCACCGGACATACCCCGACCGGTTACATTGAAGGGCGTTATGATGGGGATGTGCATCCGGCAAAAGTCATGAACTTCACCCAGCATCCGGTTTATACGGTGCAATATCCAGGTGAATTCGCGCGATTGTTTATCGATGGCGGCAATCACGGTGGCGCGGATAATGTTTCTGGCAACATCGTGGTGTTGGATAGTGAGTCCGGTCAGTTGATCGAAAAATTTGAAGATCCAAAATAAATTGTCCTAAGCAGTTTCGCACAAGCGAAGCTGTTTTTATTTACGATAAAAGTTTTACCTTGTTTTAATCTTACCTGCCTAGCGCCGAAATCTGTGAAACTTGTGACAATGTGACCATATTCCTATGCGAAATTGTCAAATTGGGTGTACACTACCAGTTAAGTGAGTAGTTACTATCCAAATTTTGAGGTGAAAGCATGCAAGAAGAAATCCTATATGGTGGCATCGATGTTGGCTCAACAACGGTGAAATTGGTGGTGATGGATACGAACCACAACACCAAGTTCGCGCGTTACGAGCGGCACTTTTCAGATGTGAAGGCGGCAAGTAAGCGCGTGTTAGACGAGGCGATTTCAGAACTCGGCCCTAACACCCGTTTGGCTTGCACCATCACTGGGTCTGGTGGTATGGGCCTGGCCAACTTGTTGCAGCTGAAATTCGTTCAAGAAGTGATCGCCTGCACCAAAACTGTTGAAGAACTGATCCCGCAAACTGATGTGGCGATCGAACTTGGCGGCGAAGATGCGAAAATCACCTTCTTTGGCGACTCCTTGGAACAGCGCATGAACGGCTCTTGTGCTGGTGGGACTGGTGCGTTCATCGATCAAATGGCCACGTTGTTAAAAACTGACGCTGATGGCTTGAACGAATTGGCGAAAAATGCCAAAACCATGTACCCGATTGCTTCTCGTTGTGGCGTGTTTGCCAAAACTGATGTGCAGCCTTTGATCAACGATGGTGCGCACAAAGAAGATATCGCGGCGTCGATTTTCCAAGCCGTGGTCAACCAAACGATTTCTGGTTTGGCTGCCGGCCACAAAATCCGCGGCAATGTCGCTTTCTTAGGCGGTCCTTTGTACTTCATGGATCAGCTGCGGGCGCATTTTATCGACACCTTGCATCTTGAACCAGAACAAGTCATTTTCCCAGAAGATCCCCAACTCTTTGTTGCCAAAGGGGCATGTTTATATGCGACGGATCAACCCGTCACCACGCTGGTTGCCTTAGAAGACAAGCTTGAACATGGCGACGACTCTGGCATGCACCCGGCGCATTCCTTGGAACCTTTATTCAAGGATGACGATGAACTCCAAGAATTCCGCAAGCGTCACGCTGAAGCCCGCGTTGAATCCCGTGACTTAGCCAGTTACCAAGGGGTGGCGTTCTTAGGCATCGATGCCGGCTCGACCACGACTAAAGTAGCGTTGATGTCTGATGACAACAAGCTTTTATATACGTATTACGATTCCAATGATGGCGATCCGCTGGAGAAAACCAAGCAGATCTTGCGCGACATGCACGCCCATATGCCAAAAGGCGTCACCATCGGTAAAACTGCTGTCACTGGTTACGGCGAACACTTGATCAAAAACGCCTTAATGGTGGATATCGGTGAAGTCGAAACTGTCGCCCATTATCGCGCGGCGCATTATTTCCAACCAGACGTCGACTTCATCTTGGATATCGGTGGCCAAGACATGAAAGCCATGACCATCAAAAATGACGCCTTATCCACGATCAAGTTGAACGAAGCTTGTTCGAGTGGTTGCGGGTCCTTCTTGGAAACCTTCGCCACTGGCTTGAACTACGATATCAAAGATTTCGCCCAAGCCGCGCTTTTAGCTAAGCACCCATCAGACCTGGGTTCGCGTTGCACGGTGTTTATGAACTCCAAAGTTAAACAAGTGCAAAAAGAAGGCGCCAGCATCGGTGACATCGCCGCCGGGCTGTCGGTTTCCATCATTAAAAACGCCTTGTTTAAAGTCATCAAAATGCGCAAGCCTGAAGATATGGGCAAGCACATCGTCTGCCAAGGCGGGACCTTCTATAACGAAGCCGTCCTGCGCGCGTTTGAAAAAATCGCTGGCGTCGAAGTGATTCGGCCAAACATTGCTGGCTTAATGGGTGCGTACGGTGCCGCATTGATCGCTGAAGATGCCTACAACGAAGGCGACGAAACCACGTTGTTGTCTGTTGATCAATTCGACAAACTCTCCTTTACCAAAGAGTACATGCACTGTGGCGGCTGTGAAAACAACTGTGCCTTGACCATCACCGTGTTCAACGACGGCCGGCGATTTGTCACTGGCAATCGTTGTGAAAAAGGGGAAGCCCGTGGATTACGGCAACACCTGAAGAAAGAAAACGGCAAGATCAACTTAGTCGAAGAAAAGTATAAGTTGCTTTTCAGCTACAAGCCGTTGCGCAAGAAGTTGGCGACTCGCGGTGTCATCGGGATCCCGCGGGTGCTCAACATGTATGAAAACTACCCATTGTGGCAGACGTTCTTCACCAAGTTGGGCTTCCGCGCTGAACTTTCGCCTAAAGGCAACAAAGACCAATACGAAAAAGGTATGGAAACCATTCCGTCTGACACGGTTTGTTACCCAGCCAAGCAAGTGCATGGCCATATTCAAGCTTTGATCGACAAAGGCTACAAGCGCATTTTCTACCCAGCGGTGGTTTATGAAGTCGAAGAAGACAAGAATCAAGCCAACCACTTTAACTGCCCGATCGTCCAATCTTATCCTGCAGTCATTAAAAACAACGTCGATGAAATCACCCAAGGTTTAGTCGACTATCGTTCACCTTACTTGAACCTCGCTGACAAAAAGGCTTGTGCGGAATCCTTATACGACTGCTTCAAAGACCTCGGTGTCTCCAAGTCCGAAATCGTCGACGCCTTAGACGCCGGCTATGATGAACTTGAAGCCTTCAAGCTTAAGATCCGCAACCGTGGCGAAGATACGATGAAGATGTTGATGCACACCGGTGAACACGGCATCGTGTTAGCTGGCCGGCCATATCACTTGGACCCTGAAGTTAACCACGGCATTTCTCAGTTGATGACGGCTGAAGGCTTCCATGTGTTGACGGAAGATTCTATCGCCCATCTCGGGGATGTCAAAGGCTTACGCGTCGTCAACCAGTGGACTTACCATTCCCGGTTGTACGCCGCAGCCCGCATTGCTGCTAAAACCCCACAACTGGAATTTGTGCAATTGAACTCGTTTGGTTGCGGGATCGATGCGATCGATACTGATCAAATCGAAGAAATCATGAACCAATACAATCGCCTGTACACGTCGCTTAAAATCGACGAAGGTACCAACATGGGCGCCATCCGCATTCGCTTGCGCAGTTTGAAAGCCGCTGTAGCTGAACGCACCAAGCGCAAGATCATGCCTGAAAAACTCACTGAGGATCCAAAACCAGTGGGCTTCACCAAAGACATGAAGAAGAAAGGCTACACCTTACTGTTGCCAATGATGTCCCCAATTCATCAACATGGCTTAGTCGATGTCGCCTTGCAAGCATCAGGTTACAATGTAGTCAACTTACCAATGGATGATCGCAAGTCCATCGATGTCGGGCAAAAGTTCGTCAACAACGATGCTTGTTACCCAGCGATCATTTCCATCGGGCAAATGCTTGAAGCTTTGCAATCTGGCAAATACGACTTGAACAAAACTGCCGTGATGATGACGCAAACTGGTGGTGGCTGTCGCGCGACGAACTACATTCCATTGATCCGCAAAGCCTTAAAAGATGCTGGCTTCGCTCAAGTGCCAGTGGTTTCCTTGTCACTAGGGAACCAAGGGGTTGAAGAAACACCTGGGTTCACGTTCACCTTGCCATTGCTCAAGCGCGTGGCCATCGCGTTCTTGTATGGGGATTTGTTTGAGCGGGTCGTTTATCGCACGCGGCCTTATGAAACGGAACCTGGCATGATCGATAAGATGCATGACGAATGGTTGGAATTGGTTCGTCCATCGGTTGAAAAAGGCAGTTTCCGCGAATTCAAGAAGAACGTCGCCCAAATCGTCAAAGACTTTGACACGGTGCCATTAGACGAATCTATTGTTAAGCCGAAAGTCGGCGTCGTCGGTGAAATCTTAGTCAAGTACTCCCCAATTGCCAACAACAATGTGGTCCGTTTGCTTGAAAAAGAAGGCGCCCAAGCTGTTGTTCCTGATATCGTTGGGTTCATGAACTACTCCTTGTACAACCAACTGTACAAATACGATCACCTTGGCGCCAAAGCCTCAGCGAAGTATTTTGCTGAATTTGCGATGGGCTTGATCAAGTGGTGTGAACAACCAATGCAAAAGGCCTTAACGGCTTCCAAGCGTTTTGACGGGATCGAAGCGATCAAAGAAGTCGCAGACGATGCGTCTAAGATCTTGAGCCTTGGGAACCAAACTGGTGAAGGTTGGTTCTTAACTGGCGAAATGATCGAGCTGTTGAAGTCTGGGGTGCCAAACATCATCTGCATGCAGCCATTTGGTTGTTTGCCAAACCATATCGTCGGCAAAGGCATGGTCAAAGAGTTGCGTCGGCAATTCCCTGGCGCCAACATTGCCCCGATCGACTACGATCCAGGCACTTCTGTGGTCAACCAGCTTAACCGCATCCGCTTGATGCTGGCAACTGCCAACAAGCACCTCGACGAAAAAGTCGCTGTGCATGCTTAATGGTTAAGTTTTTATCATCCTGGGCCACGCGCTCAATGAAAGTGCTATATTCTAATTAAAGACAGTGTAAGGATGAATCGGTATGACAGAAGCGCTTCAAACGATTTTTGGTCAAGCGACCAAACAAGATGATAACTTATCGCCAAAACAACAAGCAGTGTTAGCAGCCAGCTTAGAGTTATTCGCGAAAAAAGGCTATGACGCCACTTCCACAGCTGACATTGCCCACCACGCTGGCGTGTCAGAAGGCACGATTTTTAAACGGTTCCGCACCAAAGAAGGACTCTTGCAAGCAATCCTCGGACCGTTTTTAAATCGAGTCATGCCACGTGCCGCTGGGGAGTTCGTGTCTGACTTAGCGGCGCAACGTTTTCCCCACTTTAAAGACTTGTTGACTTACGGGATTCAAGATCGGATCCGCTTTGTGATGGAAAACCGCGCGGAAATGAAGATCTTCATTCAAGAAATCGGCAAAAATCCAGAGCTGTTGGTGCAAATGACCAATATGCTCGCAGATTTATTGCGTGATAGCTTCAATGACATCTTCAAAGTCTACCAAGACAACGGTGAACTCGTGCGTTGGGAGTCGATGCGTATCATGCGCTATTGCACCAGCGTGATGATCGGCTACTTGATCCCCAATGTGATCATGGACGACCAACCCGTGGATTGCGAAAAAGTGACGCATGACGCGGTGGAGTTCTTATGTGCTGGGCTGACGCCTCGCAATTAGGTTTAAAGGAAAGGACATCTGAGAAGGTGTCCTTTTTTGTGTGGAAAAGCGCTTGCAAAAGTCTCAGATGGAAGATATAATTTACCTGCATGGAAGATATAAGTTACATTGAGGAGCCGATATGGAGAATCGCGTTAAAGCGTTACGCCAAGCTGCGGGCTTGACGCAACGAGAGGTCGCACAAACGGTCGGCATCACCAGACAAACTTTGAGCTTGATCGAAAAAGGCGAGTATAACCCGTCGTTGAAGTTATGTTTAGGTTTGTGTGATGCGCTGCAGTCAACATTGGATACTGTCTTTTGGGTCGCTAAGGAGGATCGCGATGAAGAAGATCACGGATGAACGGTTGAAAGTACGTAATTTGAAAAACCTGCGCATCGCCTTTCTAGTTGAGAATTTGTTTTTGTATGGGGTGTTAGGTTGGCAGTTAATTCAAGGCAAAGGGATTTCCGCGGTGTTGGATTGGGGCAATGTGCCATTTGCCGCAGTGCTGATTGCAGGAGTGACTGCAGCGGTGCTCAGCGCCAATGTCAGTGAACCGATGGCAGACAAACCGCGTATGGCAACCAAACGTTTAGTGCGCATCGGGTTGTTGGTGTGGGTGATCGCCAGCATCATTTTTTGGCTGACGATTCAAGAGCAGCCACTTGGCGTGCATTTGGCGTTGGCAGTCGGGTGCGGACTGATTATCGCGTTGGTTTGGACTGGAATCGATGCTTGGGGTAATCATTTCAGAAGCAACGATGATGAATAAATCAACGGCGGCTCAGAAAAATTCTGAGCCGCCTGTTTTTAACTATTGAATAAGTAATGATCCACCATGTCCGCAACTTTCCAGCTTTTGCGCAAACCTGAATGCGTGGCGTGCTTGCCGTAAAAGGTGTGGGTGTGATAACTCGCCAGCCGTCCGCGCAGTAAGTAGCCCAGGGATTGAGACGACGCATTGAGGACTTTGCCATCTTGATGATCGTGATGATCGCCAAACAAGTTTAAGACTTTAACGCCGCGAGGAAAGGCTTGACGATGTTTCAAAGCGAATTGATAATCTGGCGCCAGCCATGCAGGTTTGCCAGAAGGCGTCAACCAGTTGGCATGTTGACCTCGGTGTTTGCCTGGGATGCCATCGAAGTTGCCGGCAATGGCGACGTATTTTTTCAGTTGCGGGAGTTGTTTGTCTTGCCCATACTTTAATTCATAGAAGACTAAGCCGGCATTGCCGAGGCTGTGGGCGACGACATTGAATTGTCGAACGTTGTAGTTTTGTTGTAAACCCAGCAACACTGTATGTAACCAAGTAGCGATGGTATCGTAGTTGCGGGTGCGATTGTTGGCAAATACGACTTTGACTAAACGCTGTTTGGCACTGGCGCGCCAGTGACCGGCGAATTTTACCTGCCCTGAGTGGTTGACTTTGGCGGTGATCACGCTGGCGTTGGTATCCCATTGCGCGGCTTTGACTAAAGGGGTCATGGAACGTTTCGTGCCATGCGCGCCGTGGAGATACAACGTGACGGGTGGTTTCGTTTTTGAGGCGGCGTGCACCGGTTGACTGAACGCGCCAGCTAAGCCACAAAATAACAACAAGAACATCGCAAGTCGTTTCAAAATGATCCCTTCCTTCTATATAAAGTGTAGGAATTTTTTGAAATCAGCACTATCTAGGTTTCAAGAGCATTCGCTGAGATTTTCTCAGAAAAAAACCTCAGTCCGGGGGGCCAGACTGAGGCATGTCGGGAGCGGGCCGACGACGGGTATTGACGCCACACCACAAACCGCATTACAGTGCGTTTTTGTGATATTCAGTGAAGTGCGCGGCAGGTGCGGTGGTGTTAAGCAGCCTCACCTCCAGCAGTGAAGAGCTTTTTAGAAAATAGGTAGTTCAACGCGATGACGATGATTTGATCGATCAACTTCACCACCAAGGTGTTACCGTGCAACAAGGTGAGGCCGATGAATAAAATCACCGTATCAGCGCCGAGGCTAGCACCGCGCAACGCCGTAAAACCAGCGGCTTCTTTGATCACACTCCAAGCGTCTTTGGTGTTGGAATGAAACACGGCGAGTTTATTGGCGACAAACGCGAAGGTAACACTGACAGCCCACGCAATTAAGTTGGCGCCAAACCACGCCATGCCGATATGCGTCAAAATGAAGAACAAAACGACATTGATACCAGTGGTCATGCCGCCGACGATCAAATAGCGCAAGGCTTCGCCGTAACGGGTGTAAAGGGAACTGATTGGTTTTTCCATGAGATGACCTCTTCTATTTTTGCATGCACGTGAACACGAAGCTGGCGTGGGGATGTTTGACCCCGTCGATGATCAGCGGATGTTCAGCTAAGTGATAGTTGTAGGTTTTGACCACATCGACATTTTGCGCGCTATGCGTGGTGTTTTTAACTGTGATGGTGTAAGTGCCGGGCTTGAGTTGATGATGCAAGCGATAAACGGAACCCGCGTCATACATCGGATAAACATGGCCTTTGGCGTCAGTGAGCGTGGCTTCAACTGTCGATCCTGCGTGCACTTGCACGGACAAGTAGTTGGCGTGACCATGTAACGTGATGGATTCTTTCAAGGTCGTGTTCGGTTGGGTCAAGTGCGGCTTAGCATGGTATTGCACGGAAAGTTGCGAACGTTGAGCTGCGACGACTTGATGTTCAGGATACCCTTGTGCTAGCAAACTTGAACCGGCAAAACCAATGATTGCTAATCCTGCCATCAATGCCGGAATCACCGCTTGACGAGCATGGGCTTCACGTTGTGGTTGTTTGATACCCGCTAGGCTTAACCATAATAATGGCAAAACGATTTGCCCATAGCGTTCTTCAACTTCCCATAACAAGGTGTGAAAGGCAAAGATGCCAAGCGTCGTCGTAATCGCTAGCAATACCAGCAAGTCTTTGGGATCAGACCAATCGATGCGCCAAGTCCACAAGCACATGATCAAAGTCAATAGCATGGTGATCGTGGCGATTTGATAGCTGATGCGCGTCAGTTGTGACCAGAAGTCGGCGTGGTTTTGAACCCAAGCAGGGGCCGAACGAAAACCACCGTTGTACCAGTTTTTAATGCCACCGACACGTTGCAGGATGCCGAGTTTGACCACCCATAGCTTGATCAAGCCGATCGGACCGATTTTTTTCACGCGTTGAGGAATGGTTTTGAGATCATAGGCTTGAACCTTTTTTTGATTCCCGATTTTAATCGCATGGCCGACGTCCTTACCGGAATACATGCCATTGGAATGTTGATTCACACCCATGAGCATCCAGCTGGTGGTCGGCAATTGAAATTGTTGATCGGCGTGAAAGTTACTTTCTTGATAAATTAACGTTTTGGCAGGGATGCTGAGACCGAAACCTAACACAATTAGCGCTAATGGCAGTAACTTGCGCCAGTGAACGTGTTTGTGAAAAGCCATTAACGCAAGTACGATGACCAATGCTGGCAATAAAACAATCAAGTTGGGTTTGAGTAACTGGCCGATTGCGGCAATGGCAATCAAGCCAAAGCCCATAAACCAATGTGAAATGGAATTGCCATGCGGCCAAGCGTACATCAAGCCGAACAAGGCGAGTAAACTCAACATTGCCGGCAAGTCAGAGTAGAAGACTTGCAAGTAATACGTGTAAGCAAACGGCGTCAACAACATGAAGCTGGCGGCCCCGATCACTGGCGCATTGCGTTTGGCAAAGCGGCGGACCATCACCAACAATAAGGCGATGAAGCCGTCTAAGACGATCAGTGACAACAAATGGATGCTGGTGTTCGTCGACAAACCGAATAAATTGGTGAATCGCAACCACAACGACAACAAGTATGCGAGTGGCACATTATTGGGATAGCGCCAAAAATAGGTGATCGCCCAAATATTGTGCCCAGCTGCCATTTGATCGGCTTGGGATAACACGCGATAAGGATCGTGATATACCGTCACGGGCAGCCATTTGAGAATTGCCAGTTGTCCCAGTAGCATCACACCACCTGCGGCAAGTAAGCTGTGATCGACTTTGGATTTCGCAAGCGCGTCAAGTTTTGGCGCAAGGAAGTGACAAATGCTCAGTAATAGAGCTGAACCAATCAATACCACCACGCCGGTCATTAATGCTTTCTTGGTATAGAGATTGGCAATGACGCCGATGGTTAAGCAAATGGCTAAAAAGCCTGGTAAAAATTGAGGTCGGCGTAATTTAGCCATGTTCAGTCATCCTTTCAAATAGAGATTATGACGCTTGATCCATTTTGTTGCTGAAGGAGTAAGTGTTGCTAGCGCGGTCGCCGATACGAGATTGCACGGTGTAGCGCGGACGGTGCTTGACTTCGTTGGTCATTTTACCGATATATTCACCGATTACGCCAAGCGATACCATTTGCAAGCCGCCCATGAACCATAAGGAAATCATCAAACTGGACCAGCCGCGCACCGTGAGGCCGAGTAAGTGAACCGCAACGGTGTAAATCGACATCCCAGTGGCCAAGACCATGGACAACGCGCCTAAAATCAAGATCAAACGGACTGGCGCGATGGTCAAGCTAGTAATCCCATCCCAAGCAAAAGCCAACATTTTCTTCAATGGATACTTGGATTCACCCGCCATGCGTGGGGTGCGTTTATAATCCACTTCAGCACTTGGATAGCCCAGCTTTGGCACTAATCCGCGAATAAAGACATTGCGTTCTTTATATTCCAAGAAGGTGTTGACGGCGCGCTTAGACATCAAGCGAAAATCAGCGTGGTTAGGGATCAAGTTGACGCCAAGCATGCCTAAGAATTTGTAGTAGCCTTGCGCCGTGGTCCGCTTGAACCAAGTGTCGGTGTCACGATTGTTGCGCACACCGTAGACAATGTCAGCGCCAGCTAAGTGCTTGGCGACCATGTCTTCGATTTTGTCCGGGTCGTCTTGCAAATCGGCATCGATGGTGATCATGATGTCTGCGGTGTGGACGGCTTCAGTGAGGCCGGCGATCAAGGCATTTTGATGGCCGAAGTTGCGCGAGAATTTCAAACCGCGCACGCGATCGTGTTTTTGATGAAGTTGCTCAATTTCAGCCCAAGTTTTATCCTTGGAGCCGTCATCGACGATTAAAATATCAGAGGTTTGGTTGAGGACGTGCTTGGCGATCACGCGGTTTTCGATGGCTAACAAGCGTTCGATCGAGCTCGTCAACACTTCTTCTTCATTAAAAGCGGGTACCACGATAGTTAATTTTTCCATGTTAATGACTTCCTTTCAAGGATTGCGGGATCAATTGCTTCATCATATTTTCAAGTTTGAGCCGGACTGGGATCAACCAGCCCCAAAAGCCACCAGCTAACGTGGCCGATGCTAAGACGTCAGAACCGAAGTGGTCGCGTAAGTAAACGCGAGAAATCGCGACTAAGGCGATCCATAAGCTGCCGATGATCACAGCGACCAGTTGCACTTCAGGGTCATGCAAGTGTGGCAAAATGATCAACAATAGGCAGAAAACTAAAATTGCGGTGCAAAAGGTATGCCCACTGGGAAACGAGTAACCGGTATCTGCGACCAGTTGATGCGTCGGCCGAGCCCGTTGGACAATCAGTTTAAAACCTTCTGCGATCGCCGAGCCGAGAAACTGACTGAAGACGATGAATAAGCCAGTGGTTTGATTGATTTTGAAAAAGACCCAAATGCCTAAGATACATGTCAGGATAATGGCAATGAGCGGACTGCCGAGTTGGGCGATGACTTTATCAAAGGTGGTGGCCGCCGGGGTTTGTTGGCTGGTGAGTTTGAACAATGAAGCATCCAGTTGATTCAGCCAGGTCGCATGGGTCATCACGCCAAGCATTAACGTGGCAAACCCGGCTAAGCTGATGGTACCGAGCAAACGAGTGGTTCTAGTCGACATCAACGCGACCTCCTTTTTTATTGCGTAACGCCATGATGGCAGCCGGTAATAAGGAAATAATGATAATGGCGATCAGGGCGTGCGGACAAAAACCTGGACTTCGGGTATGATGTCATTATGTATTCAAAAG
>NZ_AZEU01000189.1 GCF_001435035.1 Lacticaseibacillus manihotivorans DSM 13343 = JCM 12514
TTGCCGTAGGCTACTACTTGCGTTACAACATCAGTTATCGAGATCTAGTTGAAATGATGCGCGACCGTAGTATTTTCGTGCATCACACAACCCTCATGCGTTGGGTACAACATTACTCACCGATTATGCGGGCTCTATGGCGTAAGCGCCATCGGCGCACTTCCAAAAGTTGGCGTATGGATGAGACCTATATCAAGATCAAAGGTCAATGGAATTACCTCTACCGTGCCATTGATGATCAAGGTCTTACGCTTGATTTTCAACTGCGCAAGAAGCGTGACTTTAACTCGGCCTATCATTTTCTCAAACGCCTTTTAAAGACCTATGGTCTTCCACATCGATTAGTGACTGATCAGTACGGAGCGACCCTAAAGGCAATTAAAAAGCTTACTAGGGAAGGCTATCTGCACAAAGGTGTGCATCAGTGCTCCAAATATCGCAATAATCTGATTGAGCAAGATCACCGTTTTATTAAGCGGCAACAAGTTCGTTCTGCAAGTTATCAGAGCACTCGGACAGCAGCTAGGACATTATACGGCATTGAAACCATGCATGCGATACACAAAGAAAGCCGAAAGAAGCTAGGCCTCTTCGGCTTTTCAGCGTATCAAGAAGTCGACCAATTGTTAGCGGCATAGGCTACAACCACTAAA
>NZ_AZEU01000190.1 GCF_001435035.1 Lacticaseibacillus manihotivorans DSM 13343 = JCM 12514
CACGGTCGCGGTGTCACCAGTAGCCCGAAGGGCCTGAATTGTAGCACGGTCGCTAAGACTGAGTTGTTGGTAGTGCTTGTGAGTGTTAATCTGAGAGTGGGTCATAAAGATTCCTGCTTTCTTGTCTGGTTGCACTAACAAGAATAGGTCTTCATGGCCTTTTTGGTCTAGTCGCTAAGGTGTTGCACTTGAATTGTAAACTGGGG
>NZ_AZEU01000023.1 GCF_001435035.1 Lacticaseibacillus manihotivorans DSM 13343 = JCM 12514
TTTTATTTTGTCTGAGTGCTAACGATAGTGGCTAACTTGATTGTAAAACGCGGGAACTGAACAAACACAAAACATCCTTAAACATTTTTGGTATTTTTAGGCGCTAGAAACATAACAATTATTACAAATCGGTGCTTTGGTAAATAACGCCAACAAAAAACGAGCCGTTTTTCCACGACTCGCAAATTTTGATTAACGATGGATGTAAGTGAAGTTGCTTGCACCACTGACCGTTTGGGTGTTAGGACCAGCTGGGTTAGAGAAGCCCATGCCGCCTTGTTGAACCGTGATCGTGTTGCCAGAAACGCCGACAACATAAGCCACGTGACCATAACCAGCAGCGGCAGTCCAGCCGCCGAAGTTTTGACCACCGGCAACGACAACGATGGAACCAACACTAGGTGTATGGTTGACCGTGAAGCCTTCAGCGGCAGCACTAGCGCCCCATTGTGCGCCATTGCCCCAGTAGTTGCCAGCCCAAGGTGCGACAGACTTCACATACCAAGTGCATTGACCCCAAGCATAGGTGTTACCTGCAGAGTTCTTCGCAGTTTGCGTACCTGTCGTGGCAGCGCTGGTGTATGAAGAAGTGGTGTTTGAAGATTGAGTGGTCGTGCTTGATGATGTTGTGCGTTGACTTTGAGTCGTCGTGTTTGAAGCAGTAGTCGTTGAACTTTGCGTGCTAGTTGTCGCACTAGCAGTACCGTAGTATGGCTTGGCGCCAGCGACCCATTGATTCGTGCCGACTTGATACCAAGTGTAACCGTCAGCAACACTGGTGGCAGTATAGTTGCGGATCGTGCCTGCTGGTAAACTCCCAGTAATGGAAGCAGAGGTATCTGCACTGCTACGAACGTTAGAAGCAACAGTGGTTTGCACTTTACCACTAGCAGCCGTCACTGTTGGTGTGGTGGTAGCGGTAGTTGTCGTGCTGGTTGCAGGCGTCGTGGTTTTAGCCGCTGCAGTGGTAGTACTTGCAGTCGTTGTGTTAGCGGTGCTTGCAGCTGGCGTGGTTGCAGTCGTCGTTGATGCAGCTGGTGTCGTCGTTTGCGCACTAGTAGTGTTAGCAGTAGTTGTTGTGCTTGTAGGTTGTGCAGCAGTGGTCGTTTGGTTTGCAACTCGGGTGACGCCAGTTTCAGTCACACCAGCAGAAGCGACCCAGGCATTTTTGCCCACTTTGTACCAAGTGTAGCCGCCTGCTTGTGCGGTTTCAGTGAAGGTCAACTTTTGACCTGGGTAGTAACCGCCCACGATTTTGTGGCTAGTCGATGGACCAACACGCTTGTTAGAAGCGTCAGTGACCACCACCTGGCCGCCGGTGACTTTGGCACCAGCAGAGGCAACCCACTTGTTGTTGCCAATTTCATACCAAGTGTAGCCATTAGCAGTGGCAGTTTTGTCATAGCTGTATGTTTCGCCAACTTTTAAGCCACCGATGATGTTCGCGTCAGTGCCTGCTTGTTGACGCAAGTTAGATGAATAGTCGACACGCAATTTGCTGTCGGCAGAAACGGTATGAGATTGACCTTGTTGGGCCACTAAAACGCCGGCAAAGACAGCAGTACTAGTTAATAAAGATGCAGTTAATTTACTAATTTTCACGATTTTCCTCCTGGCATGGTACTCGAAAAAAGTTCTCTTAAGCTTCATAAAATCACAGAAGCTTCAACATTTGATAACTAGAGTCTACCAGCCGAGTTTTACGTGAACGTTACTAAACGTGAACAGTTCAAATACATCCCATTAATTTAATAACAAAGTGTGCGTCTATAATGAACAAATGTCACGAAATTAAAGAACAAAAAATGCTCCGTGCCTTGAGTCAGTAAGCACGAAGCAATGTTTTAGCCTAAGTAGCCGATTACCATCGCGATGATCAAAATAATCAACACGATCGTCGTGATCCAGGTATAAAGGCGATCCCTTTCTTTGATAAAGGCGTAAATCGAAACCACGACTCGCAACACTGGCGTTAAAATCAGCAAAAAGATCCCCAGCATCATAATCGCATAGGATTTAAACTGCATCACACCTTGCAAAATCGTGCCAGGCGCATGCGGATGAACCCCAATTGGATAACCCGTCGAGCCGGTGATCAACAGATCCAAAATGCCGACCACAATCACAAATGCGGCGATCAGCACCCCAATTTGCATGATCTTGCCGATGATTTTTTCGATGTCGTCAATTTCTTTTTTCATTTCTGGCGTCATCAGATGGTCACCCCAAATCCTTTCAAGAGCATTTGCAAGCCCATATAGCCGATCACGGGAATAAAGATCATGCGCAAGATCTTCGTTGGCAATAATTGCATGATCCGCGTCCCGATCGTGGCGCCGATCAAAATGCCGATGGCCAAAGGTGCAGCGATTTGTGGCTGCAAAGCCCCATTGAAGAAGTACACTGTCGCACTAGCAGCGGCTGTGACCCCCATCATCAGGTTTGACGTGGCAGTCGAAGGCTTCAATGGCATTTGCATGATCGTATCCATGGCTAACACTTTAAACGCCCCAGAGCCGATGCCAAGCAATCCTGAAGCCAAGCCGGCGCCAAACATCATCGCAAAGCCGCCAGGGACATTGGTGACTTTATATTCGATTTCTTTGCCGCTAGCTTTATCATAATAAGCGCCGTTTAAGCGCAGTTTTTCGGCAGCAGGGTCAGGCACTGGATCGCGTTGCGCGTCTATTTTGCCGATGAGTTTGCGTACCATATTATAAGTGGAAAAAATCAACAAGGCGCCAAACAAGAAATACAGCACTTGACTGGAAACTAAACCAGTGACCACCGCCCCAAGCACGGCGCCGACAGTCGTGGCAATTTCCAAAAACATCGCCACGCGCAAATTCAGCATTTCATCTTTGAGATAAGCGATTGTCGCACCTGAGCTGGTGGCAATGACAGCGATGATCGAAGCCGCGATCGCATATTGAATCGGCAAGCCGAGCAGTAAGGTGATCACCGGGGTCACAATGATCCCGCCACCTAAACCAAGCAAGGCGCCTAAAATGCCAGCCATCAACCCGACACCGATAAAAATCAAGGCTTGGGTGATCATGCTTTGGCCTCCTTTTTAGCAGCAGGCTTACGCGTGGTTTTACGCGTGGTCGTTTTCTTAGCTGTGGTTTTGCGGGTGGTCGTTTTACGCTTGGTTGTGGTTTTCTTAGTGGTCGTTTTGCGCGTTGCGGGTTTCTTTTCCACTGGCGCTGGCGCTGGGCGTAATTGATTTTCAGCAATTTCGTCGAGTTTTTGCATCCCTGCGGCTACGATCGCAGCTTGTTGTGCCGATTCGTTTTCAGTGTATTGATCTAAAGTGGCCACTTCGTCGATGCGCAAACCAGACGCATTGACATGTTCAGCAATCACGATCAAATACAGTTTCAATGGCACTTGTTCTTCAGGTTCTAAAAAGTTGATAATTTTTTTGGCATCGGCAAAAGGCAAATTCACGATGCCAGTTTCTAAGCGGATGATCGTTGGCTCAGCACTGGTGATCGTCAACTGCGCTTGAATCAACTTGCCTTGGGCAATCGCGTCCGAAACTGCGGCAAACACTGGGGCCAGTGCAGAATCGAGGCCCTTAGCGGCGACTGCTGGGGTAACATCTTGATTGAAAGTGGTGTAGTTGCCGTCCATGATGGCTTCTTGGAAGGCTTTGGTGTTGATTTCCATTTTGGGATCCCCTTTTTTCAGAAATTCATGACAAGGCCAACTATAGCGATTTTTCTAGCAAGGTTCAACTTTTTTCCAAACTCCTCTATACTAGTAGGGATTAAACTTAACGTTCGCGTACCAATTGTCAGGCGGTCCGAAAATCTGTGGGCTCCAGCGACTTGGCGCCACTGCGAAAAACTGGACAAGTTGCCGGTGCGGCCGGCTCCAGAAATCGACCAAAGCCCGGCCGATGTTCTTTTGCCTAGATTTAAAACCAAAGAAAACCACTTTGTTTCTAAATCTGCCGGTAGAATCTGCGCATGCCGCCAAAAAACGGCGTCATACTTGATTCCACTGCCACGGGCAATTGTCCAGTTTTCCTCCGTTCTGCCAAGCCGCTTCCACCCACAAATTTTCTCGGTTGCTATCACAAGCTTACGGATTAAATCTGCTCACGTTTTGCCATCATTGATTTTCTTGAATGTAGCTGAACATTGTCGATGCCGGACACCATAGATAAGGAGGTGAAAACTTGGCTACTAATCGTATCGGCGTGCGCGAATTCGTGGAATTCACCGTACGCACCGGAGATCTCAATCCGGTCACCACCAATTCGAATAACACTGCGCTGATCGGGGCCAAGATTCACCGCCGGCTACAATCAGCGTATGACGACACCTATAAAAAAGAAGTTTATATGAAGCATTCGGTCACCGTCAATGATCAAGTCTATGTGATCGATGGCCGGGCTGATGGCGTGCAAACTACCGCAAAAGACGTGGTGGTCGAAGAAATCAAAACCTCTGCGCGCTCATGGGATCAATTGCCCCAAAACACCAAAGACCGTTATTGGGCGCAGGCACGCGTTTATGGTCATTTTTTATGCCAAGAACGCGAGCTTGATCATATCACCTTGGATTTGGTATATTATCAAACCTCCAATGATGCGGTCACCCGCTTTTCAGAACAACAAACTGCCGAGGCATTAAGTGATGAGTTCGACGACTTGTTGGCTGAGTTTGGCGATTGGCTGAAGTTGCGCAGTGATATCATCAAAACTCGCGACGCCAGCATTCAAGATTTGGCATTTCCCTTCCCCGCTTATCGCAAAGGCCAACGCGAATTAGCTGCCGCGGCCTATAAAACCATCGCCGCATCGACGCGGTTGTTTGTTGAAGCCCCTACTGGTACCGGGAAAACCATTTCCACCATTTTTCCGACCATTAAAGCCATGGGTGAAGGCTTGATCCAGCGCTGCTTTTATTTAACGGCCAAACAATCTACGCGCCATGTCGCCGAATCAGCGATGGCCTTGTTGGAAACACATGGCTTAGTGGCCAAAAGCATCATCTTGACGGCTAAAGACACCATCACCTTTGACGACGAGCCTGATGACCCGACGAAAAATCCTTATATGCTGGGCTATTATGATCGCCTTAAACCGGCGTTAAAAGACATGTTGGCCAACGAAAATGCGATCACCAAAAAAACGATCGAAATCTATGCCCGCAAACACACCTTGGATCCTTTTGAATTTTCTTTGGACGCCAGTTTATTTTGTGATGTGATCATTTGCGACTATAACTATTTATTTGATCCGGCCGTATTTTTACAACGCTTTTTTGCCGAGCCTGATGATGCCAACTTCTTTTTGATCGACGAAGCCCATAATCTGGTGTCACGAGCGCGCGATATGTATTCTGCAGAAATTGATGATGCCGCCTTTACGCAACTCAAAGTCGCCTTGGCCCCTTTCAAAGGCGCAGGCTTACCGGCGATCAAAGGTAATATCACCAAGTTGATCACCGCTTTTGATGTGGTGCGCTTGAGTATGGATGGTCAACGCGAAATGTTTCGCGGCGATCCGGTTGAAGCTTTCGTTGAAGCGTTGGACCGCTTGAGCCAAAGTATTCATGAATGGTTATCTGGTGAATTGCGTACAGACCAACAAGCCGTTGTCGACTTATTGTTGCCAGTGTACTTCGTGTGCTTAGGGTTTTTGCGGATCTATGATTTCTACAATGACTGTTTTGAAACCAAGTTGACTGATGATGGCCAAAAGTTGACCATTAAAGAAATGTGTTTGGATCCTTCAGAATTTATCAGCGCGAGCTTGGACAAAGGGCGCGGGGCGGTGTTATTTTCCGCGACGCTTTCGCCTTTGCCTTATTATCAAGATGTGCTCGGCGGCTCTGAAAACTCACTAGCTTATCGCTTGGCGTCACCGTTTGACCCTAAGCATCAAGCCGTGATCGTCACCGGTAACATTCAAACCACTTATAAACAGCGGCAGCAAAGCCTGCCTGAAGTGATCGCCAGCTTAACGGTGATGTGTGGCGCCCAGCCAGGTCATTATTTAGTATTTTTGCCGTCTTACGCTTATTTGACCCAAGTCGCCGAAGCCTTTGAAGCGGCAAATCCAGACATGAAAGTGGTCAAGCAAGTCGGCACGATGGACGCCGAAGCTCGCGCGCAGTTTTTAGATCATTTTCGCGAAGATCCAGATCCCTTGATCGGCTTTGCGGTACTCGGTGGCATTTTTAGTGAAGGGATCGATTTAAAAGGGGCGCAGTTGATCGGCGTCGCCATTATTTCCGTCGGCTTGCCAGGATTGAATTCAGAAACTGATCGACTGAAAGCTTACTTTGATCGCGTCAATGGCAATGGGTTTGCTTATGCCTATCAACTGCCGGGCTTCAATAATGTGTTGCAAGCTGGCGGACGCGTGATCCGCGGCAGCCATGATCGCGGTGTGATTTTACTGCTTGATGCCAGATTTTGTCGGCCGGATTATGCGCAACTGTTTCCCCCACATTGGGCACATGCCACGGTGAGTTACGGATTGGAGCAGTTGGCTGGCCAATTGACCGACTTTTGGGCCACAGAAAAGGAAGACTCATGAAAACGTCTTTGACTTTAGATTTAGAAAAAACGTTATACGCCTATTGGGAAGAACAAGGCGCCACTGCTGTTGAAGAAGTCACGATGCCTGATGACGCCGGCATCGTGGATACTTTAGTGCGGCAACCAGATGGGATTTGGCGCTGTTTTGAATTGAAAGTTACCAAAGCCGACTTTCACTCCAATGCCAAGCTGTCGTTTATCGGCAACTACAATTATTTTGTTTTCCCGGCGACGCTTTATCCCAAACTCAAAGCCGAAATTCCTGCCCATATCGGTGTGATGACTTATCGCGCGTTTGATCCTGAAGCTATCGCTGCCAGTGTCGAACCGCCGTTAGCGCCTGGTGCTTTAACGATCGCCAAGCCAGCCCGCTATCAAGCACTGCAAGTTGACAACGCTGCGTTGACTGACCGCTTCATCGCCAGCCTTGATCGCGAAGTCAACAAAGCCAAGCGCTTGAAGCGTGGACTTGGCGCCTTTTCCAACGAGCAATTGTTGCGGGAATTGCGGAAACGCTCTGCAGATTATCAAGTTTATGATCCAGATGAGAATTTATATGATCAATTCGTTGAGAAACTGCACAATGACACCATCGAGGCTTTGCAAGCTGAAGTCGATGCGTTGACAGAAGAATTAGCGGCATTCAAAATGGCGGCAGATCAATGAACTATTACCCGATCATTCGTGGGCGTCAATATGACTTACTCGCGTTAAAAACCATGGCCAAAACGTTGAGTCCCCACATCATTCCGATCATCGAACCAGTCAAAGATATTCCGGCTTTAGTCGGCGTGGTGAAAACTTTTGCCCACGCCGAGCATCCGTTATTTATCGTTCAAAATCCGCAAGTTGGCCAATACGGGTTACTGGCGCAACCTAAGCACGCTTTACCCAATCCGTTACCTGCGCCAATGGCTACGGCGCGCTATTTTGATGTGCTCCCAGCTGATTTGGTGATCGCCCCGACTTTTGGCCAAGTTCATTTACTCGCGTCTGATCAATTAGCTGTGGTCCCAAATACTGCACGAGTACGCGCGTTGCACTTGCCTCGCGCGATTTATTTAGAGGACCACTATCCGACGCGTGGCCGCACTGAAGATTACTATGTGGTGCAACAAGAGTTTTATCAATATTCGCGGCAACAATTGCCTGGCGTCGGCTTTGCTGATTATCCGTTAAGCACCCATCATTATGATGAACACGGCTATCCGCAACGCGCCATTGCGATGCACTTGCTTTACCAAGAACATAGCCAACTTTGGGTGCATCACCTCGTATCAGTCAATAACACGGATTATCAAGACCCCGGAACCAAGTTTTTTGAAGCACGCGCGACGCTAAAGCCTTGGTTGGCCATGCATCCAGATGCACGCACTGAAGCAACTGATGCGATTTTGGCGTTAGACCACTTTCTTGGATTAGGCACAGTGCGCAAACTTGAATTGATGCATTGGCTGACGATCATGGGACGGTATTTGGCCTAAACGGATATGGGGATAATACGAGCAACGTCGAGCTTTTTGAAACAACGCCGACACGACTTGCTACGCCTCAGGATTCGACCAAAGTACGGGTCAAACCCTAAGGCTAGGCAATCCGGCCGGCTAAAATCGTTTCAAAAAACTCTGGACAAAAAAAGAGCCGAACGCAATGTTCGACCCTTTTTGATTTCGATTACAGCACGCGAACCCCGAAGGATGGCATAAAGTAACTGGAAATCGAAGCAATTTTGACGTTTTCGCCTGGTTGAGGAGCAGCGATGTATTGGCCACCGCCAAGGTAAATCGCCACGTGATAAGTGTTACCACGAGAACCCCAGAATACCAAGTCCCCAACTTGTAAGTTGGAAATGGAAACCACAGTCCCGGCATATTCTTGCGCACCAGTGTAGCCGCCGATTTCTTTGTTGGCCCCATTGAGGTAAGCATAATGCGTCAAGCCAGAGCAATCGAAGCTGTTAGGCCCTTTGCCGCCCCAAACATATGGCTTGCCAAGTTGGGCTTTGGCCACGTTGATCACTGCGGCGATCCGAGCAGAACGGGAACCATTGGCACTAGCAGCAGTGGTTTGTTTAACCGTGTTCTTAACTGCTGGTGTTGTGGTTTGTTGCGTTGATGTCGTAGTAGAAGCAGCGGTAGTCGTTTGGGCTGGCGCCGTAGTGGTCGTAGTTGCGGCTTTAGGTGCAGTCGTCGTAGTCGTTGTTGTAGCCGCTTTTGGTGCGGTCGTGGTGGTTGCAGCTTGGTTGCTGTTAGCCGTGCCTTGAGCACCAAAGAAGCGAGCGGAAACAAAGTTACCATCGCTTAATTGATACCAAGTTTCACCATTTGCAGTCGTGGTTCCAACGGCAGTCACTGTGGTGTTTGGTGCCAAGTACTTACCAGCAGCTTGTGAGTAACTAGCAGACTTCCATTCAGTGACCACAGAATCCGTGTAAGTGACCTTCAAAGATTGGGTCGCAGTGGTAGTGGTTGCACTAGTAGCTGGTGTCGCAGTGGTTTGAGTCGTCGCGGCAGGTGCCTTAGTGGCTTGCGCAGTTGTGGTGGTGCTAGTTGCAGGCGCAGCACTAGTGGTCTTGGTGGCAGCAGCTGCAGTAGTAGCTGTTGAAGCTGTATCTTCAGCAGTGGTACCAGTCGTTGAATTCGTGGTATCAGCAGCTGGTGTCGTCGTCGCTGCAGGTGCGGCAGTCGTGGTCGCAGCCTTAGTCGCAGTGGTAGCAGCTTGGGCTGGTTGTGCGACAGCCTTAGCTTGCGTAGTGCCAGCCTTGGCAGCAAAACGAGCAGGCACATAGCCACCATTAGCTAACTTGTACCAAGTTTCACCATTAGCTTGCACCGTAGAAACAGCTGTAGCGGTGGCATCACTGGTTAAGTACTTGCCTGAAGCATCAGAATAGTTGGTGCTGTTCCAAATGGTTACAGCGCCTTCAGTATAAGTTGCTTCAACTTGGAAAGTCCCAGTTGCTGTGGTGGTTGTCGCAGTTTTCACATTTGCTGTGCTAGTCGCTGCTGGCGTTGCGCCACCGACTTGGAGATAGATTTCAGGGATCCACTCGTTAGTCCCAATTTGATACCAAATCGTGCCATTGACGGTTTTTTGACCGACAATCGCAATGGACTGGTCTTTGACTACGTAACGTTGCACCGTTTTAAATGCTGGCGTTTGCCAAACTGTGGTGGCACCTTCTGCATAGGTGACGGTACCAGTCGATGCACTAACAGTATTTGGTGCAGCGACTAATGTGGCAGCACCAGCAACCCCAGCTAAACCTGCAGCGATCGCAAAGGCCTTTTTTGACTCTGTCATCTAGATTCCTCCAATCAAAACTTAAGGACACTTTTAATAGCTTAAATTTTCTTAAATAGATAGTTACAGAATAGCACCATCACAGGCTTTTCACACCCGAATGCACGTTCGCAAACGCTTAAGTAGGCATACAAAAAGCCGACAAGTCGGGGCTGGCCACGACTGTCGGCGTAATATTACAATCCCTTTACAACTGCGAATGCAAGCGCGATCATATCGTCAAAACTGGTTTGCCGTTCGATCGCCGTCGTTTCCTCACCAGTGATCAAATGATTCGATACCGTCAAAATAGCTAAAGCTTGGCGCTGATACTTTCGCGCCAACAGATATAGCGCTGGCGTTTCCATTTCGGTGGCCAACACCCCATACTTGATCAACTTGTGGCGATCTATTTCATCATTATAGAAGCGATCTTCACCAAGGACATTGCCGACTTGCACCGATAAGCCTTGTGCTTGGGCTTCGTGATAGGCTTGATCGAGCAACTTGAAATCTGCCAACGGGGCAAAATACATCCCGGCGCCAAAGGTATTGAGAATAATCGAAGAGTCTGTGGTTGACCCTTGTGCGAGGATAACGTCGCGCACTTTGACATCTGGGCTCAACCCGCCAGCTGTGCCCACGCGAATCAACACTTGAACATCATAATCCACCATTAACTCAGTGGCATAAATGCTCATGGACGGAATCCCCATGCCAGTGGCTTGCACTGACACGCGCACGCCTTCAAAATACCCAGTATAGCCAAAGGCGTTGCGCACTGTGTTGTAACATACCGCATCCGTTAAATAAGTTTCCGCAATATACTTGGCGCGCAAAGGATCCCCTGGCAACAACACGATCGGCGCAATGGCTGATTTTTTGGCATCAATATGCGTACTCATTTCACTTGCCTCCTATTGTAATTGTGACAAGAAGGAGCTTCCGAATTCACCTGGCGTCACGCCAAAATTATCCAGCACGGTGGCGCCAAGATCAGAAAACGGACTGCGCACCCCAAGATCCCCTGAAGCATTAAAAGTTGGACTGTAGGCAATCAATGGCACATATTCGCGGGTATGATCCGTGCCGCGGAAACTTGGGTCATTGCCGTGATCAGACGTGATCAACAACAAGTCGTCGGCTTTCATCACCTTGAGCAATTCACCTAAACGCTGGTCAAATGCCATTAACGCTTCGCCATCGCCTTGCGCATTGCGACGATGGCCGTACATCGCATCAAAATCGACTAAGTTGGTAAAAATAAAGCCTTGGCGATCAGATTTCACCGCTTCAATGGTTTGCACCATGCCATCATCATTAGACACTGTATGCACGCCGTCATCTAAACCGATGCCAGAGAAGATATCATTGATCTTACCGATCCCATAAGTGGGCACGCCAGCTTGTTGCAGGCGATCCAAATCAGTCGGTGCAGTTGGCTTCAAGGTGTAGTCATGGCGATCAGAGGTCCGGGTGAATGTGTCTGCGGAGTCGCCGACATAAGGGCGAGCGATCACCCGCCCGATATGATACTCGTCAACGGTGATGCTGCGAGCGTATTCGCAAATGCGATACAACTCGTCCAATGGAATCACTGCTGTGTTGGCTGCAATTTGCAAAACTGAATCGCCTGAAGTGTACACAATGAGATCGCCAGTTTTAAGTTGGTGTTCACCGTACTCTTTGATCACATCTGTCCCCGAATAAGGCAGGTTGACGATTACTTTGCGCTTGGCGAAGGCTTCGATTTTTTTGATCAAGGCATCTGGAAACCCTGCTGGGAAAAAGCCTAATGGTTGCGTCACCGGCAAGCCCATCATTTCCCAATGGCCATCCATCGAATCTTTGCCGACAGAGATTTCATACATTTTGCCATAGTAACCTTGCGGGTTCGGCACTGGACCGACGCCTAATATCGGGCGCAGGCGTTCAATATTGCCGAGGCCTAAATGTTGCCAATTCGGCAAGCACAAGTCCCCATCAAAATGATCCCCGATATGGCCTAAAGTGTCTGCCCCAATATCGTGGAATTTGGCGGCATCAGGGGCTTCCCCGATCCCAATAGAATCTGTGACGATTGCGATCACGCGGTTAAATTTGCTCATTTTCTGCCTCCATGAGAATCTCAACACCGGCACTGGCCCCGATGCGCGTCGCGCCAGCTTCGATCAATGCTTTGGCCTGCGCATAGGTGTGAATGCCACCGGCCGCTTTGACGCCTAAACGGGTGCCGACTGCTTGTTTCATCACCACCACGTCATGGACCGTCGCGCCACCTTTGGCGAAACCAGTGGAGGTTTTGACAAAATCAGCATCGGCTTGTTCAGCCAATTCGCATGCGCGCACAATTTGAGGATCAGACAATAATGCGGCTTCAATGATCACCTTCAACAAACCACCTTTGGCGTGAGTTGCCGCCGCCACGGCTTGAATGTCTGCCTTAACGTGATCATCATGGCCGAATTTCAACTCGCCGATGTTCATCACCATGTCGATTTCTTGGGCACCTTCATCTAACGCATGGTTGGCTTCGGCGACTTTCACCAAAGTGGTGTTGGCGCCTAGTGGAAAGCCGATCACCGTACACACTTTCACATCACTCTCGCGCAACGCGGCATGGGCGCGCGGCACCCAATAAGGATTGAGACACACACTGGCAAAATGGTACTGCTTGGCTTGCGAGATCACGGTATCGATTTGCGCTTGCGTGGCATCTGGGGCTAACAACGTATGGTCAATATACTTGGCAAGGCTCAACATGTAATCGCTCCCTTTGGCTGATTTGACTTAAGCATACCATGGAACGCTTGAAAGTGGCGAAAATAAACAGAGGCAATCCATTTTCACTTCCGATTCAGAATTTTCCGTACAAAAATGGCGCCTCAACCATAGGCGCCATTTGCATCAAGGTTTATTTAATTAAGGAATCCCCATCGATGAAATCTTGATTTGGGGTAATGGCGAATCGCTTGCATAAGTTCTTCAAATCTTGATCGGTGATTTCGTTGACGAACTTACCACCTTGAGATTGGACCGTGGTGTAGATCAAAGCCGCCTTTTCAACAGTTTCGATCAAACCAAAGGCTTCATCGATCGAATCGCCTGCCGCAAAGATCCCATGTTGTGGCCACAAGACTAAGCGGAAATCATTCATCTTTTCCGCGGTGGCTTCACCAATTTCATTGGTCCCTGGCGTCATGTATGGAATCACGCCGACACCTTCTGGGAAGACCACGACTGATTCGGCCTGCATCTTCCACAAAATGCGAGAGAAGACCTTCGCATCCAATGGCAAGGTAAAACTCATGGCGATGAGGTTGGTTGGGTGACAGTGCATGACAACACGTTGATCAGCGTCTTGCTTTTGACGAACGATGTGGGTCATCAAGTGCGCTGGAAATTCAGAGGTCGGCTGCCCCCCATCGTTAAAGCCCCAAAGCAGATCAACAGAGTGACCATCTTCGGCGATGCGCACTAAGCCGGCATCACGTTCTGGAAAATCAATGACATTCTTGAAGTAACGACCAGTCCCAGTGACCAAGTACAGTTGGCCTTTCAATTCACTGGCATCAAAATCAATCGGAATGTTGCGCAGGACTTGATGGCAATCCAGATACGGTGCCACTTCTTCTGGGAACAAGCGGCAAGAGACGTTACCCCCATTGCGTTCATCCCAACCATGATTGTAGAGCCCATAGGTGATTTTGCCTAATTGCTTCACATAAGGAGAATCAACGAATGCTGGCGCATATTCTGGGTTTAAAAACTGCTTTTTGGTATCCATGTTAGATAGCTTCCTTCATATATAGTTTAGTTACGCTTGAATTGAACGTCTTTTTCGTACTGATGAATGTTGTCCATCCAATCAAAGCCAACTGGAACATTGTGATCTTGGCAGAACTTATCCCAAACAGCACCAAATGGCATACTCTTCAATTCTTCAGTTTCGATCAGACGAGTGGTGAAATCAGCGTTATATTCAGATTGCTTTAATTGATCGATTGGCGCCAACATTGCTTGCAACAAACTCTTTTGAGTTGCGCGAGCGCCTACGACCCAAGCTGCAACCCGGTTGATGGTCGCATCAAAAAAGTCCAAACCAATATGCGTACGATCCAACAAGTTGTCCCGAACTAATGACCGCGTGATCCGCAGCAAAGCGTCGTCGACGATCACGGTATGATCAGAATCCCAACGCACTGGACGAGAAACGTGCATGAACAGATCCTTTTTGGTGAATGGGAAGTATGACGCAAATTTATCAGAAACATCTTCTGTTGGGTGGAAGTGTCCGGCGTCGATGGTCCAAAGTTTTTGACGGGTGATCGCATAGTATTGATAAAATTCGTGAGAACCAACGGTGAAGGATTCAATGCCTGGGGCACCAAACAGCTTGCCTTCAAAGGAATCTTGCTCATTAGCTTCTGGGTAATCTTTAGCTTCGATTTCATCAAGCGATGCCAACATGCGTTCACGTGGGGTCAACTTGTCAATTGGGTTGTCTTTAAAACCATCTGGGACCCAGAAGTTGTTGTAGCAAGTTTGACCGAGTTGTTCACCGATGTAGTTGGAAACTTCACGCGTCAACTTACCGTGTTGAATCCAGTAGTCGCGGATGTTCTTATCAGGACTGGCCACCGTCATATTGTCTTTAACATTAGGATGGGAGAAAAACGTCCCGTTGTTATCTAGGCCAATACCTTCTTTTTTCGCCCAGTCGATCCAGTAATCGAAGTCTTCTGGCTTGATGTCGTTGAAGTCTTTTTTCTTACCGTCTTTGGCAACGGCGTAAATCATGTGCAACGCCACACGGTGTTTCCCAGGGATCAAACTCAAGGCTTCATGCAGATCACTGGTCAATTCATCAGGGGTGCGGGCAACGCCAGGATAATCCCCAGTCACGGCAATGCCGCCAGTTAATTCTTGTTCAGGGTTTAAGAACCCGTGAATGTCATCGCCTTGCCAGCAATGCAAGGACAATGGGACAGTTTCCAAACGCTTCATGGCCGCTTCAGTATCAACACCCACTTCGGCATAGCGTTCTTTAGCAATTTCGTAAGCTTTATCAACAGTTTCTGCTTTAACCATAATATTTACGCTCCTTTTTGCGTTAATCTAAGTGGAAGACTTCTTCAAGGTCGTCGGCGACTGGGCTTTCATCTGGATTAGTTTTCATGATGGGTTCCATGAAGTGCCACCAGCGCTTGCAAACCTCAGTTTCAGCAATCGCGTTGTAAGCAGCGACATCTGGCACTTCCAGATAAGCCAAGGTTTGACCATTTTGCCGATTGAGATAAATCGAATAGTTTGTGGCTCCATGAGCCTTTAACGCTGCTTTCATTTCTGGCCAGATTTCAGCATGACGCTTAGCGTATTCATCATAAGCATCCGGATTGATGTACATGACTTGCGCAATACGATACATATCAGTCATCTCCTTTAAGTTGGCGAGCCAAGAAGGCTTGATAGTTTGCTAACACATGTGGATCTTGTTTTGCATCAGGTTGGAAGGTCTTTAAATCAAATGAATCTTCAATCAAATGCCGGCCAGCCACAACGTCTTTAACTTGGCCAGTGGCGATCATTTGCACCATAATATTGCCAATCGCGGTGGCTTCACCAGGACCAGCCACAACGGTAATTCCAGCAAGGTCAGCGGTCATCTGATTCATCAAGGCAACATTAGAGCCGCCACCCACAATATTTAACGTGGTGATCGGATGCCCGACGATTTGGGCAAGCTTTTGCACAGAATCGGCGTAATACAGGGACAAATTGTCATAAATCACCCGGGCTAAAGCCCCAGGTGTCGTCGGCACGAACTGGTCAGTTTCTTTGGCGTAAGCTTGAAGCTCTTTGATCATGCTGTCTGGGTTTTGGAAGCGCAGATCATTGACATCGATAAACGTTCTAAAGGCCGGTTCTTGTTGCGCTAAGTCAGCAAGATCTGCAAATGAATACTGGTCGTTAAGTTCAGCTTTGACTTTTTGGATGATCCACAAGCCCATAATGTTTTTTAAGAACCGGTAAGTCCCATAAGCACCCCACTCATTGGTGTAGTTTTCTTTGAACGCTGCCAGACCATTTTCTGGGGTGTTGAGTTCTGCGCCTAACAATGACCATGTCCCTGAGCTTAAGAACGCCCAATTTTCACCAAATCCTGGAGTCCCGACCACAGCACTGGCGGTATCATGAGTCGCAGTGGTGATAACATCCGTTTCAGGAATGTCATATTGCTTATGCCATTTGCGACGAACACTGCCTAATAAGGTGCCAGCTTCAACCAAATGTGGAAATTGATCAGCATCCACATCGACTTCTGCCATCAAGTCTTTATCAAACAAGCCTTGGCGCAGGTTCAGCATTTGAGTGGTCGACGCATTCGTCACTTCAGTCACAGCGTTGCCGGTCAACACATAACCCAGATAATCTGGGATCATCATGATTTTATCGGCACGCTTCAAGTCGTTTTTATCTTCGGTGTACAACTGGTACAACGTGTTGAACGCTTGGAACTGAATGCCAGTTTTTTCATAGATATATTCTTTAGGTAAGGCTGAAGTCAGATTGGCGATTGCTTGGTTCGTTCGTGAATCACGATAGGCGATCGGATCGTGTAATTTGTTGCCTGCTTCATCGATCAACACATAATCGACAGCCCAAGTGTCGATGCCTAAGTTCACATGATTGATCCCACGCGCTTTGATCTTGCTGAGTCCTTCTAAAACTTCACAGATCAAATGATCCACTTGCCAGCGATCATGACCTTCCACATGCTCAAAGCCATTTTTAAAACGATGGGCTTCTTCTAAATGGAGCTTGCCTTCTTCAACTGAAGCTAAGATCAAGCGACCACTTGAAGCCCCAATATCAACTGCGACGTAATAATGCATGGTATTCACCTCGAGTTATTGCAATTTCTTTTTTTGATCTTCGTTTAAAAATTCTTCACCATATTGTTCCTTGGTGATTTCTTCAAGGCTCTTGCCTCGCGTTTGTGGCGTCCAGATCAAGCCGATGATCAATGACACGATCAAAATGCCGATCATGATGTAACCGCCGACGGAAAATCCAAGTTGCGCCATAATGGTCGGCACAAAAATCGAGTAAAGGCCGGCACTAGCCCGCACGATGAAGAACATGATGCCTTGAGAACCCGCTCTAAACTGGGTCGGGAATAATTCGGTGGCCCACAATGCGTACCAAGCTTGCGCACCGATCCCAGCAGAGATGCCCCATAATGCAGCGAAAGCCCACAATGCCCAAGATTGGCTCATGCCCCAGAAGGTCAACAAGATCCAAGATAGCAGCGACATGATCGCACCAACACCGAAGAAGAAGCGATGATCCACTTTGTCGCCGAACTTCGCAAAACCGAAATACGTGCTTAAAGCAGTCAGTACCCAAATCAAGATATTTAACAGGCTAGATTGGGTCGCGTCGAGTTTGACAACGCTTTCGAAAATGTACGGAAGAAACATACCTTGAGAGCCGGCAACTAAATTCCACAATGCGTAGACCCCGATCAAAAACAGTAACCACTTGATCGATGTTTTATTGGAGAACAAGGTGCGATAAGGATGGGCGTTGATAGCGGATTTATGACCCACACGCTTTTCTTCAGCCTTTTGATCCAACCAGTCTTGTGACTCTGGTAACGTCCGTTGTAAGTTCCAGGCGATGAAAGCGACTATGGTCAAACCGCCAAAAATCAAGCGATTGCCTAACAAGCCTAAAGGATTTAATAACAGTGCCGCGATAAAGATCACCGCTGGGCCAAGTGACCAAGCAAATTGCGAAACCCCAATATTCTTAGCGCGCTCCGTTCCCGCAGCGGTTTCACCGATATAAGACCATGACGCCGGAACCCCTGCACCGACCGCGATCCCGATGACAATAAAGCCTGCCAACAACATCGCAAAACTATTGGCAAATGCCACCAGCAACGTCCCGATCATATAAACCAACATGTCATAAACGTAAATGAAACGTCGGCCAAACTTATCAGATAATGGCCCCCCGATGACAGCTCCAAGCGCTGCCCCGAAAGCATTTGCCGATAAGGCACCTAACACCCCGACCTCAAGGGTGCTGAGGCCAAAATGTTTCGTCCACATTGTTAAGCCGACCGACCCGGCAACGATACTGCCAGAGTCTAAGAAATTCGTAATAGATACACGAACTGTAGATTTTAACGATCCTTCTGCCATGCTGAACCTCCTACAAATTTATTTCATTTGCGCAAATCCTTGATTACGGTTATCATTTAATCGCTTACACGATATTCGCACAATGTCATAAACGTATTCGATTCGGAACAGAATCACAGGAGGCCCATTCATGGACGTTGAAGTATTCAAGTCACTGCAGGCGTTGTCACCAGTTGAGCGACAACAGCAAAAAAGTCATCTTGTCAGCGACGATATTCCACCAGCAGCCATCGATTCACAGGCGAGCCACACCAACCAGATCCCCGTCTTAAACGATTTTTTCTTTAAAAATTGCAGTGTCAATATTCGCAAACATAACCGCTTTGCGCCTTATCCTTTGCATACGCATCAATTTTTTGAGATCAATTATATGTTACGCGGGCACGCCGTTGAGAAAGTGGACGGCCATCTCGTCACGTTATCTGAAGGTGACGTCCTGCTTTTAGATATCGGCAGCCAGCACGCGATTGATGCTTTGGGAGAAGATGATTTAATGATCAACGTCTTGTTTCGAGATCGAAACATCTCGATCGACTTAATCAATCAAGTCCAAGCGACGAAAAGTGTGCTCTATGATTTCTTGCTCAATCGCATCAACAATAAACAATCTTCAAAATCATATTTGTTATTCAAAAATCACGGTCTAGCCACTCGCGACATTCGTATCACGCTAGATTCACTGATTGACGAATATTATCAGCAAAATGAATTTGCCGATACCATTATCAAGTCGGAACTGACGGTATTGATTGCCCGTTTAGTTCGCAACTACGAAATGCCCACACCGGTCACTTCGCCTGGACAAAAACTGACAATCCAGATTTTGGATGATATTCGCAAGCACTATCAAAAGCTAAGTCTCGATGACTTAGCGGCAAAATATGCCTATAACAAAAACTATTTGAGTAATCTTTTCCGCAAAGAAGTCGGCAAGACTTTCAGCGATGCTTTAACTGAGGAACGCCTTTTGCGTGCACGCGAGCTGATTCAAAGCACGACAAAACCGATCGGTGATGTGTGTCATGAAGTTGGAATTTCCAATAAAAGCTTCTTTTATCACAAATATGCGGATAAATTTGGTCACACACCAAAAGAAGATCGACAGATTGCTTCTGGAAAATCTATCATCGATCCACTTTAGTTATCAATTATTTATCATTTTAAAAGGCGCAAATTTTCAGCTAATCTGTAAATATGTTCCGACTCTCTGTTATTTTTTACCACATTACCATCGCTAATCTGTATTAATGGGCTTTTAACGGCGCGCTTGAACTGTTGTAGTTCGCATTTTTCGTACTGGAACAAAAGGTTATAGCTCTGTTGTAACCGCTTGCTTTTTCGAAAAATTGTGAAATAATGAACACCGTAAACATCAATTGATGGAGGGAACTACCAATGAAAATTAAAGCAGCTGTGGTTGAAAAACAAAACGATCCGTTTGTGATCAAAGACGATATTGAACTCGCACCAATGGGCCCAGATGATATCCAAGTCCATATGGTTGCCAGTGGGATCTGCCACTCAGACGAAGCCTTGCGGATCGGCGACGCCGTGATCGACTACCCGATCGTACTCGGGCATGAAGGTTCTGGGATCGTTGAAAAAGTCGGCCCAGAAGTTACCCAATTTGAACCAGGCGATCATGTCGTTTTGTCATTTTATGCTTGCGGGCAATGTAAGTCTTGTTTAAAAGGCATTCCAACCCAATGTGAAAACTACGCGCACAACAACTTGTCTGGGATCCGCCCAGATGGCTCCAGCCACTTCACTGAAGACGGCAAGCATGTCGCGGATATGTTCGACCAATCCAGTTTCACTAGCACTACTGTTGTTCGCGAACGCAACGCGGTGAAAGTACCAAAGGAACTCGACTTGCGCAAACTCGGCCCGCTGGGTTGCGGCTACGTGACCGGTTCTGGCACGGTTTTGAACACCTTACAACCAAAACCTGGTGACACCATTGCGGTATTTGGGACTGGTGCCGTTGGCTTGGCTGCGATGATGGCTGGCAAGATCTCTGGCTGTGTCAAAGTCATCGGTATTGATATCGTCGATTCTCGTTTGGCCTTGGCTAAAGAACTCGGCGCGACTGATACCATCAACTCCAAAGACGTCGATGTCGTTAAAGCCGTTAAAGACTTAACTGGCGGCTACGGTGTCGATTGGGCCGTTGATACCACTGGTGTCACTGCGGTCATGGAAAACTCGATCAAGGTTTTGGCTCAAGGCGGCACCACTGCCACCATCGCCGTTACCCCTAACCATATCGATGTCGACACTTGGAATGACTTGTGTGTCGATGACAAGAAGATCGTCGGCGTCAACATGGGTGATTCCATTCCGCAAATCGACGTGCCACGTTTGATCCAATTCTATCAAGCCGGTCAATTTGATTTTGATAAGACTGAAAAGTTCTACAAGTTCGATCAAATCAACGAAGCTAATGCAGATTCCCGTTCTGGGAAGACCATCAAGCCAGTGCTGGTCATCGATGAAGACTATGTTCCTGGCAAATAATGTCTAACTAAAAAAATAAAATCCGTTCGTTTGACCTTCCTACGGGGTCTTGCGAGCGGATTTTTTGCGTTAAAGTTTTTAATCTCAATTCGCTAGTCGTCGAGCACTTGCACATCCCAAGTTTGACTGCCTTGATTGATCAACGTTTCTAAACGTCCAAATAACACCAATACCCAACCGAAGGCCAACACGAATGCTTGGATCTCAAAGCTGGTCAAACTCGGCCAGCCAAACCACCGAAAGCCAAAGTTCAAGGCTAACAACGCCACAGCCACCGCATAAGATGACCATAGAAATTCTTGCGTGACACCTGGCAACAACCAACGACAGCCTACGATCAGGCCTGCCACCAAGAATACCAACATCCCCGCCGCTTGATCATGCAACAAATGTGACGCCGCGTTGTTGGGAAAAATGCCGATGCATGCCAAATCTGCCCCGATCAGCGTCAACATGATGCGCATGGTCCACAACTTCCAAGAGCGCGGATAGCGTTCTTCAAGCGCGACAAACAAGGTATCAACTAACGCCACAAATAATAACGCTGAAATGATCAAGGTGACATTGAACTGCCACGCTTGACTGGCCATGTTCGTCCCTAAAAAGCTTAAATTATGTTGCCACCAGCGCCGTGTGTTGTTGGTAGCCATGGCGATCACCATACCGGATACGATCACGACTAACAACAGATTCGATAACATCGTGGTATCGATGGTCACTGCCGCCTGCATCATAAACGCCGCAACCACTAACAAAAACAACCAAAAAATCAAAATCGCCGTCAGCCGATCAAAACTCGCGCCAGGAAATAACTGATCCAACAGCCAAAAGCCGCCGACTAACGCTAAGCCTAACATGATCGCCAAAGCCCCAGTGATTACTGGAAAGTTGCGCCAATAAATTCGCGGCACCGTTTTAGCACGTTGGGCTTGGATGAAAAAGCCGGCAAAAATGATCACCCCAGCCACTAAACCGACGCCGATCACAAAACTGCCTAGGGAAATATCCCCTGACAACGGTAGGCTGTGAATATTTTGGGTGATCCAGTACAAATAAACCCCGATGCTCAACACCAATGACACCACCAGTGGCAATAACCACATAAAGCGATTAGCTGAAACGCGGGCCGCGAGTTTCGGTTGCAAAACTAAGCGGCCATTTTTCACACTCATTTCCATCGGTGTCTCTGGGGTGATCCCCAATTGTTCACATACGGCTTTAGGCAAATGCAAAGCCAAAGCCTGGTCGGTTTTTTTCAACGTGTGACGCCCCCATTTCCATTGTCCATTCTAACAAAATTTCGCAGACAATGAAAAAGGGCCTCGTCGTCATGACGAAACCCAGAAATTCTATGCGCGTTTGAGCCCCAAGCGCTTAACAGAAAATAACGCGCCGACGATCAATGGCGTCAAAATCATCGCGCCGAGTACTTCCGGGACCCCATTAGCGCCGACCACGCCCATCAACACTTTCAACAAACCGCTGGAAGTCACACCGTAAGCTTTGGCGACCGGGCCAGTGTAGAGCCAACCCATTAACGCCACGACTAAAATCGTGTTGGTCAAGGTGCCTAACGCTGCTGCGATCACGCTGGCGACCGCTTGATTGTGAAAACGATGATATAACGCCGTGAACACCACGCCTGCTACTAAGCCGACTAACACTCGCGGTACCACAGAGATGATCGGATTGGTGAAGACAATTGGATCAAGCGGTGACGTCGGCGCCGTCAACGCGCGGACGATGGTAAACAGCCCCCACATCAAACCGATAAACATCCCGTCCCATGGGCCTAACACAATCGCCGCCACAATCACCGTGATGTGAATGATCGTTAAGCTGGTGAACCCGAGTGGAATGAAACCAAGCATCGGCACCATCGTTTGTAAAATGATCAAAGCAGTCAGCAAGGCACGCAAAGTAATGCGCGATGCTTTGGAGCGTTTATTCATGAACTTCTCCTCCAGAAAATAACAATTGTGCGGCTATTATGACACAACTTTTCTGATTTTGCACGATTAATGTTTAGGGGGTCGTCTAAAAAATAGTGTTGACAAGCTTGCAGGCGATGGGTTAAAGTGACCTTATTCTGATTCGGGAGGACAATGATGATGTTAATGCCAACTTACAACATGAACTGTTGCTGTCAGACAGCGCGCTTGAAGCGATGTCTGGCCTGTTTGCATTGACTCATTGTCTTAAATTGAGTCCAGTGCCCAGGTGGGGACTGGTTTCGGCGCGCTAACCATATTCTGGTTGGGGCGCCTTTTTTGTCCAGAGTTTTACCAAGCGAGCTTAGCTGACCAGGTAGCCTAGCATAAACGCTTGAGCCTGGGCTTTGGCTCGAGTGCTTATGCGTAGCTAGCTGTGTCAGTGTTGCTTGGTAAACTCGACGTCGAGTTTTGATTTGCAACACACCTACGTCTAGCTATGCCACGGGCCTTGGTGCTAAAAGCGCAAATCAAAACTCTGGCCCTTTCGAAAGGAAAAAATCATGTTAATCAAACATATTCAAGAAACTATCGGTCACACGCCATTATTCGAACTGCCGATTCAAACGCCAAATCAGGTTCATATTTTTGCCAAACTGGAAATGTTTAATCCCGGCGGCAGTATCAAAGACCGCCTGGGTGAATACATGCTTCAAGATGCTGAACGGCGTGGCTTGCTCACTGCCAACACCACGATCATTGAACCCACAGCTGGTAATACTGGCATCGGCGTGGCCCTCGCCGCCCAAGCGCGCCATTTACCGGTGATCCTTGTGGTGCCAGAACACTTCTCCGCGGAAAAGCAAACCTTGATGAAAGCCCTTGGCGCAAAGTTGGTCAATACACCAAGCGACCAAGGGATTGTCGGCGCGATCAAAAAAGCGGAACAGCTGGCCGCAAGTATTCCTGACAGTTTTGTCCCGATGCAGTTTAATAATCCAGCTAATCCTGGCACTTACTATCACACCTTGGGCCCGGAAATCACCCAAGATCTGCATGAACCCATCGCCGCATTCGTTGCCGGGGCGGGTTCTGGTGGGACTTTTGCAGGCGTCGCCGCTTATCTCAAAGCGGAAGATCCCCATACCCAAGTGATCGCAGTGGAACCAGAAGGCTCGATTTTAAACGGCGGGCCAGCACATCCTCACCGCATTGAAGGCATCGGCGTTGAATTCATCCCACCATTTTTCAAACATCTGCCCATCGATCAAACCTTGACGATTTCAGATGATGCAGCTTTTGAACAAGTTCGCAACATCGCGCAACACGCTGGCTTGTTCATCGGCAGTTCCAGCGGCGCCGCCTTAGCTGCTAGTTTACAACTGGCGCAAAGCCTGCCAGCTCACTCAAATATCGTCACCATTTTCCCAGACAGCGCAGAACGTTACTTAAGCGAAAACATTTACGACTAAGGAGACTAACATGAAATTACAAACGCAATTGATCCACGGCGGCATCTCAGAAGACAAGCAAACTGGTGCGGTATCTATGCCGATTTATATGGCATCGACGTTTCATCAAACCCATATCGGCCAAGCCAAATATGAATATTCCCGCACCTCAAACCCAACGCGCCAAGCCGTTGAAGCCTTAGTCGCAGACATCGAACAAGGCACTGCCGGCTTTGCCTTTGCTTCCGGGTCTGCGGCAATCACCACCGTATTTTCCATGTTTAACGCTGGCGACCATATCGTGGTCGGCAATGATGTGTATGGTGGAACTTTCCGCTTACTCAACCAAGTCTTCAAGCGCTTAGGCTTGACCTTCACTGCAGTGGACACGCGCGACTTAAAGGCAGTTGAACAAGCCATCACCAAAGACACCAAAGCAATTTACTTAGAAACGCCAACTAACCCCTTGTTGCACGTTTCAGACATTGAAGCTTTAGCCAAACTGGCCCATGCGCACAACATTTTGTCGATCATCGACAACACCTTCGCCAGCCCGATCGTTCAACAACCGCTGACCTTAGGCGTAGACATCGTGTTGCACTCGGCTTCTAAGTACTTAGGCGGACATTCTGATGTGATCGCCGGAGTCGTAGTGGTTAAAGATCCAGCCCTTGCCGAACAAATCGGCTTTTTGCAAAATGCGATCGGCGCCATTTTAGCCCCACAAGAATCTTGGTTATTACAACGCGGGATCAAAACCTTAGCTTTGCGCATGCAAGCCCATCTCGCCAATACCCAAGCCTTGTTTAACTTTCTCAAGGCGCAACCAGAAGTCGCCAAGATCTATTACCCAGGCGACCCTGACAACCCGGATTACGCCGTCGCCAAAAAGCAAATGCACGGCTTTGGCGCCATGTTGAGTTTTGAATTACAACCAGGCCTAGATCCGCAAAAGTTTGTCGAAAACTTGCATGTCATCACCTTAGCGGAATCACTTGGCGCTTTGGAATCCTTGATCGAAATTCCCAGCTTGATGACGCACAGTTCGGTTCCGCGCGAGATCCGCTTAGCCAACGGCATTCAAGATGAATTGATCCGCCTGTCTGTCGGGGTTGAAGCCGTCGACGACCTCAAAGCAGATTTAACGGCAGGCTTTGCCGCGTTGAAATAATGTTAGTCGGGTTATTGGTGTTGATGCATGACAAAGTTGGTGCGATCAACGACTGGCAAAACGCTTTGGGCCCGCAAGTTCAGGTGCATGCATTCTATCCCAAAAGCCATGTGCCGCAAAACCCTGGCGTGATGCAGCCATTAGATTTAAACCTTGCGACACAAATGGATGCCTTCATCGTCACCGGCGCCCCAGTGGATCGACTCGCCTTTGAAGACGTGTGGTATTACCGCGAAGTTACCCAATTGATCGATGCCTTGCAAGCCGCAGCAGTCCCCCAGCTTTATCTCTGCTGGGGCGCGATGGCCGCCTTGCATCACGAATTCGGCTTAGAAAAACAGCACCTACCGCAAAAGCTTTTCGGCGTTTATCCGCAACATCAGTTGGCAAGCTCACCTTTACTGGATGGGTTGCCAAAACATTTTCTCGCTCCGCATGCCCGCTTTACCGATATTACAATAGAAGCAATGCGTTCAAAAGTTGACCTGATCGCCGCTACCACTAATGGTCATTCTTTCTTGGCAACGGCTGGTCGGCAAACCTTCTTGTTCGCCCATTTGGAATATCAACGCTTTGGTTTGTGGCAAGAAGCCCAGCGTGCAAACAGTGGGTTAGCTTTCAATGATGATCCGCTGCATCACTGGGGTTGGGAAAATACCCGCAACCTCTTTTTCGCCAATTGGAAACAGTCGGTGAAACAACAACTGAAACTCGCCCAATAAAAAATCACGCTCACCGAAAGTTTTTTCAGTGAGCGTGATTTTGTTTTTAGTTCCAGTTCGGGTCATCGGCAATTGGCAAACGATCCCAGAAATTTTCTTTGTTCGTTTGACGACTACGGGCGATGCCCATCGCGTGGAATGGCACGTCTTTGGTGATGGTTGAGCCAGCCGCAACAAAGGAATGATCCGCTAAATCAACAGGTGCCACAATGTTGGAGTTTGAGCCGATAAACGACTTGTCGCCGACATTGGAGTGGAACTTTTGCACACCGTCGTAGTTGACGAAGACCACGCCACAGCCGATGTTGATGTCAGAGCCCAAGGTCGCATCCCCAACATAACTCAAATGACCGAGCTTGGTGCGCGCACCAAGCGTGGCTTTCTTGACTTCACAGAAGTTACCGATATGGACGTCTTCGCCGATATCAGATTGTGGGCGCAAGTGGGAGTTCGGGCCGATGTTGGAGCCTTTGCGCATGATTGAATCTTCAATAGTGGAGCTGGTGATGGTGACATTGTCTTCGATGGTGGCGTTGATCAATTCAGAATGGGTACCCACTACACAGTTAGAGCCGATGGTGGTGTGGCCTTTCAAGTAAACGCCAGGTTCGATGATCGTGTCGTTGCCAATGGTGACATCAGCGTCGATATAAGTGGTGTCAGGATCGACCATCGTGACGCCGTTTTTCATGTGGGCGACGTTGATGCGGTGTTGCATCACTTTAGTGGCCGCAGCCAAGGCCACGCGATCATTAACACCCATGGATTCAGAGAAGTCATCCATGGTGTACGCACCGATGGCTTCACCTTGGGCTTTGAGGATGCCGATCACATCTGGCAAGTAGTATTCGCCTTGCGCGTTGTCGTTGCCGACTTGATGTAAAGTCTTGAACAAAGTTTGGTTATCGAAAACGTAAACGCCAGTGTTGATTTCATGAACGGCAGCTTCTTCAGGGGTCGCGTCTTTTTGTTCCACGATTTTTTCAACGTTGCCATCAGCGTTGCGGATCACACGACCGTAGCCGAAGGGATCTGGGGCGTTAGCAGTCAAAACCGTCGCCAAAACGCCGGCTTGTTCGTGATAAGCAAACAGTTTTTCAAACGTGTCTGCGGTAAACAATGGGGTATCACCACTCGCAATCAAGGTAATGCCTGCTTTATCGCCAAGTAACGGTTCAGCTTGTAATACCGCATGGCCGGTGCCGAGTTGTTCGGCTTGTAAAACAAATTGGGTGCGATCGCCAAGCGCTTTTTCAACGTCTTGGGCGCCATGGCCGACAACCGTGACCACTTGATCTTGATGGGTTTGTTCCACTTGGGTCAACACGTGATCGACCATGGGCTTGCCACAAACTTGATGTAAAACCTTATACAATGAAGACTTCATCCGCGTACCTTTACCGGCCGCCAGAATAATCGTGAATTTAGCAGACATGATGGACTCCTTTAAATTTCGTGTATAGCTCCATCATAGCCAATGCCAGGCTTCCTGACAAGAAAAGCATTGGGGTATACCAATCCAAATGGTCAAACCGTTCACCTGCTAGTGACCATACTTCTAAATCAAGCTGATGTCTCAGACCAATTTCAACCACCAAATAAAAAAGCAGAATGTCTTTACAACATTCTGCCGATGCGTTTATTTGGATACGTTTTTAACGGTACTGATTTGATGCGTGTGACTCCACACTTCATAAAAGAAGCGAATCGGCTTGCGAAATAGCGCCCAAATGAAGTTGACGATAATGAACGCTAGCAACACGCCAAACAGCAACAACAGCGCAAAATTTAAATCCGTCCGGTGGAACTTCGAGAAGATCTCTTCAAACATCAGGAAAAAGCCGCGCAAACTTTGTAGCGCCACACCGTATAACAAAACCGCACGCCACAACAAAGTCCCAAACTTGGCCGGATGCTCATTGTCATCCACCACTTGGATCTTCACCAGCTGTTTGCCCCAAGTGGCACCATGATTGACCCAAGGCACTAACACATGGGAAAAAAATACCGGCAACACCCAAGTCAACAAAACGCCAGGCAGTAGCTTTTGCATGCCGAGTAAATTTGAGATCAAGCCCAACACCGCCGCCGCGATGCCGACCACCACCACGTTATCCAAGAAAAAGGCCACAAAGCGCCGCATCAAGCTGACGCGAGTGCCGGCTTGCAGGCTTTGTTGATCCATTTTTTCTCGTGTTGGGAAAGCATGCATCAACACTGGCGCGATCAACGCCCCAATCAAGCCACCAGTCGAGTTTAAAATCAAATCATCGACATCAAACAAGCGATATGGCCGTGGATAGTACCCATACAACCCAGACAACTGCGTGAGTTCAAAGAACAATGACAAGCCTAAGCTCATCAACCAGGCTTGCCACCATGGCCGCTTGAAGTAATAGCGCAAGTACACGCCAAACGGAATCGTCAACACAATGTTAAACACCGGTTGAATAAAGCCAGGCTGTTTCATCGCCGTAAGCCATGTGCTTGGATGCAGCGGTGAGAAAACCGTCGTGTTGATGAATTCACGTAGCGCAGTGAACGGAATCAAGTTGTAGCGCTGCGTGGTCAACTGCGCGACACTTTCGCGACTCGGTAGCGGTAAAATGATCAAAAAGTACGCCGCTAACAGATAAAAGACAAAACTGTAAATGACGACTGCTCGCCATTTCAAAAAGCTGCCATATTTACGATATTGCCCGATCAAAAAAGGCAGTGCCAACACCAACGCCAAAATCGGGAAGGTCAACACTGCCATTTTTACCGGATAAAGGTAGACGCTCACTTAGAAAGTTCCTCCAGCTTGGCCATGTTTTTATCCATATAATTGCCTGCCACCGCATGCAAGGTGTTGGCTTTGGTGTCGACTTCATCCACGCGGATCAAGCTCGTATAGTCAGAAACCATGCGATCGCCTGAGAAGTTGCCTTCTGCAAACACAGAGATGCCGACGAGCTTGGCGTCAAATTCAGCGATCAAAGAACGCATCCCGTTGACGGTACCGCCGCCTTTCATGAAGTCATCGACGATCAAGACGCCAGAACCGGCAGCGAGTGACCGCTTGGATAATTCCATTTTTTCAATGCGGGCAGAGCTTGCGGAGACATAGTTCACCGAAACCGTGGAGCCTTCAGTGATCTTAGAATCACGCCGCACGATCACAAATGGCACATTCAAAAATTGGGAAACAGATTGCGCGATCGGGATCCCTTTGGTCGCCACCGTCATCACAGCGTCGACTTTTTGATCTAAGTATTGCGTGGCGATCAAACGACCGATTTGGCGCAACACGTCAGGCGTGCCGAGCAAATCAGATAAGTAAACATACCCACCTGGCAATAAGCGATCAGTTTCGCTTAGGCGGTTGGCCATGGCGCCGATAAAGTCCGTGGCTTCGGCTTTGCCCATGATCGGAATGTAACGCACGCCACCTGCAGCCCCTGGGACTGTTTCCAAAATACCAGTTTGGCGTTGGGCAAACGTGCGGCGAACGATGGCCAAATCTTCAGAAATGGAAGACTTGGCGGATTCGTAGCGTTTGGAAAAGAAGGTCAATGGCACCAAAGTGTGTGGCCGCTCTAATAAATAGCGCGTCATGTCGATCAGCCGATCACTGCGGCGAACTTTCATAAGTATATCTCCTTAATTGATTCGGCAGCATCATTTTGCTGGTGTTGCCTGGACGGATTCCGAATATTTGGATTATCACGATATATGTCGTTTCGATCTGCTTAATTATAGGCGATTATCCGTGAAATTCCAAGAATTTTTAGAAAATTTCATCCGAACGTTCGTCAATTTTTAATTTAATCAAAACACAAACAGTTTAATATTTTGCCGGAAATCATCGGACTTGTCAAGGATTATCGGACAAATGACGCGAAGTGTGCGGGAGCAGGGTTTGAATCTGGGCCTCCAGCTGGCTCGCCGATGCATAAAGAGGGTCCTCGGCTGAGCTAACTTGGTTGAGTTGCTTCGCACCTCAACCAAGTGGATCTCAACCTGCGGAATGCTGTAAGCGACAAGTCGCCAACAGCATTCTCATTATGCACCGACGGCCAGCTTCCGGTCCAAATTCAAAACCCATGTGATCAACTACATATCGATGAGTAAAAACTCAGATCACCACCGTTCATATAAAAAGACTCAGACCATTAAAATTCTGCCTGAGTCTTGCTTGAAATTAATAGGGATTGTCTTTCATTCTGAGCGGCTGATAGTCCCCATACTCGACTTGAATCGTCACATGCGCAATATCATATTGATCGCGTAATTTTTGACCAAGTTTTTCGAGAAACCAATCGTTGTTTTCACTGGTATCGCGCATGACGTGTACCGTTAACGCCACATCCGTCGTACTTAACGCCCAAATGTGCAAATCGTGACATGAAACGACGGTTGGAAATTGGGTGATGCATGCGGACACTTTTTGAGGATCGACAGCTTTGGGAACCGCGGCCATCGCCAAGTTCACGGCATCTTTTAACAAGCCCCAAGTGCTGATCAACACAACTAATGCTACTAAAATCGACACTGTCGGATCAAGCCATTGCCAGCCGGTCAATAAGTACAAGCCCCCAGCTAACACCACGCCTAAGCTGACGCCAGCGTCGGCAGCCATATGCATGAACGCGCCTTTGATGTTGAGATCATGATCTTTGCCGTGATGGAACAACAAAGCCGTCGCGCCGTTGACTAAGATCCCCACACCGGCGACGATCATCACAATGCCACCTTGAATCGGTTCCGGATGGGCAAAACGCCCTGCCGCTTCGACAATGATCGCGCCCATAGCCACCAACAAAAACACCGCATTAATCAGCGCGGCTAGAATCGATGAACTTTTATAACCGTATGTGCGCATCGCCGTCGGTTTGCGGCAAGATAACCAAGCGGCAAACCATGCGATCGCCAGGCCCAACACATCAGAAAGATTATGTAAGGCATCGGCGACTAAGGCAATCGAGCCAATGGCAGCCCCAAAGCCAACTTCTGCGACGATGTAAATCGCATTTAATAAGATACCCCAGAAAAACGCTTTGTCTGGTTTCGGATTCGTCATTTTAACCCTCCTCCTCACTAGTACCCTCATCATCGCGAGAATCCCAATGGAAGTCAACGCTAGAAAGTTAGCGTAACCATTCCGGACAAGGCGCAAAGCGTTGGTGTCATCCCCTTATTGCAAGGCTAATAATCTTTCACGCAAATTTTTATTCACCGCATAGAGGCCTAGACCTAAGCGGCCGCGCTTCATTAAAATGTTCGCCACATGCAAAATCAGCGCTTGTTTCTCCGCTTCCCCTAATCCGGCACGCTTGCGAAACGCTTCTTGATCTTCAAACTTGCTGGTATCGATCACGATACGATCAGATTCAGGATCATAATCCAAACTCGGTCCTAAAATCACCCCAGCAACATTCAAATCAAAGCCTTGAATCGTATAAATCGACCCGACTTCATGCAAGGTTTCTGGTCGACTAGCCCAAGGGCGGTCGGTGAAATTGATTTTATCCCAAGGCAGATGCAAACTCCCGGCATCCACCCACCAAGTTTTATCGCCGAACACGCGAAAAGGAAAATCTGTGGTGGCGATCATGCGAGCGAGGCTCTTTTGCGCATCTTGGGCTTGGATCCAATCGTATAAAGGTTGCCCATCAGCGAAGACTTTAAAATTGAAGTCATGCGGCTTAGGCAGAGGTAACAATTCGCGCTTTTGGACAAAAGCATTGATCCAGTTTGACACGCTGGCAGCTTGCATGCGAAATTGTTGGGATAATTCGGCAGATTCGACCACATGCCCCGCCAAGGTTTGATCTAACAATTGGCGATCCCAATGTGATTTGAGTTTCACCACTTGATCGAAATCTTCCACGATCACCACCACATGGGCCAATTGTAATAAGTCGGCGAGTTGATTGTGACCATGATACGCGTTGAAGGGATCAGACTGGCTCAACAACAAATGCGCTTCGTCGACAAACACCGCTTTGGCTTTCTCGCCGGATTTTTGCATACGGTTGATGAACGGCGTAGGCTTTTCGTAATCTTTCTTCAAAACGCCTGGCGTCATGCCGGCAACTTCTTTATAGACTTTCAGCATTTCATTGTGATTGACCAACAAGTGCATGCCAGGTTCCCGCACTGCAGTGAACACGGCGTTCAGTACCACGCTTTTGCCAGAACCAGCATCGCCATGCAACACAAACACTGCCGCCTGATCATCAGCTTGATGGGCTTTGATGAACGTCGCGATGCACTTGGTCAAGGCTTGTTGCGTCGGCGTGAGTTGCGCTTGTTCGCTTAATAAAAAAGTCGTATCACTTAATGGCATTAAAAACTCCTTCAATTAAAAAAGCCGGCTGATTCGCCGGCTAAATCGGTTATGCAAGTGGCCGCACCAGATAAACTTCTGGGCAAAAGCCTTTCATTGAATTGTACACGCGCATGGCACGACTGCGTTTTTCACACAAAGCAAATACCGTCGGCCCAGAACCTGACATTTGGGCGATTTGCGCGCCGTAGCGGACAAAGCGTTCGCGCAAGGCCGTGATTTCCGGATAGCGACTCGCCGTCAATTGTTCCAACGAGTTGGCCATGCCACTGGTCATTTGCGCAAAGTCATGGGCTTGAATGCCTGCGAGCACTTGATCCGTATCCGGGCGCGGTAAAGGTTTGGAATAATCCACTGCATTTAAAATGCTTGGCGTGGACACTGAAGCGCGCGGCTTGGCCAATACCACCCAAAAATTCGGCAAGGCGCCAAGCGGTTCGACGATTTCCCCGCGGCCGGTGACTTTAGCGGTTTGTGAATACACACAATACGGCACATCGGAATCGACTTTTAAGCCTAATTGGGCCAATTGCGCACGCGAATAACCCAGCTGCCACAGCTTGTTGAGGCCGCGCAATACTGCTGCAGCATCGCTAGAGCCGCCACCTAAGCCGGCAGATACCGGGATATGTTTTTCGATGTGAATGCTGGCCCCATTTTTGACGCCAGATACTTGTTGCAATAACGTTGCCGCTTTGTAGGCAAGGTTGCGCGGATCCTCCGGCAGAAACCCACTGTCCGTCGTCACGCGGATCGCCTCAGATGGCTGAATGTGCACATAATCGGCGAGGTCGACGGAAGTCATCACCATCCGCCACTCATGTTCGCCGTCGTGATGGCGATACAGCGCATCTAGACTCAGGTTGATCTTGGCCGGGGCTTTTTCGATGAGTTCCATCTTGACCACCAGTCTCGTTAGCTTTTGTTTTCTAGTATACCACAGGCAAAAGCACGAAACTTATAGTGAACGTTGCATCACGATGACTTCTGCGACATGCCCATTTTGAAATTGGAATGGGGATTTGCGAATCTCTTTGAAACCCAATTGTGGCCAAAATGCCATCGCCTTGGTGTTAGTCGTCACCACGCCAAGTTCGACGGTAATGTAGCGCTCTTGCCGCCATTGCTCAAAGAGTTGTGTCATCACTTGGTGGCCTAAACCCTGATGTTGATCGGCAATCATCAATAAGCCTAAATAAACATCGTGTTCATCAGGATAGCCAGTGATCCAATCACACACACCGATCACTTTTGAATCTTGTTTGATCAAGCGAAAATGCTTGGAGGTTTTGGTTTTGCCTAGCGGTACTTCCTTGGCATCATTGAGCACCGTGACTAACGTCGGCTGGTCGTCGCCGATGACTTCATAGTAGTCATGATTGGCTTGATAAACTTTCAGCGCTTCGAGGCGAGTGGCAGACGTGGTGATTGGATCGAATGTGAACATGGAATTTTCCTTTCGTAAATCGAGGTATTTGCTAGTTGCATCATGGCACAATTACACATGAATTAAAAGCGGTGGTGGCTGGTTCAACGGCATCGTCAAATATATTGACTATATCAAGTATATTAAATATATTCGGTCAAGCCTTTGCTCAGCGCAAATACCATTTTATCAATGCGTGACATCACGCGGAAGCACTTGGAAATCGGGACGGAAGTAGATCGGTGCGGCGTGGTGAGATTTCTGTTGGCGGTTTACCGCCTACAGAAAACCGCAGTAAAAGATCCACTTGGATCACTCGCAAGGCGAGTGATTCAAGTTAGCTTTTGCGAGGACCCTCACTTCGCCGCGACGATCTGCTGGAGTCCCGATTTCCAAGTGCCGAAGCGTATCCTTCTCGTCGAGTCTTGAAAAGCAACGCGGACACGTCTAGCTACGCATACGACTTCGGCGCAAAGAACGCGCCAAAGCCGTATGCTAGGCTACCCGGTCCGCTAAGTACGCTTTTCAAAACTCTGGGCAACAAAAAAACCATGTGCAACTGAGCAACATGGTTGATTTTAGGAAACTTTTTCTTCGTCATCAAACGTGATTTGGATCGATTTGGTGAGGAGGTCTGCGTAACTGTAGGATACGCGTTCAAAGGAATTGGTATCTTGATCGAGATCCACCACGAAAATCGCTGGGTAGGTTTCTTTCAACGTCCCTTTGCGCCGGGTGACCTTTTTGCGGCCCGCTTGGGCGACGACTGTGAGATTCTCGCCGATCTTGCCGTCGAGTTGTTGCTTGATGCTAGCTAATGTCATTGGCATGCATTTCACCTCTTGGTTAACATCATACCACAAAGTCAATAAGTTTGCAATTATACCATTACATTTCGAATCTGACAACCATTAAATGCGCATCATACCAACGTTTTCACCAAATTTTTAGGTTCTATGTCGCGCTTAAAAACCAGCCGCATCCAATGCATCGCTCAAGCGCCCAAATTCAGCAATACTTAAATCTTCTGCCCGGACTTTGGCGTCGATGTCAGCCGTTTCAAGTGCTTGTTTCAATGCATCGCGATTGGCTTTGCCGTACAAGTTCACCAAGTTGTTCCATAACGTTTTTCGGCGAGCCGCAAACGCGCCACGGGTCAATTTATCAAAACTAGCTTGATTGTTAACGGTGATCAATGGTTCTGCACGGCGAGTCAAGGTCACGATGGCAGAGTCCACATTTGGCGCTGGGACAAAGTTGGTGCGTTTGACTTCAAATGCGACTTGCACATCCATTTGTTGTTGAATGGCGATGGTCAAGCTGCCGTAATCTTTGGAATTCGGCTTTGCCGTTAAGCGATCTGCGACTTCTTTTTGCATCATGACCGTCAAGCTGGTGAATGGCAGTTGCGAATTCATCAAATGGGTCAAAATCGGCGTGGTGATGTAATAAGGTAAGTTGGCGACCACTTTCAAGTTGTGTTTACCGTCAAAATGTTCTGCCACCAACTTCGGTAAATCGGCTTTGAGCACGTCTTCTAACACGACTTCGACATTGAGATAGCCGTCAAGAGTTTCCGCTAGCACTGGCAATAAACGCCCATCGACTTCTAACGCCAACACGTGATTGGCATTTTCAGCGATGAATTGCGTCAATGCCCCGATACCAGGGCCAACTTCGATCACGTCATCAGCTTGGGTGAGGCTGGCAGCGTCGACAATGTTTTGCAAAATCGTGGGGTTGGTCAAAAAATTTTGGCCGAGAGACTTCTTAAAGGTAAAGCCGTGGCGCTTTAAAACTGCCGCAGTACGACTAGGATTGGCGATATGTTCAGGCATGGTCTTCCTCCTGATTCAGTTGGGTCAAGGCGTCGGCAAATTGTTGGGGCGTGATTTCAAATTGACGCAGGCGTTTTTGTAATTGTTTGCCGTTGGTATAGCTGATGTGCAAGATATCGCCTAAGGCTGCGCGCCGCTTAGCCGCACGTGGCGAGCCAATGAGTTCCGCGGTATACAAATCTTCCTGTGAAATTTGTTCTGGGGCGTCTGGGACTTCTGTGGTCAAATGGCCTAATGCTTCGCGCAATGCGGCAGGCGTGGCATGTTCAACGCCAAGCGATTGATGCGCATGATCTGGTTTGGCATCTTCGCGCGGTAAAAAGGCATGCGTCACGCCAGGCACTGCCGCAGAAATTGTCTTGCGGATCTTTTCGCCGGGAAAATCGGGATCGGTCAACACGATGACGCCGCGGGTTGCTTGGGCCTTTTTGATGAGGGCTAAGGTTTTCTCAGAAATCGCAGAGCCGCGGGTTTCGATAGTGTCCACATCCCCGAAGGCTTCATGCAGGCGCTTGGTGTCGTCGCGGCCTTCCACGACTATAATTTGTTTAAACTTACTCATTTACTCTCCAATATTAAAAATGCGATGGGCGTTTTGCCATGTGACCGCCGCGATGTGTTCTGGCGTGTCTTCACGATACTTCGCCACAGCATCAACGACAAAATGCGTGAAGCCTGGTTGATTTTGTTCCCCGCGATGTGGCGTTGGCGTCAAGTATGGGGCATCGGTTTCCACTAACAAGCGGTTTTCTGGGATCACTTGAACGGATTCATGTTCTTCTGGCGCATTCTTGAAGGACACGATACCAGAATAAGACACATACATTCCCAGATCTAAGAACTTCTTAGCCCACTCAGCGTCGCCAGTGAAGCTGTGCATAATCCCACCGAAGTCTTCTAAGTGTGCAGCTTTGAGGATATCATAGCTATCTTCAAAGGCATCGCGCGAATGGATTGATACCGGAATATGTAAATCCCGTGCGATTTCAAGTTGGCGCTTAAAGACTCGGCGTTGAATCTCACGTGGGCTGGTGTCCCAGTGATAATCCAATCCGATTTCACCTAACGCCACGGTTTTAGGATCGGCGAGTTGTTCGATCAACAGCTTTTCGGCTGCAGGTGTGTAATCTTTAGAAGATTCTGGATGCCAGCCGACGATCGCATAAAGATTGGGAAACTCTGCCGCTAAGCGCATCGCACCAGCATTTAAGTTGGTATCTGAACCGACGATGGCCATTTTTTTCACATCGAGATCGGCAGCTTGTTGCACAAATTCCGCTTCATGGCCTGCGTACGGCGTGTCATTTAAGTGAGTATGAGAATCAAAAATCTGCATTGTGAACTCCTTTTGTCGTCAAGGGCATAATCTCTACTATTATACACACTTATTGACGACTTCTAAAAGCTCAACCAATAATGGATATCGCATTCGCCTGCCGCTTGCGTGAATTGATACCGAAAAGTTTCCAAACCCCCGATTTGAAACCCATAATGCAAGTAAAAACGATTCGCTGCCAAGTTGCTGCCTTGCGCGATCGTGCACATGCCAGCACAGCCGTGTTGTTGCGCGATGAGCTTGGCCGCATCTAGCAACGCGCTAGCAATGCCTTGGTGTCTAGCGTCTGCATTAACTTTAAGGTCTGCCAGATACACCAACTTGTTGAATTGATATTCAAAAGTCGCCAAGCCGACACATTGGCCGTCGCGATACGCAGACAGCGCAAAGCCTAAGCGGTCGATGTCTACCAACTGGTAATGCTCTTCGGGAAAAGTCTGGGCACTGATGACGTCATCTTTAGTTTCGTGATGATGCCAGCCGGTTTCATCTCGGGTCACCTGCATATGGCCGAAACGCTCAAACGGCTGGTTAGGTAATCGTAAGTCTTCGGCATTGGCTTTGGTGACGCGAGTGATCGTGATCGACATGGCATTGGGCCTCCTTGAATTTGCCTTGAGCTTACCTTGCTGACGACTGCATTGCAAGACCGCCAATTCTTTTCCTTACATTGGCTAAAACTTCGACTATAATCAGATTGGAGGCGATTACATGTTTTTAGATCATCGAACAATTCGCAAATTTTCCCCGCAACCAGTTGACCCCCAGTGCTTAACGCGCTTGATCACCGTGGCGCAACATACTGCAACCTCACATTTCTTGCAGTCTTTTAGCATCATTCATATCACCGATCCTGCACTGCGCTCACAAATCGCCGCCATCAGCCATCAAACTTATGTCGATGGCAACGGAGAATTATTGATTTTTGTGGCGGATCAACACCGCGCAGATCTATGTGCTGACCACCCGAACCAACTCGGCTCAACGGATAAATTTATCCAAGCCGCATCGGATACGTTGTTGGCTGCAGAAAACCTCGTCGATGCCGCTGAAAATCAAGGCCTCGGCACAGTGATTTTAGGCAGTGTCCTCAATGACCCGAAACAATTGATCTCACTGCTTCACCTGCCGAACCTCACCTTCCCGATTTGTGGCGTGATCGTCGGCTATCCTGATCAAAAACCAAACTTCAAACCGCGTATGCCACAAAGCTTAATGAGCTTCGACAATACTTATCACTTACCTGACGACTGGCAGACACAACTAACAAATTACGATCAGGTAATCCAACATTACTATGCGACCCGCGACACCAATCAACGCGAGGAAACCTTCTCTCACTTGTTAGCTAACGGTGCCGCCCATACACCACAAAAGCGCAGTGAATTACTCGAGGCGCTCCATCAACAAGGACTGTGCCTGAAATAACTTCCCAATAAAAACTTTCATCTTTTAATCTTAATTTGTGTCTTGTCAAGCATCATGCGACAATCATCTCTAGGCAGCTGCCTCCAAAGGGGGTGTTGTTTTGTTTAAGGATTTCTTGACGATTATCGTAGGCCCTCATCATTCATTTGATTGAGCGTTGGCTGGACGCTCTAGACGATGATTAGCCAGTTGCCGACCAGACCCACACGCCTGAAATAAGGTGAAAAAAATCCCCACTTCGGACAAGGAAGTGGGGATTTGTGTTGTTTTGTTAAAAGATTTTCTGACAATCACATCATACCATGACCCGACAGTTCGCGCAACTGATCAGTTGCGCGACATGATTGCGAATTGACATCAAGCATCACAACCGATTTCGTCACGCAATAAATAAAAACTCTCTGCCGAAAATTTTCGACAGAGAGTTTTCAATTACGCGCGCTTAGCCCCTGCTGGCACTAATTCGCTAGCCGATTGCAAAGACTTGTGGATTGCTTCAGCCGCCATGCGCCCTTCACGAATGCCCCAAATCACCAACGATGGGCCACGCTTAGCATCCCCGGCAACGTAAACTTGTTCGTTGTCAGTTTTGTAATCGTCATAAACTTTGTGCACACCGCAGTTATCAAACACAGTGGAATCTGCGCCGGTAAAGCCCATGGCCAACAGCACCAGATCAGCGTCTTCAGTCACTTCAGTCCCAGCAACGGGTTGGAAGTGATCAGCTTCATTGATGGTAATGCTTTGCAGCTGACCGTTATCGCCATGAAAGGCAGTGATGGTATGCGCAAAACGAGTCAATGGCTTGTCAGAGAGTTCTGCATATTCGCTTTGACCGTAACCGGTGCGTTGGGTCCGCGGCCATTCAGGCCAAGGATTGTTATCAGGACGCTGTTTGGGAGCCGCTGGTACGATTTCCAATTGTAAAATGTCGCGCGCGCCTAAGCGCAAAGCCGTTGCGATGCAGTCATTGCCAGTATCCCCGCCGCCGACGACGACAATTTTCTTGCCAGCAAGTTTCGTGTTGGCTTTGGTGCCTTCTTTTAACACGGCATGGGTCGCATCAGATAAGAAGTCCAAGGCTTGCTTGACGCCTTTGAGCTGACGACCTGGCGCATTGAGTTCACGCGGCATCCGCGCCCCGATGGCCAACAACACACGAGCGTATTGCTTTTGCAGTTCGTCACCGGAAATGTCGACGCCGACACGTGTGTTGCAAATGAACTTAACGCCAACTTTTTCCATCACAGCGATCCGACGAGCGACATCTTCTTTAGGCAACTTCATGTTCGGAATGCCGTACATCACTAACCCACCAGGACGATCAGCGGCTTCATACACCGTGACATCATAGCCTAGTTGGTTCAACCGCCAAGCCGCGGTCAATCCAGCCGGGCCTGAGCCGACAATGGCGACTTTGATGCCATTGTGGGACACTGGACGGCCCGCTTCTTCGACCCAACCATATTTGAAGGCTTGATCGATAATGAAGCGTTCGTTGTTGCGAATCGTGATGCCTTTGTTGTGCAGGGCTTCGTTACAAGACACTTCACAAGGCGCAGGACACACGTGTCCGGTGAAATCAGGCAACGGGTTGGTCAACGTCAAGCGTTGAAAGGCTCGTTTGTCTTCATTGCGCCCGACAAAATCTTGCCATTCTGGGATCAAGTTGTCGTTTGGACAACCTGATACTGCTTTACCACCTGCGTAAGCATAACCGACATGGCAATGCGGCACACCACAGTTCATGCAGCGCAAAGCTTGTTGCCGCCGGTCTGCTTCAGACAGCGGCAGTTCCATTTCATCAAAATCCAAGATGCGAGTCTTGGGATCGCGCCAAGGGTTATCCTTGCGCGTATATTTCATAAAGCCAAAAGGATCTGACATGTTGTTTTCCTCCTACGCGCTTCGGTTACTTGACAGTGGGTTGTGGGCCCATCACTTGATCAAAGGCGGCTTGTTCAAGATCCTTGGCGGCAACGCCTTGTTTCTTTAAGTCTGCCATTAAATCATTCATACGATGGAATTCTTTAGGATAAACCTTCACGAAATCTTTTTGTGCTTGATCCCAACTAGCCAAAATCTCTAAGGCTTTGGCAGAGTTGGTGTAGCGCGCATGCTTGACGATCAAGTCATGCAAAATTTCGTCGCCAGCCGTTTCACCGACTTTGAAGAATTCGATCATGTCCAGGTTGGCATTGGCTTTGAGTTTGTGATCTGGGTCGTACACATAAGCGACCCCACCAGACATCCCAGCACCAAAGTTGCGACCGGTTGAACCTAAGATCACTGCAGTCCCACCAGTCATGTATTCACAACCATGATCGCCGATACCTTCAACGACCACATTGGCCCCAGAGTTACGCACGGCAAACCGTTCACCAGCCCGCCCGTTGAAGAAGGCTTCGCCACTAGTGGCACCAAAGCAGGCAACGTTGCCGACAATTGGCGCATTGGCATAAAGTTCAGCGGCTTGTTTTGGCGCTTGGACGATCAAACGGCCACCAGACAAGCTCTTGCCAACATAGTCGTTGGCTTCACCAATCAAGCGCAAGGTCAACCCTTCAGCTGCAAAGGCGCCAAAGCTTTGACCAGCGACCCCAGTGTATTCATAGGTCAAACGATCATCTGGTAAATGATCATCTGAGAAGCGCTTGGCTAACCAGCCAGAAATCCGGGCTCCTGCAGAGCGATCGATGTTGTTGATGGTTTTTTTGATGACAGTTTGTTCATCAGATTTCACCGCTTGTTCGGCAAACGCGTTGAGTTCAGGCCGTTCGTCTGCAGGCTTGAACGGATCGGCAACTTTGCGTTCGATGCCGTAAGTCTTGCCTAACATGCGTGAAAAGTCCAAGGTCTTGGCCTTACCAGTGGCGGTAAAGCGTGGAACTAAGTGTTCGACGTGGCCGACCATTTCATCGACGGTGCGATAGCCAAGTTGGGCCATTTGTTCGCGTAAGTCTTCGGCGATAAATTGCATGCAGTTGATGACATTTTCAGGCGTGCCGATGAAGAACTTGCGCAAGGCTGGGTTTTGCGTGGCGATCCCAGTTGGGCAAGTGTTCAACGAGCAAACCCGCATCATGATACAGCCGACGGATACTAAGACCAGCGAGGCAAAAGAGAATTCTTCCGCGCCGAGCATAATGGCAACCGCCACATCGCGGCCATCCATCAATTTCCCATCTGTTTCCAAAATGGCCCGTTGACGCAGGCGGTTCATCGCCAAGGTTTGATGGGCTTCAGACAAGCCCATTTCCCAAGGCAAACCGGCATCACGTACTGAGTTGCGTGGTGCGGCGCCAGTCCCGCCGTCATAACCTGAGATCACGACTTTGTCAGCACCAGCTTTAACGACCCCAGTGGCGATGGTCCCAACACCAGTTGAGGAAACCAATTTCACTGTCACAGCAGCATCTGGATTGACTTGCTTCAAATCAAAGATCAATTGCTTTAAATCTTCGATGGAGTAAATATCATGATGCGGTGGCGGGGAGATCAACCGCACACCAGGCACGGAACCGCGGACTTCAGCGACCCATGGGAAGTTTTTAGTCCCAGGCAGTTGCCCGCCTTCACCAGGCTTGGCCCCTTGTGCCACTTTGATTTGAATTTCTTCAGCAGACATCAAGTATTCGGTGTTCACCCCAAAACGAGCAGAGGCGACTTGTTTGATCTTGGAGTTGACGTCTTTTTTCTGACCGCGCGTCTTAAAGCGCCAACGTGGTTCGCCGCCTTCACCACAGTTGGACTTCCCGCCTAAACGGTTCATCGCTTCAGCAATCGTGGTGTGCGCTTCTTCTGAAATGGAGCCATAACTCATGGCGCCAGACTTGAAGCGCTTGACGATCGACGATACAGGTTCAACTTCTGATAACGGCACACTTGGACGATCAGAGTGGATATGCCACTGCGAACGCAAAGTGGTCGGATCAGACAATTCTTCTTCGTGCATTTCTTTGGCGTAGTCTTGGTACAACTTGTAATCGCCTAAACGCACTGCCCGTTGGAACTTGTAAATCGTGCGCGGATTGTACAAATGGTGTTCGCCTTCTGCGCGATACTTGAAGGAGCCACCAGATGGTAAATCGCGATTAGCCGTTGGCCCAAAGGCACGGTCATAGCGCGCCATGTATTCGGCTTCGATTTGATCCAAACCGATGCCGCCGATCCGACTTTGCGTGCCGGTGAAGTATTCGTCCACCACATCAGTGGCCAAGCCGACTGCTTCAAACAGTTGGGCGCCTTGATAACCGGTGATCGTGGAGATCCCCATGCGAGACATGATTTTGATGATGCCTTTTTCTGCGGCATGACGATAAGTTTCTAAGGCATCAGACATGCCGTAAGCTTTCAACGTCGCATAAACACCATAAGGATGAATCGCACTGGCACCATAACCCATCAACGCAGCATAATGGTGCACTTCACACGCTTCACCAGTGTCGACTAAAATCGAGGCCCGGCCGCGCTTCCCTTTGCGGACCAAGTAGTTGTTCAACCCGGAAACTGCCAGTAAAATCGGCATCACAAGTTGTTCTTTACCGGCGTCACGATCGGTTAAAATCAATAAGTTCTTGCCTGCATCCACCGCAGTTTCTGCCGCGCGGAACAAGTCGTCTAAGGCTTGTTGCAAGCGGTGTTGGCGATCAGACTTCGCATAGCAAATCGATAATTCTTGCGTGTGGAAACCATCTGTATCCAAATGGCGCAGTTTTTCAAATTCAGGCGTTGTCAACATTGGCGAGCTGAGTTTCACTTTGCGTGCATTCTTTGGATCATCTGCGGCAACGTTAGCGTCTGGGCCGATGAAGACTTCGGTGCCGATCACCAACTGTTCGCGGATCGCGTCGATCGGTGGGTTAGTGACTTGGGCGAATTGTTGTTTGAAATAAGTGAACAAGCTTTGCGGCTTTTTGGACAAAACGGCTAAAGGCGTATCAAAGCCCATGGAAATGATCGGCTCTTCCCCTTTTTTAGCCATTGGGATGATCGCATCTTGAATGATATCCACGGTGTAACCATGCCGACGCCACAAGGTTTCCAAAGAATCTTCCGTTAAGTCGCTTTGAATGTCTGCGGCAGGAACTTGATCCAAGGTCAATTCGTTGTCATCCAACCATTGTTGGTAAGGATGCGCAGCGGAATACTTGTCTTTGATAGCTTGGGTGTGATAAATTTTACCTTCATGAGTATCGACTAAAACCATTTCGGCTGGGCCTAAGATCCCTTTGTCGACTAGGTCTTCTGGCGCCACATCATAAACCCCAGATTCAGAAGCGACCACCATAATGTCATCTTTGGTCACCAAATAGCGACTTGGGCGCAAGCCGTTGCGATCAAGCGCTGCACCGACTTGGACACCATCCGTAAAGCAAATCGCGGCTGGTCCATCCCAAGGCGCCATAAAGCTGGCATTGTATTCATCAAAGGCGCGTTGTTGTTTGGAAATGCCCGTGCCTTCGCCCCAAGCTTCTGGCATCATCATCAGTAAGGCTTGCGGAATATCGCGACCATGATGGTAGAGATATTCCATGCAGTTTTCCAGCTTGGCAGAGTCAGAGTCGTCTTCGTTATAAACTGGAATATTATTAGACGCCATCCAGTTTTCAGCACCTTTTAACGTGTTGATTTCACCATTATGGGCTAAATAGCGGAAAGGTTGCGCGCGATCCCAGCTTGGGAAGGTGTTGGTGGAGAAACGTGAATGGATCAAGCAAATCGAAGACTGCATGGTTTCATCATGCAGATCTGGGTAGAATTGGCCGACTTGATAAGCATGCAACATGCCTTTGTAGCAAATCGTTTGCGAAGACAAGCTGACAATGGTGAAATCGTCAGCGTTGAATAAGCCTTCCAGTTGGCGACGGAGTTTAAACAAGGCATCTTCAAATTCACGCCCTGCCGCCACTGCATCAGGCCGCGCGACGATCAATTGCATAAAGCTTGGCATCACTTGTTGGGCAGTAGGACCGCAAGCTTCATAAACATAAGGAACAGCACGCCAGGCTAAAACTCGGAAGCCATGTTGTTGGACTTGTTCCGTGACGGCTTGTTGCGTGGCATTTTTGCCTTCATCATCTTGAGGTAAAAAGAAATTCCCGACTGCGTAATTGCCAAACTTAGGTAAATCAAAGTCTTGTTCCGCCGCATAGTTGCGGAAAAAACTGTCTGGCATTGCCATTAAGATCCCAGCGCCGTCACCAGTATCAGGTTCTGAACCGGTACCGCCACGGTGATTCATCCGTGCTAACATCACCAATGCCCGTTCCACTAACGCATGCGTCGCCAGCCCGTGGATCTGGGTGATAAAGCCCATGCCACAAGCGGCATGTTCAAACGTTGGGTCGTACATTGTTTCTTGATTGTGCCGCATTCCCGTTCACCTCTAACTAAATTTCAAACAGTGAGTTTACGGTTAAGTTTACTCATCGAATTCTTATAATGCAAGTTTTCATAAGTGAAAATTCGGCACATTAAGCTGAAATCACCAACAATTACGATATTTTTTCAGTATTCCTTTCGTAAAATTATGTGATATAGGTGAGAAATGCTGTCACAACGACCGCTTATGTGATGTTTTCTAACGCGTATTTTCACAACACAAAAATCGTGGCAGGTTTTCTCACGAATTTTGGTGTGTCAGCGCCTCGATGAGCGATTATCTGACATGGCTCAAAAATTTTGAATTTAGGCAATAAAAAACACGTTTACGAAAATTCGCAAACGTGTTTTTTCAATTAGCCGATCAAGGCGCCATTTTCGGTGTTGTCTGGCAAAATGGCCAAGGCGATCTTACCTTTAGAATCTTCAGACGATAACAGCATGCCTTCAGACATTTCACCACGTAACTTGCGTGGCTTCAAGTTGACCACTGCCATCACCTTTTTGCCTTTGAGTTCTTCAAAGTGTGGGTAATACTTGGCGATGCCGCTGATGATTTGACGCGTGCCTTCATCGCCAGCATCCAAGGTGAACTTGAGTAACTTGTCAGCACCTTTAACTTTTTCAACGTCTAAGATTTCAGCCACGCGGATCTCTGACTTATCGAAGGTGTCAAAGTCGATTTCATCTTTACGGTCTTCATCTTTAACCGTGGCTTTCGTCTTTGGTGGGGTCATTTGGGCTTTGATCCAGTTAACTTCCGCTTCAGCATCTAAGCGTGGGAAGATCGGTGTGCCTTTGGCGACGACTTGCGCACCAGATGGTAAGTGCCCCCATTCAAGGGTTTCTTGCGCTTCGTCTTGATCGTCAAAACCGAGTTGGCCGAAGATCTGCTTAGGGGCATGGGTCATCACTGGTTGGATCAACAAGGCGATCAAGCGTAAGCTTTCAGCCAAGTGGGCCATGACAGAATCCAAGGTGCTTTGCTTTTCAGGATCTTTGGCCAGGTTCCAAGGTTCCGTTTCATCGATGTACTTGTTGGCGCGGGCGATCAGCTTCCAAGTGGCATCCATAGCGTCGTTGAACTGTAAGTTGTCCATCAAGCCATTGTATTGGCCGATGACGTCAGCAGCAGTGGCTTCAAGATCGGCGTCAAATGGTGTGGCATCGTGTTGTAATTCTGGCAATACGCCACCGCAATACTTGTTGATCATGGCGATGGTCCGGTTCAACAAGTTCCCCAAGTCATTGGCCAAATCAAAGTTGATGCGGTCGATGAAGTCTTCAGGGGTGAAAATGCCGTCGTTACCAAATGGAATGGCACGCATCAAATAGTAACGCAAAGCATCAAGGCCATAGCGTTCGACCAACATTTCCGGATAAATGGCATTGCCCTTAGACTTGGACATTTTGCCATCTTTCATGACTAACCAGCCATGACCGTAGATCTTCTTTGGAATTGGCAAGCCCAATGCCATCAACATGATTGGCCAGTAAATCGTGTGGAAACGCACGATTTCTTTACCGATCAGTTGAATGTTGGCTGGCCAGTACTTGTCAAACAAGTCATGGTTTTCAGAGCCATAACCTAAGGCAGTGATGTAGTTCAACAAGGCATCGACCCACACGTAAACCACGTGCTTAGGGTTTTCTGGCACTGGCACGCCCCAGTTAAAGCTGGTGCGAGACATCGCCAAGTCTTCCAAGCCAGGCTTGATGAAGTTGTTGATCATTTCTTTTTTGCGCGATTCAGGTTGGATGAAGTCAGGATGTTCATCATAGTACTTCAACAAACGATCTGAATACTTGCTCATTTTGAAGAAATAAGATTCTTCTTTGACCAATTGGACTTCATGGCCTGATGGGGCTTTCCCACCGATGACCTTACCGTCTTTGTCGCGGTAGACTTCGGCCAGTTGAGGTTCAGTAAAGTATTCTTCATCTTCAACAGAATACCAACCAGTGTATTCACCAAGATACACGTCGCCTTGTTTGATCAAGCGTTCAACGATCGCTTGCACGGCTTTAACGTGTTCTTCATCGGTGGTGCGGATGAACTTGTCGTTGGTGATTTCAAGCATTTTCCACAGGGATTTGATTTGGGCAACCATCCCGTCCACGTATGCTTGCGGTGTGATCCCTAAGGCGTCGGCTTTTTGCTCGATTTTTAAACCGTGCTCGTCAGTCCCAGTCAAAAAGAAAACGTCGTAGCCCATCAAGCGCTTGTAACGTGCGATCACGTCAGCGGCGATGGTGGAATATGCATTACCGATATGTAACTTACCACTTGGGTAATAAATCGGGGTGGTCACGTAGAACGTTGGTTTTGCCATGAATATTGTGCCTCCTGCAGCAAACAAGTGTCTAGATGCCATTAAGTATAGCATAGGTTAGCGCTAGGTGAAAAAGTGATTTGGAATTGGGACTCCGTTGATTAGTATAAGCATAAAATTAGTCCGCTCCGGTAAAAAGCGTTCTGGCGGAATGGACGTGGAACGCAATGTCGCTCGTCGGCGTCCAGTCCGCCGCCACGCTTTTTACCTCCGCGCGCTAATTTTGTAGGACGAGGACTGCCTCCGTCCCCACCGAATCACATTTGCTTTCCTCGCACCCTTGCCAACGTGTGGTTATAGCATCACGATATCTCGTCTCAATCATCAATTCGCAAGCTACTCCACCGCCAACTCGATGACTTTCACAATGGTTTCAGCGACTTTGACCATCGCTTCAGTGGACACACATTCATACGGACCATGGAAGTTGATGCCGCCGTTGAACAAATTTGGCGTTGGAATGCCATTATAAGTGATGAACGTGCCATCAGTGCCGCCACGAAATGGCACGGCTTCTGGGGTCAAGCCGACTGCTTTGATGGCTTTAGTCGCTAAATCATACGGCGTCGAATCCTTCTTCAAGACGTCATAAATATTGTAATACTGATCGTTGAGCGTTAATTGAATGCGCGGCCGATCAAGCGTGGCATTGATTTCAGCGATGGCTTTTTGAAGCGTGGCTTTGCGCCCTTCAAACAAGTTGTGGTCATGATCGCGAATAATGTAATACATGCTGGCGTGGTCCACAGTTCCCGTTAAGTGCAACAGGGCGAAAAAGCCTTCATGATCTTGGGTGAATTCGGGCCGTTCAAATTGTGGCAAACTAGCGTCGAGTTTCTCTGCCAAAGATAACGCATTGACCATCAAGTTCTTGGCTTCGCCAGGATGTACCGAAGTCCCAGTGATTTCAATTTTGGCTTCAGCGCCGTTGAAGGTTTCAAATTCCATTTGGCCTAACGCGCCATTGTCCAAGGTATAAGCGAACTTGGTGGCAAAGGCTTTGGTGTCTAAATGCTTGCCACCGCGGCCGATTTCTTCATCTGGGCCAAAGCCGAAGCGGATCTCACCATGTTTGATTTCTGGATGAGCCAATAAATAACGTGCTGAAGCCACTGCTGCAGCGATCCCAGCTTTATCATCGACACCAAGTAACGTCGTGCCATCACTGGTGATCAACGTTTCGCCGAAGTATTGTTTCAATTTGGGAAACTCGTCAACTGTAAGCTTTAAGCCATTTTCAAATTGGATCGGGTTGCCATCATAGTTAGGATGGACCAGGGGTTTCACATTTTTGGCTGCATAGTCTGCAGTATCCAAATGCGCGATAAACCCGATAGGATCGGCATCAGAACCATTCGCTGGCAAGGTGGCGTAAACAAACCCGTCATCATGTAAGGCGACCTCGCTTAAGCCTAATGCTGTGAGTTGGGTGACTAATTTTTTTGCGAGCACGGTTTGGCCAGGCGTGGAAGGATATGTGGTGCTGGCCGCATCTGAGCGGGTGTTGATTTGACAATAAGTGATGAAATCTTGCTGCAACAATGCGGCATCAATGGATTTTGACATAAGGCACCTCCGAGGATTTTGCTTGTGGCTTAGTGTGGACGCCGATGCTATTTTTGTCAAATCGATGAAAAAATGTTGACAATTGTCTGAGTTGGTTTTAATCTGATAACCAATAGCTGACATCGCAAAGATGAGTAACAGCCGACACCTGCTCAGAGAGTCTCCGTTTGGTGCAAGGAGAACTGGTGAACGTTGCGAATATGGTCTTTGTTTAGTCTTCATCGATGAGTTCGCGAATCGATGACGGGCACTCCCGTTAACGAGTTTGGGTATCAGGCTTCGCCTCGTACCTGCAAAGATCATTGCTGTGAGGCAATGATGAACCCAAGGTGGTAACGCGAGTGCTCGCCCTTGGCTGGAAACAGCTGGGGACGGGTATTTTTTTTGGAAATTTTGGAGGAAACTGACAATGAAAAAAGCACATGCAATTACAGGCGTCGTCTCACTCACTGCCTTAGCCTTGATCGCAGCCGGCTGCGGGAATAACAAAGCCAACACCGCTTCAAGCAAAAAACAACAAACTATCACTTGGTCTGAAACGTCAGCCATCACCACTTCAGATGTTTCCCAAGCCACTGACACCGTTTCGTTTCAAACGTTAATGAACACCCAAGAAGGCGTGTATCGCTTAGCCGATGCCGGTAAGAAAACGGAACTCGCCTTGGCTAAGAAAGTCGACGTGTCTAAAGATGGCAAAACTTACAACGTCACCTTACGCGATGCCAAGTGGAGCAATGGCGATCCCATCACCGCCCAAGATTTCGTTTACTCTTGGCGGCGCACGGTCGATCCTAAAACCAAATCTCAAGATGCGTTCTACTTTGCACCAGTGGCCAACGCCAATGACATCATCGCTGGCAAGAAACCGACTTCTGCTTTAGGCATCAAAGCAACGGATAAGCATCACTTTACGATCACCTTGGCGCAACCAACTGCCTACTTCAAACAACTGTTAGCCTGGCCACTGTTTTACCCCTTGGATCAAAAAGTCGTGGAAAAATATGGCAAGGCCTACGCCACCACTTCTGAAAAGTCTGTTTATTCCGGTCCTTACAAGCTGACGGGTTGGAACGGTTCTTCTGATACTTGGACCTTGAAGAAGAACAACCAGTATTGGGATAAGCAAAACGTCAAGTTGGCCGCCGTTAAAGAACGGGTGATCAAAGACCCAAGCACCGGCTTGAACTTGTACAACACCAACAAGTTGTCTGAAGTGGCCTTATCTGGGACCATCGCCACCCAACAAACCAAAAACAAAGACCGCGTCGATCGCTTAAGCTCTAACATTTCGCGCATCGACTTGAACCAAAACAAAGTCGCTGCCTTCAAAAACGCTGACATTCGCAAAGACTTCTCCTTGACCATCGACCGCAAAGCGTTGGTCAACAACGTCTTAAAAGATGGCTCTAAAGCCGCCCTTGGCTTCATTCCAGTGGGCCTTGGCACGAACGCCGACACCGGCAAAGACTTTGCCAAAACCACCCAAGTCAAATCTGCCGTCAGCTACGACTTAGCCAAAGCCAAAAAGCTTTATGCCAAAGGGGCTAAGGCTGCTGGCATCACCAGTTTAAACGTCAACTTGTTAGCTGATGACACCGACAACTCCAAAGCTGTCGCCGAATATATCCAAGGCGCCTTAGAGAAACTTTCCGGCGTCAAAGTCACGATCACTGCCATTCCTAAGGCCCAACGTTTGCAAAAGCAAAACTCCGGCAACTATGACATGGTCGTTACTGCTTGGCAATCCGTATTCGCCGATCCATACAACTTCTTAGATGTATGGTTGTCTAACGCTTCTTACAACAACTCTGGCTGGAAGAACGCAGAATTTGACAAACTACTCGACGAATCCGAAAACAAAGATGGGAATAACGTCGCCGCTCGCTGGTCTGCTTTACAAAAAGCTGAAAAGATCTTAATGAACGATCAAGGCACGATCCCGTTGTATCAAGCCAACACCTTGCAATTGGTCAAGTCTAACGTCAAAGGCATCAACTTCAACCCATCAGGCGTGCCATATGACTTCAAAGGTGCTTACCTCAAATAAGTTCTTTATATAGAAGAAAAGCGTCACCGAAAATTCTCGGTGACGCCTTTTTGATGGCCTGAAATTTTAACGTAAGCTGTCCCAAGCTGGCAATACCACTGGCTTGGTGGCTTCTGCTGCTAAGACGTTTTCTGGCAATAAGTCACGCCGGATCACACATTCATAACTGTACGCTTTAAACCACGCCCCATCGGCAACGAAGTACCCGTCATGCCCGCGGTCTTTACCCCATGAGTTCTCGACTTTCCAACTGCGCGCCTGATCATCCACCAAATCAACGCCAGTCAAGGTCATCGCATGTGACACCACCGCTTCGCCAGTCGCAAAACGATCTGCTTGGCTCATGTGCAGATCCATATCAAACAAATCGGATAAGGCATAAAGCCCACCGCGCAACGTACCGGAATCACGATCCATATCCGCTAACACATCATTGCCAAACCACACGGCTTCGCCTGCTTTGAGTTGGGCCACTGCCAGTTGTTCCATGGTTTGTTGTGGCACATTGACGAAGCGGATCGGGCGACCGTTTTCCACATAGTCTTGGGCGGGTAAGGCGTAACTTTGCCAATAAGGTTTCTCAGTGGTGCTGGCGATGGTCACGTAATCATCCAGCGCCCAGCCGACATATTTTTGATAGAAGCTTTGTGGCGTGAGGTCTGCATCGCGATGATATTGTTTATCTTTGTCGCGATATTCAAAATCAAACGTCGTCGGCACGCTGCCATAGGCGTAACTCAACATGCGGTAAATGTCAGATAATGCGGCTTGCTTCAAAGCTTCGCGCTTGGAAGCTTCGGCGTTGCGCAAGGCGTGGGCAGTTTGGCGCAGTTTCTTGTTCAACAACTTATTGAAATCTGCCGTGTTGCTAGAGGTAAAGGTTTCAGGCATCGCTGACTTTGGCACTAAGCCATATTTTTCAACCAAGGCGGCTGCATTGTCATATTGCCCACCATCCCCATTCGGTGCGGCCAATAAGAAGCTGACTTCGCGATCAGTCAACGGCTTATCCGCAGTGTCGATCATTTGATTCAAGAAATGATTGCTTTTTTCCAACCGATCAAAAAACGCGAGATAGCTTTGGGAGAATTCCAAATCAGGCAAGTTCGCCTGCTTGGCAGCGAAGTGGCGCATGGTGTTGAGTTGGGCAAATAACCAGCAGCGGCCAGAGTGCAGTTGATTGGTCACTGCATCAGTATCCAGTTCGATGGAAAATGCTGGCTTGACGGTTTTATCTTCCAATTGACCGTGACTGGCCGCATTCGGGCCCACGTTTTGCACGATTTTAGACAGAGCCTTGGAAGCTGGCGTATTGGCTAAATCTTCTTCATATTGTGCGATTTGTTTAAAAGTAATCGATTTTGTCATAGTTATAATCACGCAAGCGCTGCGCCCTTGCCCAAAAGGCAATGAAAAGGC
>NZ_AZEU01000191.1 GCF_001435035.1 Lacticaseibacillus manihotivorans DSM 13343 = JCM 12514
ACACCCTATCAACAACTAGGTAAAAGGCACACTCTCAGACTATTTGCACCAGAGCCTTTGATATTTTTTCAGGAAACAGCAGCAAAATCAGTCCGCTTCAAGGCGTGTTCAGATTACTGCCGATATTTCCGGGGGCTCGCTCCCACCGCCCGCTTGAACGCTTTCGAGAATGTAAACGCATCCTTGTAACCCACCCGAGCGGCCACCTCATCCACCGCATTATCAGTCGTGCGCAAGAGCTGTTTCGCCTCGTCCATCCGCATCTGGGTTAAATATTGCTGCGGACTCATCCCGACAAACCGGCGAAAAAGAGTGTACAGATAGGTCCGGGACACATGCAGTGCGGTGCAGACGTCGGTGACATTGCAGCGCCGCGGGTAATTCTGGCGCATAAAAGCGACGGCCTGGTTCATTGTGGCGGTGGCGCCGACCCGTTCCTGCGCCCCTTTCCCCGGAAATTCCGTTAACAGGGTATAAAACATTGCGTACAGCTGGCTCTGGGCCTGCAGCTCATTGGCCAAAGTTGCCGCCCGCCCGCTGTGCAGGCCCTGAAACAACGCCGCGAACTGCTCCTGGAAGGCACTGCCGTCAACGTGCCGGAGCCAATACTTATCCGCTAATCCGCTGCGGTCGAACAACTCCCCCAAATGCATGCCGGTCAGCCCAATCCATTCGTAGGCCCACGGGTCTTCCCCATCGGCCTGGTAAAAGCAGGGTACAGATTGCGGCAGCAAAAAGCAATCCCCCGCTCCCAGCGCCACGGATTTGTGGCCGGCACTGGCGAACCGGCCCTTCCCGGAAACAATGTAATGGAGTACGTAGCTGTCCCGCACGTTGTTTCCCCCGAACGAATAGTTAGGGCGGGTCTGCTCTCGACCATAAAAAACAACGTTACAGTCTACATGTTCAATATCGACCCGCTTGTATTTAAACTCCATTCGGCTTCCTCCTAATATATCTGTCAAAATGTTCACTTATCATTATGCCATGGAATAGGCCGGCACCGCCATGTTTTTCACTGCGCATAATCCGTACACTAAGCAGTGTAGAAAACGGTTTCACGAAACAGGAGGATTTTTCATGGCAGACTTGATTGCATTTGACGCAAAAACGCAGGTATTCCATTTGCATAACCAGCAGATCAGCTACATATTCGCCATCGAAGACGGCGGTGTGCTCGGCCACTTGTACTTTGGCCAAGCGGTCGCCGGTTACCACGGTGAACGGCACTACCCCCGCAAGGATCGCGGCTTCGCCGGCAACTTGCCGGTGGCCGATCCGGAACGCGGCTTTTCGTTAGACACTCTGCCCCAAGAAATCAGCAGTCGCGGCGAAGCAGACTTTCGCATTCCAGCCTTCGTGATTTGTCAGGCCGATGGTGCCCAAGCCAGTCGTTTTATCTATGCGAGTCACCGAATCGTCCCGGGCAAACCCAAACTGCCCGGTCTGCCTGCCGCTTATGTGGAATCACCCGATGAAGCGGCTACCTTGATCGTGACCGTTGTGGACCAGCCTAGCCGCTTACAGGCTGACCTGTACTACACCATTTACCGCGACCGGGCCGTCATTGCCCGCTCCGTGTGCTTCCGTAATCCGGCTGATCAGCCCGCCGTCACTTTGGAACAGGCTGCGTCGGTCCAACTCGACTTCCCCGCCGGCGACTACCGCGTGCTATCGCTCCCCGGCGCCCACGCCAACGAACGTCATCTCCAGAAAGAAGTCGTTGGTTACGGAATCAAACAGTTTGCCAGCACCCGCGGCACCACCAGCCACCAAATGAACAACTTCATCGCCCTCACCGCCCCGGATGCTGATGAATTCCACGGCGATGTATATGGCATCGACTTAGTTTATTCCGGCAACCACGCCCTCACGGTAGAGAAAGATCAAATCGATCAAGTCCGAGTCGTCGCCGGTATCAATCCCGCTGGTTTCACCTGGGAACTGGCCGGCGGCGCTGAATTCCAGACGCCGGAAGCCCTCCTCGTTTATTCCCACCAAGGGCTGAACGCCATGAGCCAGACTTACCACCGCCTGATTCGGGAACGCGTGGTCCGCGGCCGCTACCGCGACCAGGAACGGCCGATCCTCGTCAATAACTGGGAGGCCACCTACTTCAATTTTAATGAAGCAAAATTGCGGCCTATCGTGGATGCCGCCAAGAAACTGGGCATCGAAATGTTTGTCTTGGATGACGGCTGGTTTGGCCACCGGGACGATGACACCACCTCTCTGGGCGACTGGGTCGTGGACAGTCACAAGTTCCCGCTGGGCTTGAAGCATTTCGCCGATTACGTACATAACCAAGGTCTGAAATTCGGTCTTTGGGTCGAACCAGAGATGATTTCCAAGGATTCTGACCTCTATCGCGCCCACCCTGATTATTTGTTAGCGGTACCAGGACGAGCACCATCGCCGAGCCGCTTCCAATATGTGCTAGATTTAAGTAGGGAGGATGTACGCGCCAATATTGCCGGCCAGCTTTCTGACTTGCTTGATCAGGGTTACATCGACTACATCAAGTGGGACATGAACCGGCATCTGAGCGACATCTATTCCCACGCTTTGCCGGCTGCCCGTCAAGGAGAAGTGCTCCACCGCTATACACTGGGGCTCTACGCGTTGCTGGAAGAAATGACCACCAAGTACCCTGACGTATTGTGGGAAGGTTGTTCCGGTGGCGGCGGCCGGATTGATACTGGCTTTGCTTACTACATGCCGCAATCCTGGACCAGCGACAACACCGATGCCATTTCACGCTTAGGCATCCAATATGGTACGTCTCTGGTCTACCCGCCCAACACCTTCACCGCGCACGTGTCGGTCAGTCCAAACGAACAGACTGGCCGCAGCACGTCGCTGGCGACGCGGGGCAACGTGGCGATGAGTGCTGTGTTCGGGTACGAACTGGACCTCACCAAGCTGACGAAAACAGAACAGAAACAAGTCGCGGCCCAAGTCGCCGTGTACAAGCAGATCCGCCCGCTGATCCAATTCGGCCATTTTCTCCGGCTGGAAAGCGGCAATGATTATGCCTGGATGTTTGTTTCTGCCGACCAGAACGAAGCGCTGCTGTTTACGTTCCAACTGCTGAACGACGGCCAGCCGGCGTTCCATATCGTGAAAATGGCCGGACTGGATCCGGTAAAGCAGTATGAAGACACTGCCACCCACACCGTTTATGGCGGCGACGAGCTGATGCACATGGGGTTATATCAGCCCTTGCAGCGGCAGGACTTCACGACACACCAGTATCATTTCAAAGCGATCAATTAAGAGGAGTGGGAGATTATGAAGCATTGGTTGACAAAGATCCTCGGCATCAGCCTGTTAGCCGCCAGTACCACCTTGCTGCTTAGCGCTTGCGGCAGCAACCAGAACAGCAGTAACGGGACAACCACCATCGAGTTCTTCAACCAGAAGAAGGAAATGTCCACGACCTTGCAGCAAATTGTGACGGACTTCGAGAAGAAGAATCCGAAGATCAAGGTCAAAGTTACGAACGTCCCTAACCCGGGCGATGTATTGAAGACCCGGGTGCTTGCTGGTGATGTGCCCGATGTCATTAACATCTATCCGCAAAACATCGATTACCGGGAATGGGCGAAAGCCGGCTATTTCGAAGATCTGACGAAGGCCCCTTACTTAAAGAACATCAAAAACAATTACGCCCAGCAATTCGCCATTAACGGCAAGGTCTATAACGCACCGCTGACTGCCAACGTGTACGGGTTCTTTTACAACAAAACCGCCTTTGCCAAAATGGGGCTGAAAGTCCCAGAAACTTGGGCTGAATTCGAAGCCCTCGTTAAACAGATTCGTGAGCAAGGTAAGACGCCCTTTGCTCTCGCCGGGACTGAAGGCTGGACACTGAACGGTTATCATCAGTTGGCCCTGGCCACCGTTGCCGGCAGTGCGAAGAAAGCCAATCAAGTTCTGCGGTTCAGTCCGGTCAACGGCATCAAAGCCAGCAACCCGGTCATGCAGCAGGATTTCAACCGGCTTGATCTGCTGCACAAGAACAACGCCGCTCAGAATAACTGGCGCGGGGCCAGCTACAACGACGCCGTCGTGGCCTTCACCAAGGGCGATGCCCTGATCATGCCCAACGGCTCCTGGGCCTATCCGGTTATTCAGCAGCAGAAACCCAAGTTTAAGGTCGGCACCTTTGCCTTCCCGGGTAAAGAAAAGGGTGAAAGCCTCACCGTGGGTTCCGGCGACTTGGCCCTGTCCATTTCATCCAGTTCCAAACACAAAGCCGCGGCTGAAAAGTTCGTGGCCTACATGACTACGCCCCAAGCGATGCAGAAATATTATGATGTTGATGGGTCGCCATGTTCTGTCATCGGTGTCAAGCAGGCGGGCATCAATTCGCCGCTGGGCGGCATCACCAAATACGCCTTTACCAAGCATCAATTCGTTTGGATGGCCCAGGATTGGACCAGTGAGAATGATTTCTTCACACTGACCACCAACTACCTGTTGAACGGCAGCAAGTCGGATTTGGTGCACGCGTTGAACGCCTTCTTCAATCCGATGAAGGCCAGCAATTAAGGAGGGGGAAAACAACATGCGTTTACAGAAATTTATCAGTAAATATTGGGGTTGGTTGTTTCTGATCGTTCCCGTCCTATTGCAGCTCATTTTCTTCTATGTGCCGCTGATTCAGGGGGCGTTCTACAGTTTTACCGACTGGACCGGGCTGACGTATAACTTCCACCTAGTCGGTTTCAATAACTACAAGATCCTCGCCACCGACCCGAAGTTCATGAAGGCCATTGGTTTCACCATCATCTTGACGCTGGCCATGATCATTGGCGAAATCGGTTTGGGCATTCTGTTTGCCCGGGTCCTAAACGCCAAGTTCCACGGCCAAACGTTCTTCCGGGCCTGGTTCTTCTTCCCGGCCGTCCTGTCCGGGCTGACTGTCTCCTTGATTTTCAAGCAGATTTTCAACTACGGCTTGCCGGCAATCGGCTCGTTCTTTGGTATCAAAGCGCTGGAAACCAGTTTGCTGGGCACCGCTGGCGGCGCCATCGTGGCCGTGGTCTTCGTCATGATCTGGCAAGGGGTGGCCATGCCCATCGTTATTTTCTTAGCCGGGTTGCAGAGCATTCCCGAAGAAATCAAGGAAGCCGCCCGTATTGACGGGGCCAACGACACTACGATATTCTGGAAGATCGAACTGCCCTACCTGCTGCCGAGTATCTCCATCGTCTTCATCATGGCGCTAAAAGGCGGGCTGACGGCCTTCGATCAGATTTTCGCCTTGACGTCCGGCGGTCCCAGCGACGCCACCACGTCCTTGGGCCTGCTGGTTTACAACTACGCCTTTAAGAACAACCAGTACGGCTACGCCAACGCCATTGCCCTGGTGCTGTTCATCTTGATCGCCATCATTTCGCTAATTCAGATCAAGGTATCCCAGAAGTTCCAGATCGATTAGGAGGATCGTCATGCAAACAGAAAAGAAAACACGCAACATTGGCAAATATATCCTGTTAACCGTCGGCGGCATCCTCATTCTGATCCCGCTGCTGGTCACCGTCTTCAGTTCCTTCAAGACCACGAAGGACATCATGGGGAATTTCTTCTCCTTCCCCAATCCCGGTACACTGGATAACTACCGGCGGCTGTTGGCCGACGGCATTGGCGGTTACTTCTGGAACTCCACGGTGATCACCGTCATCTCCGTTCTGCTGGTCATGTTCTTCGTGCCCATGGCTGCCTACTCCATTGCCCGGAACATTTCGAAGAAACGAGCGTTCAGCCTGATGTACAGCTTCCTGATTCTCGGGATCTTCGTGCCCTTCCAAGTCATCATGATTCCCATTACCGTCATGATGAGCAAGCTGGGCTTGGCCAACATGTGGGGGTTAATGCTGCTGTACCTAACTTACGCGGTACCGCAGACATTGTTCCTCTACGTGGGGTTCATTAAGATGGGCGTGCCCGAGAGTCTGGATGAAGCCGCCGAAATTGACGGTGCCAGCAAGATCACGACCTATTTCAAGATCGTCTTCCCGATGCTGAAACCGATGCACGCGACAACGCTGATTATGAACGCGTTGTGGTTCTGGAACGACTTCATGCTGCCGTTGTTGATTTTGAACAAGGACTCTAAGATGTGGACGTTGCCGCTTTTTCAATATAACTATCAAGGCCAATTTTTCAACGATTACGGACCCAGTTTCGCATCGTACGTCGTTGGGATCATTACCATCACGATTGTCTATGTCATCTTCCAGAAGAACATTATTGCTGGGATGAGTAACGGAGCAGTAAAGTAAACCATTTCACGACAGTAAAGTACGTCTCAATACGAGGCGTACTTTTTCTGTCTCCCGACCTTTATTGCATGTCATAGACATCTGTTGGTAAAGTTGTACACCTCCAAGTTCCTGTGTGATGAAGAAAGGCAAGCTTAGTCAGACTCACGAGCTTTTTAACCAAACCACCCTGACGATCCCTAATATGAGCCATCCAGAGACCACTAAACCCGGTGATGAACCCGCAACGTCCATCACTGATTCGAACATAATCGTTCAAGCACCAACCTTTTACTTTCTTCGCCTGGATTATTCACCTCGGTATTTGGGACATGAAATCGCATCTGGCCGGTCTGAA
>NZ_AZEU01000192.1 GCF_001435035.1 Lacticaseibacillus manihotivorans DSM 13343 = JCM 12514
TATTTTGTCTGAGTGCTAACGATAGTGGCTAACTTGATTGTAAAACGCGGGTAAAAGATAAAGTCTTAAATTACTTGGATAAATACAACAAAGGCAAGTCGAAAGCAGATCAAGTGGTATACACGGATTTAGCAGGGACGGTTTCTGATATGACTGGTGGTTTGATGGATGCCATCACTTACGTCTTAGTAGCCTTTGCTGGAATTTCGTTAGTCACGTCCATGATCATGATCGCGATTATCACCTATACGTCTGTTTTGGAACGCACCAAAGAAATTGGCGTTTTGAAAGCCTTAGGGGCGCGCAAGAAAGATATTACTCGCGTGTTCGATGCTGAAACCTTTATTTTAGGCTTTGGCGCTGGGATCTTTGGGGTGATCGTGGCTTGGGCCTTGACCTTCCCGATCAACTCGGTGTTAGCCGGCGTCACTGGGTTATCTGGTGTGGCAGTGCTCAATCCAGTTCATGCGATCGTCTTAGTGTTGATTTCAACGATTTTGACCATTCTGGGTGGGCACGTACCAGCCCGGATGGCAGCCAAGAAGGATGCTGCAATCGCATTGCGTGCTGAATAATGTCATTAAAAGTGGTTGGCCTTGCAAAAAGGCCAGCCACTTTTTGTTGTCACCACGAAAAATAGCCGTCAATGACGGCAGAATTTGGGTTATGTACCCGGGCGTGCTAGCGGGGAAACCGCCTACCCAGGCTGGTTGTACATTGAAAGCATTCGGGTAAAGTTAACTGTGCCGATCGCGGTGTGCGATCCGGTCTGCATCGATGCGTAGTTGGCACAAGCCTGCAGGTCGACCGACGCCGCAAGACCCCGTTGCCTCGTTCCGGAAAACATTCTGTGCGCGCATTTGGAAACCGGACCGATTTAACTTGGCCCAACTATATCAAGAGCTGCAAGCGATTGCAAGATGAAACATTGCGTTAAAATGTGCAAACACTTAGATGAATCACCCTCGTCATCACAAAAATAATTGTGCCAGCGTGTAAAAAACACCACCAGTCAAGGCCAAGTATTGGCTTTTGACTGGTGGTGTTTGGCATGTTATGCCCAATCGCCATTACGGAAAATGGGAATCTGTTTACCATCTTTTGTAATGCCATCGATATTCATTTCAGCGGATCCCATCATAAAGTCCACATGAGTATCGGCAACGTTTAAACCGTGCGCTTTAAGTTCATCGACACTCATGTCAATGCCACCTTCAATGGAGAAAGGATAGGCAGTGCCTAACGCCATATGATCGGAGGCATTCTCGTCAAACAAGGTGTTGTAGAAGATGATCCCAGACTGGCTGATCGGGCTAGGATCTGGGACTAACGACACTTCGCCAAGTGAACGCGCTCCAGGGATCGCCAGAAGGTGTTGCAACGTTTCATCGCCTTGTTCAGCATGGGCTTTGATCACTTGACCATCTTTAAAGGTGAAATGCATGCCTTCTAAAATCGTGCCAGCATAGGAAAGCGGTTTGGTGGAGGCAACGGTGCCGTCGATGCGACGGTTATCCGGTGCCGTGAAGACTTCTTCAGTTGGCATATTCGCCATGAATTCTTCGCCTTGAGGATTGAAGGACCCTGCGCCTTCCCAAACATGATTTTGAGGTAGACCCACCGTTAAGTCAGTGCCTGGTGCTTGATAATGGAGCGCATCAAATTGCATTTGGTTCAACCACGCAGATTTCGTTGATAGCATCTCATCGTGTTGCTTCCAAGCGGCAGCGGGGTCTGGTTGATCGATGCGCGTCGTTTTAAAAATGGCGGCCCAAAGTTGATCGACAGCAGTATCGACGTCCACATCAGGAAAAACTTTATGCGCCCAAGCAGGGGTAGCCGCGCCTAAAATAGTCCAAGAAATTTGATTGTTAGAAATCGCATTGATCAAGTTGCCATACGCTTTTTGGAAACCATTTTGAAAACCAGCGATGCGCTTGGCATCAATGCCGGCGAGGTTATCCGGATCGCCGCTGGTCACGGTGATGCGCTTGGCGTTGCGATCTAACCAGTAGTTGAACCGTGCTTCAACATCTGGAGATTGGGTGAATAAGCGCTCCTCTGCTTCATGTTGCATGTTGAGGCGGGTGATGGCATCATCTTGCCACCACAGTTGGACTTCTGCGGCGCCACGTTGATAAGCGGCTTCAACGATCAAGGCGGCAAAGTCACGTAATTCAGTACTGATTTGCAAATAAACAGTATCGCCTGGTTTGACTTGGACGCCGGTTTCAACGGCTAAGGTGGCGTATTTTTTTAAACTTTCAGTGAAATTGGGTAATGTCATGGGAGTGTCCTCACTTTTTTCCATTTTCCTCATCATAACATAAACCCCAAATGCGCACCGGAATAACAAGAACACGTGGTCGTCACCAATGAACGTGAAAACTGATTCGGATTTTTTATAACTTGAAAAGGGCGGCTAGATGAGTTTAGTATTTTCTTAATAATAATGATTGCGTTTTCCAGATGCTTTGGTAAAATAACATTAGAACTAAAATGGGGTACTGTTTGAAAGTGGGGGAACCGCATGGCGCGCAAGAAATCAATCACCGATACACAAATTTTAGACATGGCGTATCAAATCGTCATCGAATCTGGCTTCAAGGTCTTTACGGCTCGCAATATTGCCAGACATTTGAACTGTTCCACGCAACCGATCTACTTGGAATTCAACTCAATGGGGGAGTTGAAAAAAGCGGTGATGATGCGGTTGCGTAAAGATTTAAAAAACCAATTAGGGCAACGCTATACCTCTGATCCTTTAGTGGACTTAGGCTTGGCTTTCGCTGATTTCGTGGTGTCTGAGCCATTGTTGTACAACGCCGTTTTTGTGCAAGGGCATTTTGGCGTTGATGAGATCCGCGACTTTTTGGATCAACAAACCGATAGCATGTTGATGGATTATCAACCCGTGGCGGGTTTAAGCGCAGAACAACGTCACGATTTGCTCAACGCGTTGTGGATTGGGGCGTGCGGACAAATTCCTGGACTTCGGGTATGATGTCATTATGTATTCAAATGA
>NZ_AZEU01000193.1 GCF_001435035.1 Lacticaseibacillus manihotivorans DSM 13343 = JCM 12514
AATCTGGGAACGGGCCTCTATTGATTTTCAAGACGGTCTGTTATTGGGTGCTTACATATGAGCCATCCAGAGACCACTAAACCCGGTGATGAACCCGCAACGTCCATCACTGATTCGAACATAATCGTTCAAGCACCAACCTTTTACTTTCTTCGTATTCTTTTTCACTCGTTTTTGAGTAGCGTTCTTTTGCTTTCGCCCCCTGAGTGCCGTTGCTTCATGCAATGATCGTTTTTTCGTCCGAAACTGATCAAACATCACAACTGAGTTTGGCTCTTCAATAATTTGTTGAATTCCACTGATTGCTACAGCATCGCGATAATGCGCTTTTGCCAAACCCAACTTTTTTCGCTGAACCGTTGTGATGTAGCCATAGGTGAAATGCGCCTCAGGAAAAGCGGTAAGCAATCGATTACGTAACATATTCATAATATGTGCCCCAGTTTACAATTCAAGTGCAACACCCTGACGACTAGACCAAAAAGGCCATGAAGACCTATTCTTGTTAGTGCTAGCTAAACAAGAAAGCAGGAATCTTCATGACCCACTCTCAGACTAACACCCACAAGCATTACCAACAACTCAGTTTTAGCGACCGTGCTACAATTCAGGCCCTTCAGGCTGCTGGTGACACCGCGACCGTGATTGCACAGAAGCTTCATCGCAGTAAAGCGACAATCTCACGGGAAATCACGCGTGGATCTGTAACTCAGCTCGACTCGAAGCGTCACTCGCATCAAGTCTATCTTGCGGAAACTGCCCAAGCCATGCACGACCGTAAACGCGATAGAACCGGTCACTACGCCTTTCTTAAGACCGGCCGTGCGTTCTTCAAGGCTTTCGCCAGGGAGCTTACTCGTAAGCCGCGCGTACACAGCGTTGATAGCTTCGTACAC
>NZ_AZEU01000194.1 GCF_001435035.1 Lacticaseibacillus manihotivorans DSM 13343 = JCM 12514
AACAAAACAGACTAACCTTAGTGGTGAAGATTGATTCGACGGAATCTTTCTTCACCACTTTTCGTTTAGGCGTAAAGTGGTAGTGAAGTTGACCTGTCGTAGGTTTTTTTGGCGCTAGACGTCGCAAACAAAAATGGCAACTTCACTGCACCATCACATAATCTGTTCGTAGTCTGTTGGCCTTGAGGTCGTGTATTGAAAATTAGAATGATGGTGCAAATCCGTAAAAAACCCTAGAAAGATGGTGCTCATAATGGCAATTGTATTT
>NZ_AZEU01000195.1 GCF_001435035.1 Lacticaseibacillus manihotivorans DSM 13343 = JCM 12514
TCATCTGGGTAATGGCCATGCAAGTCGAAGTAATGATCCAAGGTCGCTTCAAAGTCCTTACTTTCATTGAAGGCGCTGAATTCAAAGCGCTCAATATCAATGATACCTTCACTCAATGAAGCGTCAATCTTAGCTCCGAACTCAACTTTAGCTTTCGCCTTACCACGCTGAATCGGTCGAATGTATGGTTGTTGGAGACTAACAATCCGGTCTGCGACATGGTGAATCTTGTGTGTAAACATGTACCACTGTTGGTTAAACAAGATCCGGATGACACCCAAGCGTATTGCTTGTTTGGCGGTTATGATCGCCCCTGCATCGATGAATTCGTTGATGTAGCGCAGATCACGGCGGACGTATTGAAGTTGGGCCTTGACTTGCTTGTGAACAGATTGCTTTCGGCTCTTTGGATGCCTTGAAAAGGCCGTCCAAACTTGTTTGGCCTCACGCTTGTACATGCGTGGGTTAGGAACATTCAGTTGATGCGCCATGTCAATGGCCATGTCTTCAAGATTCTGGCGGGCTTGATTGAGCAGCGATGTATCTTGGGGATAACGGATCTTCACCGGAATCGCTGTGGCATCCGTGATCATGACGTCAACTTTGAATGGCACCACCGCTTCGATCTTGGCGCGAAGCCAATCGTTGATAATGTTTCTGACCAGTTCAGAGATGTCTGCGATCCGCTTGCGGAAGGTACACAAGCTTGTATAGGCGAAAGGCTTCTCTGCACGATATTCCGGAAGCCCGATGAAATACTGATAAGCCGGCGTATCTCGAATTGCGTCGACCACACCGCG
>NZ_AZEU01000196.1 GCF_001435035.1 Lacticaseibacillus manihotivorans DSM 13343 = JCM 12514
TTTTATTTTGTCTGAGTGCTAACGATAGTGGCTAACTTGATTGTAAAACGCGGGAAGCATTTAAAAATCCGCGGTCCCACATCTTTTTCAGGTGTGAGGCCGCGGATTTTTTGCGTTTAGTTATAACTGGTGGCGATGATGGTGTTACTGCCATCTTTTGGCCCTTGCGCTGACGAGCCGAAACTCCCGAAGTTGGCCACGGTTAACTGACCTTTTGAGTTAATGACGAACAACCCAACTTCTTCAGTCGAATTAGGATCGGCGTTAGTGCCGTAATGGGCATTGGTGTAGGCGTGGTTGACTGAAACCTCGATACTAGATTCACCGAGCTGATCGGTTGAAAACGTCCAGTCAAAAGCATCGACGGTGTATTTGGCATAAGCCGGCGCTTGTTTTTGCAAGTTATGTAAGATCCAAGTTTTAATTTGCGGCTGGGTCAGATTTTTGGTGTTGACGCTGGTAGCATTCGAACTTGCTGATGCATCGCTTGGCGTTTGACCGTTAACGATCGTGGTGAACGCCGAGCTGACCTGTTGATTGCTGGTTTTCTTGACCGTTGCTGGCATGCCCGCTTGTTGGACGACCCAGGCTTGTCCAGTCCCGTCAGGCATAATGGCAAATAAATATAAGATCGTGTCATGGGTATCGACATAGGCGGCGACAATGTTAGCAGCATCTCGACTGAATTGGCCTGCGTTTGGCATCCAGTTGACGCTTTGCTTGGCGCCATTCAACGTGACTTCTGGATGATCAGCATAATATTGCGCGAGATCCAGGCCAAACCATTGTGGCGCTGCGTTTGTTTGCCACTGAGTGTAAGCCTGATTCATTTGACTGCCAAATGTCGTCATAAAGTCGAGCAAGCGCTGATTTTGCGTGGCGCTCCATGCTAACGTTTTAGTACTGCTACTGCTGGCACTGGATGATTGACTTGATGCCGTTTTGCTGGATGTCGATTTTGATGAGGATTGTTTTTGACTGGATTTGGTCGACGAACTGCTAGACGCTGCTTGTTTGGTGCCGGCGCCACATCCGCTGAGTAATACCAAAGTCCCGACTAACATGAGCCATGATCGTTTCATTTTGAGCCTCCAAAGTTTGTTCTGATTCACTTGTGATTATGTGGTGGCTTGTGAAAGACAACAAGGTTGAAGGGTAGAAATCACTTAAAACGACACCCTCTGTCGTTTTCTTTGGTGAAAGTGACGAATAACGTCGCAGCGCGAAGGTTTTTATGCTTTTGCAGTCACAAACAAGCGTATCGTTTCAGATTGAAAAACATCAAACGATTTTGAAGGCGTGAGCATTTTTCTCGGCGAAAAGAAATCCCGATCGGCCATGGCGATCATCGTGTTAAATCAATTGCCACAAAAAAATTGCGGAAGAGTAAGTCAAAAAATAACAAGTGCAAAGTGAGTTTGCAGCACAAGCAAATACATACCGTTTTAGAAACTGGTTTAAGTCAACATATTCTCGATGTTGGGGTGACTCCAGATCGGGAAAACTTGGCCAAAGGGCGCAAACATTGGTAATGTGATCCGGATCGTTGGTCTGGCTGCATTGGTGAACCTCGTTTTGGATCGCTTGCAAAATAAAACCGTATGCCATTGCCTTTCAAGACAACGCATGCGGTTTTATTTGGTCAAGCACAACAAATCCACGAAACAGTTGCCCATTTCGCAGACTTGTGGCTTTAACGCCGATTTGATTACGTTCATACAGTTTTCTTACAACTCAAGTACGTTTCTGCGAGCCTTGGCTTCTTAGGCCTTAACCACTTTGGTCGCTAATAGGCTTTGCACTGCCTTTCGCGCACAGACGTCGACTGGCTTCCCACGTTACCGTGAGGGTGGTTCACCCGGCGGTTGCTTGGTTTGAGTCCACAACGGGGACCCTTCTATGCCGGCACTCTGGAACTGAAGATCTAGCGGCGCTCGACAGTTAAGCCCAGTCGCTACGGGATTGTCTTCACAGTTTAGCGGGCACTTCCGCCCGTCGCGAAGTGGTACGGGTGACCTGCGCTAAGCCGCTCACTCCTCATGGATATCGTCATCATGATAACGCCTTCAAAAGATAAAAGCAAGTATTAATAGTGAGAAACATTTGTAAATGTTTGGTATCTTTTAAGTAAAAGGGTCAACGGCACGATTGGCGTGGCATGAGGTGCAAGTTGTGCAGTCGGATTTTTTTGGTCTAGACACTGAAAATGTGTTAAGGTATTTTCAAGGGGGAAAGCGTATGCAGGTCGTCAATGATTTTTTGCAATACTTGCTGGTCGAGCGGCATTACTCCGCTGAAACCAAGAAGGCTTACCAAGAAGACATCGATGATTTCGTCAATTTTCTCAAAGCCAATGGCGGTTTTAAGGACTTTGCCCATGTCGATCACTTGGATGTGTCCACTTATCTCACCGAATTGTCCAACCGCAAGCTATCGCGCGCCAGCGTTGCCCGAAAAATGAGCAGCTTGCGCAGTTTTTATCGTTATTTGATTCGAATGGATCAAGCCAAAAGTGATCCCTTTGAACTGGTGGAAACGCGCAAAAGCCATCACCATTTGCCCGATTTTTTCTATGAAGAAGAAATTCAAAGCTTATTCGCGACAGTTGACGGGGATACGCCGCTTGATCAACGCAACCGCGCTTTGTTAGAAGTGCTGTACGGCACAGGCATTCGGGTCAGCGAGTGTGCGAACTTGACGTTGTCGCAGATTGATTTCGACTTGGAATTGTTGCTGGTACACGGCAAAGGCAACAAAGATCGCTATGTGCCATTTGGCTCGTACTGTAAGCAAGCCTTACACACGTACTTAGATGATGGGCGCATCACCTTGATGGAAAAGCTCGATCAACAACACGATGCGGTATTCGTCAATCAACATGGTCGGCCGATCACATCACGGGGCATTGAGTACATTCTTGATCAGCTGATCAAAAAAACCAGTTTGACTTCTGGTATTCATCCCCATATGTTGCGACACTCTTTTGCCACGCACTTACTGGATCACGGTGCGGATTTGCGATCTGTCCAAGAATTATTGGGGCACGCAAGCTTGTCGACGACCCAGATCTACACCCATATGACCACAGAACATTTAAAAAATGACTACATGAAGTATTTTCCCAAACACAATTAAGACTTGAGACGGATGTTTGTGACAGCTTGTCACCATATACTAGTCACATTCACAATTTTCGGAGGTAATCTTATGACAACCATTGCAGCAGTAAGAAAAGACGGTCGTACCGCCATCGCCGGTGACGGCCAAGTCACTATGGGCGAAAAAGTGATTTCCAAAGGTAACGCCCAAAAAGTCCGGCGCATTTTCGGCGGTAAAGTCGTGATCGGCTTTGCTGGCGGGGTCGCAGATGCTTTCACCTTGCAAGACTGGTTTGAAAAGAAGCTTGAAGTTCACGCCGGCAACTTACGTCGCGCCGCCGTCGCATTAGCCCAAGACTGGCGCAAAGACCCAACTTTACAAAAACTTGAAGCCTTGATGATCGTCATGGATGAACATGACTTATTAATGGTTTCTGGTAACGGTGAAGTCTTAGAACCAGACGAAGATGTGGTCGCCATCGGTTCTGGTGGTAACTACGCGCAAGCCGCCGCGATGGCGATGATCCGCCACACTGATCTTGATGCCAAGCAAATCGCCAAAGAAGCCGTCGACATTGCTGGTTCGATCGATATTTTCACCAACCACAACATTATCGTTGAAAGCTTCGATTAAACCCAGAGCGAAGCTGAACGGGCTTAGCAATCTGGGTAGCCTAGCGCTGAGGTTTACGCCTGGTTTTGGCGTGAAGCTCAGTGCGTAGCTATCCATGGTTGCATTGTTCAGCGTAGCTCGACGACAGAAAAGTAAATCAATCACACCTCACAAATCTGAGAGGAGTCCCTCACATGGTCAAAACCCCAAAAGAAATCGTTGCCCAACTCGACGCTTACGTCATCGGCCAAGATGATGCCAAAAAAGCCGTCGCAGTGGCCTTATATAACCGTTATCGTCGTATGCAGTTGTCAGAAACCATGCAGCGCGAAATCACGCCAAAGAATTTACTCATGATCGGACCTACCGGCGTCGGGAAAACTGAAATTGCCCGGCGTTTGGCTAAGGTCGTTAACGCGCCTTTTGTTAAAGTGGAAGCCACCAAGTTCACTGAAGTTGGCTATGTTGGCCGCGACGTGGAATCCATGGTGCGCGATTTAGCTGATGTGGCGGTCCAAATGGAAGAAGCCAAGCAATTTGAAGGCGTGCGTGCCCGTGCGACTCGCGAAGCGGACAAGCGCTTGGTCAAATTACTCGTGCCCGCCATTAAAAAAGAAAAGAAATCCAATAGCAATCCGATGGCTGACATGATGAGCATGTTGCAAAACATGCAAAATGGCGAAATGCCACAACAAAAGGTCGATGAAGGTGAAGTCACTGACGATATCCGCAATCAACGTTTGACCGTTGCGGAACAACTGGAAAAAGGCTTGCTCGAAGATCGCGAACTTCAAGTCACGGTGGCTGATGCTAAGAAACCGACTGGCGGCAACGACATGTACGGGCAAATGGGCATCGACATGGGCGAAATGCTTGGCAACATGATGCCGCAAAAGAAAGTCCAACGCACGATGACCGTCAAAGAAGCCCGCGAAGTCTTCATCAAAGAAGAATCCGACAAATTGGTCAACCATGCCGATATTTATCATGATGCGATCAAGTCGGCGGAAAACAACGGGATCATTTTCATCGACGAAATTGATAAAATTGCCAGTGGCGACAAGCGCACCAGCGGAGAAGTTTCCCGCGACGGCGTGCAACGCGACATTTTGCCGATCGTTGAAGGCTCAACCGTGAACACCAAATACGGGCCATTGTCCACGGAACACGTGCTGTTTATCGGGTCAGGTGCCTTTGCGACGGCTAAGCCTTCTGACTTGATTCCAGAATTGCAAGGGCGCTTCCCGATTCGGGTCGAACTCAAAGATTTGACAGAAAACGATTTCGTGCGTATTCTAACAGAGCCGGACAATGCGTTAGTTAAGCAGTACATGGCTTTGATCGGCGCCGATGGGGTGCATGTCACCTTCACCAAAGAAGCCATCGAATCCATCGCGCAAATCGCCATTCGTGTCAACCGCGACACCGACAATATCGGCGCGCGGCGTTTGGCCACGATTTTGGAAAAGCTGCTTGAAGATGTATTATATGAAGGGCCGGACATGGGCCTCGGCGATATCACCATCACCGCCAAGTACGTCGACGACAAGATCGGCAATATTGCCGCTGACAAAGACATGACGCGGTTCATTTTATAATTTAAATTTCCCACAGGGGTATATGGTAAAGGAAGTCACAACATGGCACAAACATTGAAGAACGATTTTTTGACGGTCACCATTGATGAACATGGTGCCGAAATCACCAGCATCATCAACAACCACACCGGCCAAGAATATAATTGGCAAGCAGATCCCAGTGTGTGGAAGCGGCACGCGCCAGTATTGTTCCCAATGGTCGGTGCTTTGAAAAATGACACTTACCAATATGATGGTGAAACTTACCATATGACCCAACACGGCTTTGCCCGCGATATGGAGTTTGAAGTGGAACAAGCGACACCTACGTTTGTGACCTTCTTGTTGCAAGACTCTGAAGCCACCCGCAAAATGTACCCCTTCGTGTTCAACTTGCGCTTGACTTTCACCTTGACCAACAATGTCTTAGATGTGACTTACCGCGTCGACAACCCAGATGAAAAAGATCCGCTGTACTTCGGCATCGGCGGCCATCCTGGCTTTGTGGTGCCATTGTCTGAAGACACCAAGTTTGAAGACTACTATTTGGAATTCAAACCGCGTAAATCTCGCGTGCAAATTCCATTGATCGCAGGCGAAGGTATCGATTATGAGCACCGCACGTTGGCTGCGACTGACGTCAACCAACAACTTTCCCACGAATTGTTCAAAAATGATGCGATCATTTACGAACTCAAAGGGGAAACCATTTTCTCCATTCGTTCCGAAAAAACCCGCCATGGTGTGGAAGTGACCATGCCAGATGCCCCTTACATGGGCGTTTGGAGTCCATACCCAACGGAAGGCAACTTTGTTTGCATCGAACCTTGGTGGGGGATTGCCGACACCATCGACGCTGATGGCGACTTCACGCATAAGCTCGGTATCAACAAGCTCGAACCTGGCGAAGTGTTCGATCATGGGTATTCCATCGCGATTTTCTAAAGCTTGATACAAGTACAGCCTCCTCAAATTGAGGAGGCTGTTTTTTACGGTTTCAACATGTTAGCTACCGCTAGCATTGCCCCACCGATTGCCCCGTCTAAAGGCTGAAATGGTTTGACCATGACAAGTTGGGCAGCAACGGCGGTGAATTGAAATTGGTTTTGATCGAGATAACTTTGCAGGAGATGGGATAATTCCGGCTGATCAAACAGCTTGCCGTGCACGATCATGCGCCGGGCGTCGATCAACAAGGCCACATTGTTGAGCACTGCTGAAAGTGAACGCACGGCGCGAGTCAATAAGTTGATAATGCCAGGGTCGCCGAGTTGATACGCAGTGATTACCGTATCGATATTGATCTGTTCCGGCTTTTTGACCAATTGCCGTAAAGTGGAATCAGGGGAATGTTGATAAAGCACGCGGGCTTTTTTGACCAAAGATTCATGACTGGCATAAGTTTGCAAACAACCGTGACGCCCGCAATCACACAATTCGCCTTCAGGATTGACGATGGTATGCGAGATTTCGCCCACGGCAAAGTTTTTCGTGCCGTACATTTCGCCATTGTGGATGGTGGCGCAAAATACCCCGCGAGCGACATGGACGTATACGAAATTCTCACCGTCATGATTTTTGCCGATCAAACTTTCCGCCAAAGCTTCGCAGTTGACGTTGTTTTCAAAATAGACTGGCATCCCCAGCGCGGCAATCACCGGTTGTAAATCGAAAAAGGACCACGCCGCGTTGCTGGAAGCGATGCGCTGTGTCGTTTCAATGTAGTGGCCTGGCAAGGCGATACCACAAGCAATCGGATGATGGGCAGTATTCTTTTTGAGAAAACGTTGTAGTCGACGGATCAAATGCGTTTGATCTAAAAACTTGCGATCGTAAGGTGTTGGGTGGGTGATGACTTGTTGCGCCAAGACGTGACCTAAGCGATCAGTCAAAGCAAAACTAAAGCTATCTGCGGTTAATTCCACGCCTAAATACACTGCGCCGCCACTGGCAATCGTCAATTGCGTTTGGCGCGGGCCAGGATGATGCGTCGGCATGGATTCTAAGCCGGCTTCTTCAATGATGGCTAGTTCAAGTAGCAAGGCTGAATCACGACTGACAGTGGCCTGCGTGATACCAGTCAGCTTGGCTAATTGGGCGCGCGACTGTGGTCCTTTGCGATAGAGGACTTGGAGTAATTGGGCACAGCGTTTTTGTTGAGTGGGTGATAATGAGCCAATTTTGCTATTAGTTGTTTTAAACATGTATTAAGCCTTTTTCTTAACCGCAGAATGATTGCACAAAGCAAGCGTTCCCATTAACATAGAAAGTGTTGAAAGGCATGGTGAAACTCCTCCCAGATCGTGATACACCCATTGTATCATGCCGCCATGGCCTTTCTCCTAAAATCGAAAGGATGAAATTCAATGGTTAAACGTTTAATTTCCGCTGATACCAGCGATATGTTAGCAATGAATGGCGCCCAGCTCAAACAAAGCATCAAAGCGTCTGAAGGTCGCGTGATCTTGTCAGAAAACGTGGTGGTGCATGAACCGATGGATGGCATCACCACCAGCGAATATGCCGCAGCGTTTGGCGCGGATCTGATTTTATTGAATATGTTTGACGTGTTGAATCCGCTGATCGTGGGGTTATATTCTGGCGAAGACTCATTGGCTACGGCAAAGGTTCATCACGATGGCGAATCCATCCATCGCTTGCAAAAGTTGGTCGGTCGTCCGATCGGCGTCAACTTGGAACCTGTCGACGCCAATGCCGATATGGCTGAAGATCGCTTGACCATTGCGCCTGGGCGGACGGCAAGCGTTGAGACATTGAAAGCTGCCGAAGCATTAGGCTTTAACTTTGTCTGCTTGACTGGCAATCCTGGCACTGGGGTCACAAATGCCCAAATCGCCGCTAACATCAAAGTGGCCAAGTCCGTATTTTCCGGCTTGATCATCGCCGGTAAAATGCATGGTGCCGGCGTCAATGAACCAGTGGTATCTGTTGAAGCAACGCAAGCGTTCTTAGATGCTGGTGCAGACGTGATCTTGGTACCAGCAGTCGGCACTGTGCCAGGCTTTGATGAAGCTGAGCTCAAAGAAATCGTGAAGCTCGCGCATGCTAACGGCGCTTTAGTGATGAGCACTATCGGCACCAGTCAAGAAGGTTCCGGTGCCAGCTTCATGGAACAAATCGGCATTCGTAACAAGATCTGCGGCGTGGACATTCAACATGTTGGCGACGCCGCTTGGGGGGTGATCTCACCAGAAGATACCATTTTTGCTTTAAGCAAGGCGATCCGCGGACAACGCCATACTTGCAACGCATGGCCCGCTCGATTTATCGCTAAAAATTGAATCGGTTTGCAAAACCAGCACTGGCAGCTTCGGGGGAAGAACTGCCAGTGTTTTTTTGGACGAAAAAAGGCCAGGCACAAGCCTGACCTCATCAATTTATTTTTTCCGATGATTTCTCAAATACAATCCCAATCCAAACGGCACCATATTTTCTGTACCGGCTTTGATCCGAGCGAAGTTTTGCTTGTGGCGGATCAAGAACACCATCCACAAGGCACAAGCGACAATGGTCAATAACCAGTCATGCCAGAATAAACTGACAAACGTGACGATGCCCATGCCGACAGTTGACGCAATCGACACCATCGATGTCAAAATCACCAAGCTGATAAATATTGCACAGCAGACCAAGAAAAATTTCCAGTCATAGGCTAAGCAGATCCCAGCTGAAGTGGCCACGGCTTTGCCGCCTTTAAAATGGATGAAAATCGAGAAGGTATGGCCAGCCACTGCCGCTAAGCCCACGATCAACACCAACCAGTGCTGCTCAATGCCAAAGAAAATCGGCAAACTAGCGCCAAGCGTGCCTTTTAAAATGTCCATCACCAACACGATTGAGCCGCCGACTGGGCCTAACACCCGATAAGCGTTAGTCGTGCCGATATTATGCGAGCCAGATTGGCGAATATCTTGGTGAAAGAAGGCTTGGCCCACCCAAACCCCACTGGGGATGGAACCAATTAAGTATGCGAGTATAAAACATAGGGCGATTGTCAAAAAACTGCCCCTCCTTTGTTGCAGACCCAAGGGGTACCGCGTATAGTCGTGTTGCTATTGTAGCATTTTTTTGACGATTGCGAAAACGACGCGTAAAATAGTTTAGGCTTGCGAAGTCTTGATCCATTGGCCTGTCGAACTCCGCTCCTGTGAGCTAAGTTGGACAGGCCGCGGGATTTATGGGAAATCGCTTTAGTTTCCTGGCTCACAAGTGTACATTAGTAACATGTTGTAAAGAGAGGAAGAATTGAATGGATACGCAAAGTTCAGCTTACACGGATTCATCGATCCAGGTGCTGCATGGGCTCGAAGCCGTGCGCAAGCGTCCCGGGATGTACATCGGCTCCACAGATGCCCGAGGCTTGCATCACCTCGTTTATGAAATCGTTGACAATGCCGTCGATGAAGCCTTGGCGGGATACGGCGATAAAATTAAAGTCACCATCCACAAAGACAACTCGATCACGGTACAAGACCATGGTCGCGGGATGCCCACGGGGATGCACGCCAGCGGCAAGCCCACCATTGAAGTCATTTTGACGGTGTTGCACGCTGGGGGTAAATTTGATCAAAACTCGTATAAAACCTCAGGCGGCTTACACGGGGTCGGCTCTTCTGTCGTCAACGCCTTGTCAGAAAGCCTCACGGTCCGAGTCGTTCGTGATAAGCATGCGTTTGAAGAACACTTCATCGCCGGCGGCCACCCAGATGGCGGTTTGCAAAAATTAGGCAAGGTCAACGAACCTAATGGCACGACCATTACCTTTAAACCAGATCCTAGCATTTTTACCACCATGGTGTACTCCTTTGACACTTTGGCGGAGCGTTTGCGTGAATCCGCGTTCTTGTTGAAGAACATCGAAATTTCGTTGACGGATGAACGGACCGATCGCGTGGAGATCTACCATTATCCGGATGGGTTAGTCTCATTTGTTAAATACTTAAATGAAGGCAAAGATACACTGTCTGACGTCTTCAACTTTGAAGGCGAAAAAGACGGCGTAGTGGTGGATTTTGCCGGGCAATATAACGACGGCTATTCCGAAAACCTGATTTCGTTTGTCAACAACGTGCGCACCACTGATGGTGGGACCCATGAAGTCGGCTTGCGTTCGGCGATGACCCGGGCGTTCAATGATTTCGCCCGCAAAGTCAACTTACTCAAAGACAAAGATAAGAATCTTGAAGGCTCAGATGTCCGCGAAGGTTTAGCTGGTGTTTTGGCCGTGCGCATTCCAGAAGAAATTCTGCAATTTGAAGGCCAAACCAAAGGCAAGCTCGGCACCCCGCAAGCGCGTTCCGTCGTGGATGCGGTGGTTTACGAACAGCTCAGCTTTTATTTAATGGAACAAGGCACCGCAGCGCAAGAATTAGTCCGCAAAGCCGTTAAAGCCCGAGAAGCCCGTGAAGCTGCTCGCCGGGCACGGGACGATTCTCGCCATGGCAAGCGCAAGAAGAAAGACACCAGCTTGCTTTCTGGTAAGCTGACGCCTGCCCAATCTAAAAACGCCAAGAAGAACGAATTGTACTTAGTCGAAGGGGACTCTGCCGGCGGCTCGGCTAAACAAGGCCGTGATCGTAAATTCCAAGCGATTTTGCCGTTGCGTGGGAAAGTGTTAAACACGCAAAAGGCCAAACTCGCCGACATCACCAAAAACCAAGAAATCAACACGATGATCTATACCATCGGTGCTGGCGTTGGTGCAGAGTTTGACATCGATGCCGCCAACTACGATAAAGTCATCATTATGACCGATGCGGATACCGATGGCGCGCATATTCAAATTCTTTTGCTCACCTTCTTCTACCGCTACATGCGCCCATTGATGGATGCCGGCAAGGTTTATATCGCCTTGCCACCGTTGTACCGCCTGCAAAAAGGCAAAGGCGCCAACATTCAAATCGCCTATGCATGGACTGACGAAGAACTCGAAGCCGAAACCAAGAAAATGGGCAAAGGCTATACGCTGACACGCTTTAAAGGGTTAGGTGAAATGAACGCCGATCAATTGTGGGAAACCACGATGAACCCAGAAACCCGGACCTTGATTCGCGTGCGTGTGGAAGATGGCGCATTAGCTGAACGCCGCGTGACCACCTTGATGGGTGACCGTGTGGAGCCCCGGCGGGAATGGATCGAACAAAACGTCGAATTTGATCTCGATGATGACGGCTCGATCCTCGAAACCAAAACCGTTGATCATGCCAACATGCAATTTGGTGCCAGCAAGATCAAACAACAATTGCGAAAGGGGAAGCGTAAGTAATGGCCAATCAAATCCAAGAAATGACTTTGGAAGAAGTCATGGGCGAGCGCTTCGGTCGCTATTCCAAATACATTATTCAAGAACGCGCGTTGCCTGATGTGCGCGATGGCTTAAAACCCGTTCAACGTCGCATTTTGTTTGCGATGAACGAAGATGGCAACACCTTTGACAAAGGTTTCCGCAAATCCGCCAAATCCGTCGGGAACGTCATGGGGAATTACCATCCCCATGGTGATAGCTCGATTTATGAAGCGATGGTGCGCTTGTCTCAAGACTGGAAACTGCGCGCCCCGTTAATTGAAATGCACGGGAACAATGGGTCTATGGACGGCGATCCGCCGGCTGCGATGCGTTATACTGAAGCCCGGTTGTCTAAGATCTCCGCAGAAATGCTCAAAGATATCGACAAAGATACCGTCGATATGGTGTTGAACTTCGATGATACGGCGCAAGAGCCTACCGTGTTGCCAGCAGCGTTCCCTAATTTACTCGTCAACGGTGCGACTGGGATCTCCAGTGGTTACGCGACGGACATTCCGCCGCATAACTTGCGCGAAGTGATCAACGCGATTTTATATTTGTTGAAGCACCCTGACGCCGATCTCGACGCGTTGATGAATTTTGTCCAAGGACCAGATTTTCCCACCGGCGGGATCATTCAAGGCTTGGCCGGCATCAAGCAAGCCTATCAAACTGGTCGCGGTAAAATCGTCGTGCGCTCGCGGACGCATGTGGAAGACTTACGCGGTGGCAAGCAACAAATCGTTGTCTCCGAACTGCCATATGAAGTTAATAAAGCTGACCTCGTCAAAAAAATTGACGAAATTCGCGTGGCCAAAAAAGTCGACGGCATCGCTGAAGTGCGCGATGAATCCGATCGTTTTGGCTTAAGTGTGGTCATCGAACTCAAAAAAGACGCCAACGCTGAAGGCATTCAAACTTACTTGTTCAAAAACACGGACTTGCAAGTGACCTATAACTTCAACATGGTGGCCATCGCTGACATGAAGCCTAAGCAGCTCGGCCTCAAGCCGATGCTTGAAGCTTATATCAAACACCGTCAACAAGTCGTCACCCGTCGGACGCAATATGATTTGGCCAAGGCTCAAGCACGCGAACACATTGTCCAAGGCTTGATCAAAATGATCTCCATTTTAGATCAAGTGATCAAAACCATTCGTGGGTCGAAAGATAAAGCGGATGCTAAGAAGAACTTAGTCGCAGAATACGACTTTTCGACGGCGCAAGCAGAAGCCATCGTCTCCTTGCAACTGTATCGCTTGACGAATACGGATATCACCGCACTCGAAGCTGAAGCCGCACAATTGGCCAAAGCCATCGCCGGCTATCAAGCGATTCTCGGTGACCCAAAGACTCGCGACCAGGTAATCGAAACTGAACTCGCAGCCATCGCCAAGACTTACGGGGATGACCGCAAGTCCACGATTCAAAACGAAATCGAAGCCTTGGAAGTCGATACCACAGTCACCGTCGCTGACGAACGCGTGATGGTACTAGTTTCGCGTGACGGCTACATGAAGCGCTCGTCCTTGCGCAGTTATCAAGCCGTCGATGCCTCGGATAACGGCCTGAAAGAAAAAGACTTTCCAATTTTCGATCAGGAAATGGGCACCTTGCAGCACTTGTACATCATCACCAACCACGGCAATGTGATCTATCGCCCAGTGCATGAAATCACTGACGCGCGTTGGAAAGATGCCGGCGAGCATTTATCCCAAACCGTTGGCATCGACGCAGACGAACAAGTGATCGCAGCCTTTGGTTTTGATGACTTAACCCAAGCAGGTAACTTTGTCTTAGGTTCAAGCGACGGCTACATCAAACAAACCGCCTTGGCGGACATGCAACCGCAACGTAACTACAAGAGTCGCCCAATGGTGGGGATGAAGCTCAAAGCCAAAGATGCCGTCGTCACCAATGCTTACTTTGTTGAGCCTGAGTCTAAGCAAACCGTCTTTGCCGTGACTAACCAAGCTTATGGCTTGCAATTTGCCTTAAGCGAAGTCTCAGTGATTGGTGCGCGCGCTACTGGGGTCAAGAGCATTGACCTCAAAGATCAAGACTTCGTGGTGAACTTTATATTAGCCGATGATCCTGAAAGTACCGAAGTTGGCATTTTGACCCAGCGCGGGGCCTTTAAGAAAATGAAGCTCAAAGAAATGGGCGTCGCCACTCGTGCGCGTCGTGGCTTGATGGTGCTGCGGGAGCTCAAGAAAGCCCCACATCGCATTGTCGCCATGAATGTGGTCGATGACAATACCACGTTGACTGTCTTAACCGATAACGATACGTTAGTGCCACTGGATCCAAATGCCAGTCCTGATGGGGACCGTTACTCCAACGGCTCGTTTGTGATCGATACGGAAACCCAAGGCGTGCCAACTTATGTACATGCCGAAACCATTATCGATTTACCAAGCGCTGAGAACTAATGTGTTGATGAGCAGTCCTGATTGAATTCAGGGCTGCTTTTTTGATTTCAGTCGGAGAACCTGCTCATAGACCGAACCCAGCATTGAGATGATATTTTTCAGTGATGGATGATGTGAAGGCGTGATTTAGTTATTGCGTGCGCTGCAGAAAATTTGTGAAGCGAGCTAATAGCAATATTGCTATACTTTGAATGTTAGGATGAATTGAGGAAAGTAGGCTCAGTGTTGGCAAATACAGGATTGCGCCTCGTGAAGTCAGGCGGGCTTTAGGCAAATGGATGACTGGTCAAAACGAAAGGGGAGACAGTAATGGCTGACTTTGATAAATTAAAAAAACGAATGGATGCACTAGTCCCTGTCAAGTTGACAGATGAAATATTATAAAGTTAAATCTGTCTCT
>NZ_AZEU01000197.1 GCF_001435035.1 Lacticaseibacillus manihotivorans DSM 13343 = JCM 12514
GACCGGCCAGATGCGATTTCATGTCCCAAATACCGAGGTGAATAATCCAGGTTTATTATGCAGTGAACGGATTTGGTAACCCGTTTTTCTCTTTATCTGCAGAAGCCAGCGCCCACTCTTGGGCCACTTTTGCTTCCGCGTCAGGCGAGGCATACATCTGCAACTTATAATCGATTTCTGCTAAACTACGCGCAATTTCTTGTTGCTTGGCCACCACAACTTCTCGATGAGCAGCTAATAATGCTTGGCGATCCTTAGCCGTTGTCGGTCCTGCCATCACCAACTCGATATACCGTCGAATATCCGCGATTTTCATCCCCGTATTTTTCAAGCATACAATCGTATGCAATAAGGCCAAATCACCATCGGTAAACGCCCGATAACCAGAGCTGTCCCGCGCCACAAAAGGCAATAAACCGGCTTTATCGTAAAAGCGTAACGTGGAAATCGCCAAGCCCGTTTTTTTAGCTACGGTTTGAATCGAATACGCCATGTAAAATTCCTCCTTGCCCTAAAGTATGGTTTAGGGTTTATCCTCATGATAATAACCGAACCGGAGGACACATGCAATGTCAGAACTCACTTTAGTCACAGGTGGCAATGGCTTTTTAGCCTTACACATCATTCAACAACTTTTGGCAAACGATCACCCTGTCCGCGCAACTTTACGCAATTTGAATAAAGCTGACGCGGTACGCCAAACACTAGCAGCGACAGGCGTTTCAATCAAGCACCTCAGCTTTGTGCAAGCGGATCTTTTAAATGACGCAGATTGGCCTCAAGCGATGCAAGGTGTTACTCATGTTATGAGCGTGGCCGCGCCTGTGTTCGTCAACGGCGAAACCACCACAGATGAAATGAATCAAACCGCAAAAAACGGCACCTTGCGTATTTTGAAAGCGGCAGAAGTTGCTGGGGTCAAACGCGTGATCATGACTGCAAACTTTGGCGCCGTCGGGTTTTCTAATCATTCGACGCGACCAACGACGGAAGCGGACTGGACCGATCCTAATGAACCTGGGTTATCAGATTACGAACGCTCCAAACTTTTAGCAGAACGTGCCGCTTGGGCCTTTGCACGTGAAGAACACTTAGATTTCGCTACCGTTGCCGCCGGTGCCATGTTAGGCAAGCCATTGGATGAACATGTGTCTGGGAGTTTTGGTTTGGTCAACCAACTACTTGATGGCTCAAGCAAATTCATCCCTGACATTGAATTTGTGATTTCAAATGTCGCAGATGTGGCCAATGCACATGTCCGAGCTTTATTTACACCAGCAGCTTCCGACCAACGCTTCTTAGCCACAAATGGGGCGATCACCTTACCACAAATCGCCGACTTGATCCGCAATCAACGCCCTGCACTGGCAACTAAATTACCACACCATATTTTACCGGCTTGGGTAATTCGCTTAGCTGCGCCGTTTAATGCCCAAGCGCGCAATGGAAAACTGTTCTTGTCGATCAATCACCATCCTTCCACACAAAACGCCCAACAACGCTTAGGGTGGCAAGCACAACATAGCGTCACCGAAACGATTTTGGCAACCGTTGATGCTTTACAGGACTAGCCATTTGCCACAACCACTCCAATTTGCTATGCTACTTTCAAGGTCAATACAATTCTGCCGCCGGGCAGGCACCACCTCCATATCCTTTAGGCTAAATAGGATATGGAAGTGGTGCATTTTTTATTTTTAGGAGGAAATTAATATGGCATGGCTCTATTTAACGATTGCAGGCATTTTTGAAGTGGTGTGGGCCACCTTCATGAAAATGAGCAATGGATTCCACAAACTCAACTTCACGATCCTCACCATTATTGGCATGATCATCAGCTTTGTCTGCTTAGCTGAAGCGACACGCCGTTTGCCGATGAGCTTGGCTTATCCGATTTGGACTGGGATCGGTGCAGTCGGCTCGATCATTGTCGGGGTGATTTTTTTCGGGGATCACATCAGTCCGATCACTTGGGTGTTTGTCGGTTGTTTACTGATCGGGATCATCGGCATCAAATTCACCAGCCACTAAAAAATGGCAACCTCCTGTTTTCAAGAAGGTTGCCATTTTCAATTAGGCGATGATCAATAATGACTTAATCGCCTCACGTTGATCCATCGCTTCATAAGCTTTTTGGACATCATCGAGCTTAAAGCGCTTGGTGAACACGCGGCCGGGATGAATTTCACCTTTCAACACCGCGTCGAGTAACACGTTGCGGTCATAAGTAGTGACACTGGCAATCCCACCACGTAAGCCGACGTTGGTCCAAAATGGCGTCGCATTAGCATCAGTGGCTTCTTGTGGCACACCGACACGACCGACAACAGCACCTGGGCGTGCACATTTGATTGCAGTATCAACGGATAAGGCTGTCCCGACGCATTCCAATACAGCGTCAGCACCGCCATCAGTCATTTCAACGACTTTGGCGATGGCTTCATCCCCGCGTTCAGCAATAATATCTGTCGCACCGAACGCTTTGGCCAAGGCTTGACGATCTGCGTGCCGGCTCATCGCAATGATTCGCTTGGCGCCCATTAACTTAGCGGCAATCACACCGCATAAGCCAACGGCACCATCGCCCATCACCACAACAGTATCGCCAGGCTTCACTTCCGCGCTGGCAGCGGCATGATAACCAGTTGCCATCACATCCGACAAGGCTAAAAGATCATTGAGTTGATCATCGGTATAGTCTTCTGGCTGACCAGGAATTTTCACTAATGACCAGTCGGCTTCAGTAAAGCGCACATATTCGCCTTGAAAACCGCTGCTACCTTGTTCTTTGGCATTCAAGCAGTTGCCTTCAAAGCCAGCGCGACAAGCAGCACAATGCCCACACCCATGGGTAAAAGGTAAAATCACAAAGTCCCCTGGCGCCACATGAGTCACCGCAGAACCGACTGATTCAACGATCCCGATGGCTTCATGACCAACGACAGAACCGGCTTCACGCTTGGATAATCCGCGGAACCACCACAAATCCGAGCCACAAACACAAGCACGGATGATTTTGATCACCGCATCATTTGGTTGTTCAATGGTAGGTTTTTCAAATTCTTTGACTGCGACGTGACCCGGTTTTTCAAAGACGACGGTTTTCATGTTGAACTCCTTTTTGTTTGACTGCAACGACGGGTGCTGGCATGAGCCACCCCAGTAGCGTGATCATCACACCAACAGCGCCAACTAAAATGATCGTATTCATGCAAACACCTCCTTCAATAAATTCAGCATACAACCTTGGAGCGACACCAAGGCAAGGAAAAATCGAAACTTTTTGGCCTAAACCACGAAAAAACGCCGATCAAGAATTCTGACCGACGTTTCACGTGAAACGGTAACACTAAATCAGATTGAACAGCAACGCTCCGATCGTCCCGCCAACAAACGGACCCAGTACTGGAACCCAGGCATAACCCCAGTCCGAATCCCCTTTGCCAGCAATCGGCAGCACCGCATGCGCAACCCGCGGCCCGAGGTCACGCGCCGGGTTGATGGCATAACCGGTGGTGCCACCAAGCGAAAATCCGATCGCGGTGATCAAAGCCCCTACGCCAATCGGGGCCAAACCTTCCGTCCACTGACCCTTGGTGAAAGCTAGCAGCATGAATACCAAGACCAATGTCCCTAGCGCTTCAGAAAAGAAGTTAGCCAGTGGTTTGCGAATCGCCGGGCCGGTAGCAAAGGTCCCAAGAATCGCGGCAGAATCTGACGTCGCCTGCCAGTGCGGCAGATATTGCAGCCAAACCAATACCGCCCCAACAAAGCCACCTAACATCTGAGCAACGATGAACGGCACCACGCCTGCCCATGGGAAGTGACCGCTGATTGCAAAGGCCAACGTCACCGCCGGGTTCAAGTGCGCTGGGCCAAGGAAGGCTGAAGCGTAAACTCCAAGTGTCACTGCTAGACCCCAGCCCAGCGCGATGGCGAGCCACCCAGCTCCTTGGGCCTTAGATTTGTTCAAGGACACTCCAGCTACGACCCCGTCACCTAAAATTACCAAAATCAGTGTGCCGATAAATTCACCTAACGCCTGTGTCATCACGGTGTTCGTCATGCGGTCACCGTTCCTTTCAATGCCGTCAGCTGGCTTTCGGCAATGGTTTGATCCAGCTGAGTCGTCATGGCCGCCTTCGTATCCGCATCCCAGTCCAGCAGCTGGGCCATTTCGTCAATCACGGGCTGCTTCAACTGTGCCAAGCTCTCCGCATGGAACAAAACGGCATTGGTGCGCCGCAACAGATAGTCCACCGGCGTCAGGGTCATTTCCTCATTTACTGAGTAACGCAGCGAAATGGTTTCCTTCAAGGACAACCCAGGCACTACGCCGGCCCCAGCATACGTCACGACTCGGCCAGTGTTGCTGCCGAAGCGGTTGGCCAAGTCAGCTGCATCTGCTTCTGGAATGCCGGCGTCCTGGGCAATGCGAGTGTAGAACTTTAATGTGTCCTCAACGTTGGTGGGGTCAAAATGGCCCCCAGACACCTGCAGCTTTTTGCTGTCAATGTCTTTGACGTTTTGGTCAAACTGCTCAGCTAAAATCTGACGGATCAAGGCCAAAGCACCAGCCGCCATTTTGCGATAGTCAGTGATTTTCCCACCGGACAACGTCACCATACCATCTGCTTCGGTTTCAAGACTAGAGCCGCGAGAAACTTGAGACGGCTTCAGCGTGTCTTCCGCATGCGCCGTTTTGAGCTTGCTGATGGCTTGCTCAACTTCCGCACGCGTCGCCTGTTGGTCTTCATAATCGTTGACGGTTTGAATCAAATGATCAAAGCTGGCATCTGACACCTTGCCGGCATTGGCACCACCGCCGTTGTAATCAGAGCTCCCGTTGGCTGCAATCAGTGGCCGCAGTCCGACCCAGCTGGCCTCGATATCAGCCAAGGTGATGTTGGCTTTCGGATAGCGGTTGTTGATAGCTGCCAACAGATAATCCGTATCGGCTTGGGTGACTGTCGGGTGCGCATAGTCGCCGGTGAAGTCTGTATCAGTGGTGCCAAAATAAGTTTTGCCTTCACGTGGTACTACGAAAATCATCCGACCATCATGCACCCCTGAATCAAAATAAGTCGGCTGCGGTACGCTGAGCTTGGCAGCATCGATCACAAGGTGCACGCCTTTGGTTGGGCGCAACATTGGTTGGTGATCGAGTTTATCATCTACTGCGCGCAACTTGTCCACCCAAGGGCCTGTGGTGTTGATCACGACTTTAGCGTGAATTTCGAAAACTTCTCCACTCAAGGTATCCTTGGCCTTGATACCGATGGCTCGGCCCGTGTCGTCATGCAACACGCCGACTGCGGCCACGCGGCTAGCTACCAAGGCCCCTAACTCTGCGGCTTCCTTGATGTTTTCGATCACCAAGCGCGCATCGTTATTCACGAAGTCCAGGTACACCCCGCCGCCAAGCAGGTTGGTACTTTTAAGCCCAGGCTCGCGCTGAAGCACTTCTTTTTTGTCGATCGTGTAATTGGCGTACTGAGTCCCATCAACGCCGGCCAACTGATCGTATAAGTCCATTGCGATTTTCACGGAAAACATGTCGTAGGTTGCTTCTGGCTCAGCGTAAATCGGCATCAGCATCGGGAAAGGCCGAGGAATGTGTGGCGCAATGCCTTGCACCACGGCGCGCTCTTTGACCGTGTCGCTCACCACCCCGACATCAAACGTTTTCAAGTAACGAATCCCGCCGTGCACCAGTTTGGTCGAGCGCGAGGACGTCCCTTCCGCAAAGTCCTGCATCTCGATCAAGCCGGTTTTAATGCCACTAGCGGCGGCTTGGATCGCCACCCCAGCACCGGTGATCCCGCCACCGATGATGAGCAAGTCCATTGGAATCTGCTTGAGTTGCGTGATAGTCTGTTGACGTGTTGCTGTTGATAATGCCATTATGAGTTCCTCCTTTGTGAATCCTTATTCGCTTAGTCTGTGGTCGGCGCAAACGCGATCGTCGCCGCGATTGCCCGTTGCCAGCCCGTATATAACTTGGTGCGCCGAGTTGCTTCCATATTCGGTTCAAAGCGCTTACCGACGCCGGTCAGTTGCTTCAGCTCATCAGTGTCTCGCCAAAATCCTACCGCCAGCCCTGCCAAAAAGGCTGCACCCATTGCGGTGGTTTCTAGATTTGCTGCGCGTTCAACTGGCGTGCCCAAGATATCCGCCTGAAATTGCATCAGAAAATCGTTTTTCGCTGCGCCGCCGTCGACGCGTAAAGCTGGAATGGGGATGTTGGTGTCTTGAATCATCGTTTCCACGACATCGCGGCTTTGGTATGCCAATGACTGCAAGGTGGCCTTGATGAAGTCGTTGCGTGTGGTACCGCGCGTGAGGCCAAACACCGCCCCGCGGGCATCAGACTCCCAGTATGGCGCCCCTAACCCGGTAAACGCCGGCACCACATACACTTCATCTTGGCTAGTCGAGTCCTTGGCTGCCTGCTCTGAGTCTGGTGCTGACTGCACTAACTCCATTGCGTCGCGCAGCCACTGAATCGCACTACCCGCCACGAACACTGATCCTTCCAAAGCGTAGGTGACCTTACCGTTGATCCCGTAACCGATGGTGGTCAACAAGTTGTGCGTCGACATGGTCGGTGTTTCCCCAGTGTTCATGACGATAAACGAGCCGGTGCCATACGTGTTTTTCACCATCCCAGGCGCTAGCGCCAGTTGGCCAAACAAGGCGCTTTGCTGATCCCCGGCCATTCCAGAAATCGGGACGCTACTGCCGTAAAAATGGTACGCCGCCGTTTGCCCATATACCTCTGAGTTGCTGCGAACCTCTGGCAACATCGCCTTGGGAATGTTCAAAATGCGTAAAATTTCGTCATCCCACTGCAGTGTGTGAATGTTAAACAGCATCGTGCGGCTTGCATTGGTGTAATCCGTCACGTGAATTGCCCCACCAGACAATTTCCAACTGATCCAGGTGTCGATCGTGCCGAACATCAACTCACCATTTTCGGCACGTTCCTGCGCCCCTGGTACCTGATCGAGAATCCAGCGAATCTTAGTGGCTGAAAAGTAGGCGTCGATCAAAAGTCCAGTGTGCGCGTGAATCAGCTCGCTGTGGCCGTCCGCCTTCAGTTTCTCGGCAATCGGGCTGGTTTGCCGCGACTGCCACACCACCGCGTTATAAATCGGTAATCCGGTTTGCTTGTCCCACACCACCGTGGTTTCACGTTGATTGGTGATGCCAACCCCGGCAATTTGGCGTGGCTGAATGCCGCTGTTAATGAAGGCGGTTGCAATTGTAGACAAAACCGCATTCCAAATCTCGTTGGCATTGTGTTCCACCCACCCAGGCTGTGGAAAATATTGCGGAAATTCCCGTTGCGCGTCAGCCACGATCGTCCCAGCGTGGTCAATGATCAACGCCCGCGTACTGGTTGTACCCTCGTCAATGGCGAGGACGTATTGTTGATCTGCCATCTATATTCCTCCTTGTGAATAATCTTTTGGTATGGCTTCATGATAACGGTTACAATTCAAGAGGTAAACCGATTGGGCGCAATTCTAATAATTAAATTGTTTATGTTTTTATTTTGCACCATGTAAATAAGTCGTGATTAGCCCCTCGGTACGTTTTTATTTTGTTAGAAAGTCATGAGAATAATTAGATAACATATGTCTAGTCATTGGGGTCTCGTTAACGAAACCGGTCGCCTGCTGATTCAGCAACGACTCCGTTCCACGCCATTGTTTCGACCACGCAAAAAACCGGCAAGCATTGCAGCTTACCGGTTTTGGTAATGGGTGATTAGAAAATCGACCTTTTTAAAAATATTTCACGCGGGACTTATTGTGCAGTTTCGGCATGCGCTGAGGCCACAGTATTATGCAAGCCGACAAACATCGTCCATACCCCATAAACAACGATCAGTGCTGCCAAGACCATCAAAGCGATCCTGCCAAATGACGCAATGCGACTGATGCCATAAATCAGCACCCCTAAGCCGATCGCCATACCGCCACGCCATTCTTGACGCGTGCCTTGATCGAGCATGAAGGCATGATAAGCTGAAACTGCTTGTTCATCGTCTCCGGTCAGCGTCCCTACGCGATATAATACACGGCGACCGAGTTTGCGGGTGAACACGGTACTAACCTCAGGATCGGCATCAACACCTACCACTTGTAGCGTTGATGCTGGCGTTTTGGCCATTTTTTCAAAATGATGCCAAGAACCATGAACACTAGTCAATTGATAACCACGCTTGGCCCAGCGTTGTAAATACTGTTGTTCTTTCGTCAAATCGTTGCGCAACAAGTGATAACTCAGCATATTATTCCTCCACTAATGGGTACACAGCACCTAATAACCCGGCATTGTTTCGCAAACCTGCGGCGACAACTTTGCCTAACACGAGCTGTTTGACGCGATTTAAACTGGTGTGACGGGCTAACAGTTCATCGAGTTGGGCCTGCAAGTCTTCGATGAATTGATTATTGGCAGAAATCCCGCCGCCGATCAAAATCAACTCAGGATCTAACGTCGATAATAAATTACAGCACATGATTCCCACATCCACTAAGAAATCATGATAAATCGGCGTTGCGATCGGATCGCTTTGATGCGCGAGAGCAATGATCTGCCGCGCATCAACGACTTCATCAGCATCATGGTCAACTTGTTTCAAGCTGGCATTATAGCGACGGACTAACCCTGAAACTACGGCCGCGTGGAAATTCAAAGAACTGGCTTCAAGATCATCGGTCCAATCGATATCATGCGTCACATTCCAGCCGATTTCACCTGCCATCCCGTGAGCGCCGCGGAAGACTTCCCCGTTGATCACGATGCCACCACCGATGCCTGTGCCTAGTGCCAACAACAGATAGTCTTTGACGCCTTGAGCTGCGCCAAGCCAGGCTTCTGCAATGGTAGCAGCGTTGGCATCATTTTCCACATGGACAGGTAAACCGGTCGCCTTAGAGACGAGTTCACCTAATGGACATTCGTATAAACAATCGATCGCCCCACCAGTAATCATATACCCATCGCGTTGGACGATACCAGGCACACTGATACCAATCGCTTGTGGTTGTTGATCGGCGTATGTGTTAACCACATTAGTTAAAACGCCTAACAATTCATCGCGATCATTTGGCGTAGGCACAGCGTCATGCGCCAAGATTTCTCCTTTTGCACTTAACAACCCATATTTGATGGTCGTGCCGCCAATATCAAAACTGACGTAATTACGCATAATTGCTTCCCTTCTGACAATAAAAGCCCGCAGTGCGGGCTTTTACCATTTAACGATAATCTGGGGTGACATCTGACAAGTCTTCACCGTTGGTCGCGATGACATGTTGGAACCAGTAGAACGAATCTTTCTTCGAACGCGCTAAGGTCCCATTACCGTCATCATCTTTATCGACATAGATCATCCCGTAACGTTTGGACATTTGCCCAGTACCGGCACTGACCAAATCGATAAAGCCCCAAGGCGTGTAGCCCATCAAATCAACACCATCAACGGCGACTGCAAGCTTCATTTGTTCGATGTGATCACGCAAGTAGCTGATGCGATAATCATCATGGATATGACCATTGGCGTCAAGTTTGTCCACCGCGCCAAAACCATTTTCAACAATGAACAATCGCAAACGGAAACAATCAGTAAACCAGTTCATGGCATAGCGTAAGCCCATCGGATCGATTTGCCAACCCCATTCAGAAATCGGTACCGTTTCGTTTCTAACTTGATCGACGGATTCTTCATATTTGAAGGAATCTGGCTCGTTCTTTTTAGCGTGCACAGTGTTTGACATATAATAAGAAAATCCGATATAGTCCACTTTACCCGACTGCAAAACGTCGCGATCTTCCAAGGTGATATCCAAATCAAAACCAGCATTTTCTTGATACTTCGTCAACCATGCTGGGTAATAGCCAGTTGCTTGCACTTCAGCAAACCAATAGCGGGCTTGCATCGCGCGTTCTGCTTTAAAGACATCGCGTGGATCTGGGCTAGCAGGATACAAAGGCACCATAGCGATCATGGCCCCGATTTGAAAATCCGGGTTGATTTGATGGCCGATTTGGACGGCTAAAGCAGAGGCAACACATTCATAGTGCGCGGCTTGATACATGACCGCTTCAGCATTTTCACCAGGCGCAACTTTAACGCCAGAGTTGGTGAACAAAGCAAATGAGCCAGAATATTCCGCTTGGTTGTTGATCTCGTTAAAGGTCATCCAATATTTCACTTTGTCTTTGTAGCGTTCGAACACCGTGGTGGCAAAGTTGACAAAGAATTGGATCACTTTGCGATTGCGCCAACCGCCGTATTCTTTAACCAGGTGATAAGGCATTTCAAAGTGAGACAAGGTGATCACGGGCTGAATGCCTTTGGCTAACAAGGCATCGAATAAATCATCATAGAACTTTAAACCGGCTTCATTTGGTTCAGCCTCATCCCCATTAGGGTAGATCCGCGTCCAAGCAATGGAGGTACGGAAGCAATTGAGGCCGAGTTCTGCAAACAAATCGACATCGCTTTTGTACTGATGATAAAAATCGATTCCTTCATGGTTCGGGTAATTTTCACCAGGCTTGACGCCATCGGTGATCCGCCGTTCCACGCCGTTCGCGCCGGCAGTCATCACATCGGCAACACTAACGCCTTTGCCGCCTGCTTGCCAGCCACCTTCTAGCTGGTGGGCAGCGACCGCGCCGCCCCATAAGAAGTCTTTTCTCAATTGTGACATCACTAAACTCCAATCCTTGTGTCAATAAAGGCGAAATCCCCAGCAGGCGGGGGAAATCCTCCTGCGTGGTATTTCGCCTCAATGTTTTTACAAATTACTTAGCAGCTTCTGCTTGTTCTTCAGCCAAGCGTTGTTGTTCTTGAGAGAATAACATGTTGTCTTGGCGACGAACGAATGGCAAGTAGACGAAGAAGGTCATGACGAGCATCAACGCTTGCCACAAAGCAGTACGCCAGCCACCAACTAAGAAACCAGAAATAATTGGTGGGGTAGTCCAAGGCACATACACACCATTGAACAGCGGAATAATGCCGATCTTGATGGCCAAATAAGTCAGACCCATGGAAAGCATTGGGGTGAGCATAAATGGCAAAAGCATCATTGGGTTCAACACAATTGGTGCCCCGAACAAAATTGGTTCGTTAATGTTGAACAAAGCAGGCACGATTTCCAATTTCCCTAAGGACTTCATTTGTTCAGACTTGGCAAACCACAGCATGTAAACAACCATCCCAATGGTGATCCCGGCACCAGTAACAGTCCCGAATTGATCAAGCAAAGCCTGGGTGAAAATGTGACCACCAGCAGCTTGCGTCAAGTTGCCAGCATGGAACAATTTCGCGTTTTCAGTCCCGTTGGAAAGTAAGATGGCAGTCATGATCCCAGAAACGATTGAGGAACCATGAACCCCAAAGAACCACAGGAACGAAATCAAAAGTGGCACGATCAAGGCCCCACCGAAGGAATCAGTGATCCCTTGCAGTGGTGTTTGAATCACGTTGTAGATGAATTGCAACATGGAAGTATGAGCAAAATGATCAAATGCCATGTAAACTAACATCCAGCCGGTGACCAACACAGCTGCTGGGATCAAGGCGATAAACGAGTTGGCCACGTTAGCAGGCACTTGTTCAGGCAACTTGATCGTAATGTTATGGGTAACAAACCAGGAATAGATCCAGCCAGTGATCAAACCAATGATGATCGCGGCGACCATCCCTTTACCAGCTAACCAAGAAGTATCGATAAAGCCGGTTAAGTGAGAAACATTTTTAACTAAAACTTTGCCAGTGCCATCAACGATCGGGGCCGTTGGTTGAAGAACGACCAAGAAACTGATCAAAGCGGTGATCCCGGCTGGCATCGGCGCGATGTGCTCATTATGTGCCCATTCATACGCGATCCCAGTAACGGCGATCAATGACATGACGTTAAAGGAGAAGTTCGTGGCCTGGTTGAAATAAGGAACCAACCCGGTACTGTTCATCCAAGCTGCCCAAGATTCGACAGGCAAGGAGGATAAGATCAAGAACACCGACCCAATAATGATGAAAGGAATGGTGTAGATCATCCCGTCTTTCAACGCGACGATGATCTTACTGTTGGTGAACTTCATGACTTTTGGCAACAATTTGTTGTTAATGTAGTCATTCATATTATTCACTCCAATATATTAATTGCGGCTGCCAGCGCCCACACGCTAGCAGGATAAAAAGTTGATCTGGGCCCAAGTAAGTTGCGTATCTGGGGGATACACACTAATCATGATTACATGTTACATTGTATGCGCTCGCGAGAATTCTGTATACGTTTTCTAAGCATTGAGAAACACGTGAACAATCAAAAAACATGTTACGCTCGCGTAACATGTTCCATGTGGTCAGGACAAATTCGGTTTTAGTTGGGTGATCTTGGTTCAGGTAAAAAGCGTCCATGTTCTTCTCAACCGTGATCACTCGACTTATACGTGAACAACATTGAATCGCCGATATAATGCCAGTCCAATCACACCCCAAAATCATCACGTTTGACTGCGTTCGGTGTCTAGTTTATGAGCGATCATTTCAATTAAATAAACAACGCAAATTGCAAGAACAAGTTAGCCACCCCATGGCACGACACCGTGAGATGAAC
>NZ_AZEU01000198.1 GCF_001435035.1 Lacticaseibacillus manihotivorans DSM 13343 = JCM 12514
CTAGACCACTATCAAGGATTCATTATCATCGTTGCACTTGACTTGAAAATTGAGGATAATTTTTTAAAATGTAACCGTTCGCAGGCAGAACATGTTATACTATTCACAGTATACGAGTTGTTTGCTCTTAAATAGTCTGCAATTTGAAAGGCGGTATTTTGATGAAAGTCATCGTCGTTGGTTCTTCTCATGGTGGTTACGAAGCCGTTCGCGGCATTATCAGTGAAGCGCCAGACACTGAGATCCAGTGGTATGAAAAAGGCGACTTCATTTCGTTCCTCTCGTGCGGCATGCAGCTTTATCTGGAAGGCGTGGTCAAGAATGTGAATGATGTGCGCTACGAAACGGCCGGGCACGCGCGGTCCCAAGGTGTCTCCGTCTTCGTCCGTCAGGAGGTCACCGCGCTGGATCCGGGCGAGCACACAGTCACGGTACATAACCTAGATGACGACAGCACGCGTAGCGAACACTATGACAAGCTCGTCCTGTCGGTCGGCGCCGTGCCTGCACCGCTACCTGTACCGGGGGCTGACCTGGCGAATGTTTACGCGATGCGGGGCCGTGACTGGGCAATCCGCCTGAAGGCTAAGACCGTGGACCCAACCGTGCAGAATGTGGCCGTGATCGGCGCCGGGTACATCGGGGTGGAGGCCGCTGAAGTCTTTGCTAAGGCCGGCAAGCATGTGACCTTGATCGATGTACTGCCGCGGGCACTGCAACTGTATCTAGACGAAGAATTCACGGATACACTGACCCAAACCATGCGCGAACATGGCATCTACCCGGCCATGGGGCAAGGCGTCAAGCAGTTCACCGGCACCGATGGCCAAGTGAGCGGCGTGGAAACTGACGCCGGCACCTACCCAGCTGACTTGGTGATCATCTCAGCGGGGATCAAACCGGCGACCAACTGGCTCAAAGGTGTGGTCGACCTCGATACGAGGGGCTTGATCGACGTCGATGCCCATCAGCAGACGTCAGTGCCTGATGTTTACGCAGTCGGCGACGCGACACTGGTGCCGTTTGCGCCGACAGATGGCATGGCCCGAATCGCCTTGGCCACCGTCGCCCGGCGTCAAGGCCGAACCGCCGCCAAGAACATCCTCGGCCAACCGATGACCATGCCTGCTGTCTCAGGCGCTTCAGCGCTGTCGGTCTTTGACTATCACTTCGCCAGCACCGGCCTGAAGGAAGGGACCGCCGACCAATTCGGCGTTAAGACGCAGTCGATTTTTGTGACGGACACGGTTCGCCCTCAGTTCGTGCCGGACGCGGCCGGCAACGCAAAGGTGGCCTTCAAGCTGACCTATGACCCGGCCACCAAGCGGGTGCTGGGCGCACAGATCATGTCCACCCGCGACGTGACTGCCAACATCAACGCCATCAGCTTGGCGGTCCAAGGTAAGATGACGCTGGATGACTTGGCATATGCAGACTTCTTCTTCCAGCCAGGCTTCGATCGGCCATGGAACATCATCAATGTGGCCACACAAGCCGCCTTGCTTGGTAAAACAACTACCGAGGCTGAATGACATCGTCCGTTTCCTTCGGGGTTGTTACAGAACCCCATAAATAAACGGACTAAGAACGAAAATCCCGAAGATTTTCGGTTCTTTGTCAAATGGTGTTGAAGAATACTATTTATCTTTTGGAAGGTTCTCTCTTCGGAGGGGGCCTTTTATTATTTCAGCCATGAGCTGATGACCAGACATAGAAATGGACTGTTTTGAGGCTTGTAATTCCACAAAATAAAAGCCCTCAATTTTCAAGTCAAGTGCAACGATGATAACGAATCCTTGATAGTGGTCTAG
>NZ_AZEU01000199.1 GCF_001435035.1 Lacticaseibacillus manihotivorans DSM 13343 = JCM 12514
CGGCCTGTTCTGGGATTGTCCTCAACGACTGGCTAACTTGTTCTTGCAATTTACGACCATGGTTTTGCCCAAGCCTTGCAACAAATTCCGCATGGTGAACAAAATCGCGAGCAACCAATACATGCTGGCATTGTAATGGAAGTAAGTTTGCGCCAGTGCGGTGACGGCAGGCTGGTTCGGGCCTAAGAACAAGTTGACCAAGGGCTTGCCAAACATAATGATCAACGCGCCAAGCACAGCTGAAACCCCGACGTTGAGCGCCAAGGTTTGATGCACCCCACGGCGAATGCGGCCGTATTCCCGAGCGCCAAGGTTTTGCGCTGCAAAAGTCGCCATCGCAAGGCCAAACGACGATGCCGGCAACGTCGCCAACTGATCGATCCGCCCAGCTGCAGTGTACGCTGCAACCGCATCGGTGCCTAAAGTATTGAGCATGACTTGTAAAATGACGGAACCGATGGCAATGATCGACATACTAAAGCCCATCGGCAACCCGACTTTGAGGTGTTCTAAAATACTTTGCCAATCAAAAGCGAGATCTTGCTTGCGAATGACCAATAGCGGGATACGTTTTTTAATGAACAACCAACACAAAATCGCTGAGAAGGTTTGCGCGATCACCGTTGCCCAACCAGCGCCAGCCACACCCCAATGAAAGCCTAAAATAAACAGCAATTCCAAGGCGATGTTCACCACTGTGGCGATGATCAAGAAGATCAACGGCGTGCGCGAGTCGCCTAAGGCTCGCATCATGTTACTCAACAAGTTGAACGCCATCGATGCAAATACCCCGATGAAAATGACCCGCACGAAAGCGACGGATTGATCGATGATTTCCGGTGGTGTCTGCATCAATTCCAATAACGGTCGGGTCATCGATACAGAAATCGCGGTTAAAATCGCGGTGATGGCGATACTGATCCAAATGCTCGACCCAAAACTTTTCCGGACGCCGCGTTCATCGCGGGCCCCAAAGGCTTGAGCAGTGAGCACCGATAACCCGGCGGTGGTCCCTTGGGCAAACCCAATGATCAAAAAGTTGATACTCCCGGTGGCCCCAACCGCCGCCAATGCGTCTTTGCCGATGGTCCGGCCGACGATCAGCGCGTCCATAAAACTATATAGCTGTTGAAAGACATTCCCAATTAAAAGTGGAATGGTAAATAAAATCACCAATTTCAATGGATTGCCTTTTGTTAACGTGCGCACACTACCCCTCCTTTGCGAAACCGATTTCTTCAACTTCGAGCATCTTACGACAGTTTTGGTCAAAAGTCATCAGGCAAAGTGCATGAAAATCAATATTTTTGTATTTTCATTTTGACCCCGCGTTTTACAATCAAGTTAGCCACTATCGTTAGCACTCAGACAAAATAAA
>NZ_AZEU01000200.1 GCF_001435035.1 Lacticaseibacillus manihotivorans DSM 13343 = JCM 12514
ATGGTATTGGTCCAGAAAAACGTCCGCACGCCCGTAATGCGAAGTTTTTGACACCAGCCGGCGAAAAAATTGTCCAAGGTCGGCGAAGAAAGTGACCAACAATAAAGAAACCTCCTGTATACTACGGGTAGCACTCGTGTAAGCGCATGCAATTCATATACACAGGAGGTTTTTGTAATGGCGATTCATTACCGTCAGATTCTTGAACTCCGCGCTCAAGAGCTGGTGCAGCGAGATATTGCGGCAATCACTGGGAACTCACGTCCTAAGATTTCTGAAGTTATCAAGCAGGCTGAGCTACATCAAATCAGTCCACCATTTACTGATGATGTGGATGACATTTGGCTGGAAAGTTTGTTGTTTCCTCAGAAGCAACCGATAGCAAAAGGTCGGCAGATGCCAGACTTCGACAAGATACACGAGGAATTGGCTAAGCCGAACGTCACCTTATCACTGGTTCATTATGAATATGAACAAGAGTGCCGAAAAAATGGCACGATCCCGTATGCGTATCGAACCTTTTGCCAGTATTATCGTGCTTATGCGCAGAAATATAAGGCAACTATGCGGATTCGGCGTAAGCCGGGTGAAGTGATGGAGGTCGATTGGGCTGGCTCACCTTTACATATCGCTGTTCGCGAAACTGGAGAAATCGTCAAGGCATATCTGTTCATCGCTTCTTTGCCATGTAGTGCGTACAGCTACTGTGAGGCGTTTATGACTGAACAGCAGGAAGCATGGCTTACTGGACACATTCATGCGTATGAATTCTTTGGTGGTGTGACGCAATATCTGATTTCCGACAATCTCAAAACGGGTGTGACTTCGCACAAGCATAGCGAAATCATCTTGAATGAAATGTATCGAGATCTAGCCTTGCACTACGGCACAATTGTGATGCCAGCACGAGTCCGGAAGCCAAAGGATAAGCCGACTGTCGAAGGTGTTGTGGGTACAGTATCAACATGGATTATAGCAGCGCTACGGAATGAAACATTCTTTGACATCGAGGAATTAAATAAGGCCGTTCGCATCAAACTCAAGGAGTTCAACGAACGACCGTTCACAAAGAAATATAAACAAGGTAGTCGCCTTTCGGCGTTTCATGACGAAGAAAGCTTTGCCTTGCGACCATTACCTGTTCAAGCTTATACGATGGCTAGTTGGCGGACTGCCACCGTGCAATTAGACTACCACATCAACGTGGAAAGTCAGTTTTACTCTGTTCCATATGAGTATATCTCATCAAAAGTGGATATCAAGGTGACGAAAGATATCGTAGAAATTTTCTACAAAGGAAATCGGATTGCCTCTCATAAAAGGCTAACCGGAAAATTCGGGCAATTCTCAACCAATCACGACCATTTACCAGCAGAACATAAACTGTTCGTCGATCATACGCCTGAGAACGCACTAGCTTGGGCGGAAGAGATGGGTATCAATACGCTTGCCGTAATGCGGTATCTTCTTAAATCGGCGGCAAGTGAAAAACAAGGTCTAAGTGCAGCCTTTCGATTCAAAGGTTTAAGTCGAAAATACGCAGCCGTTGAAATCGAGGTCGCATGCACGACAGTGATGAAAATTGCGACCGCACCGACGGTGTCCGTGGTTGAAAGGGTTTTGAAGAGTCAAAAGATTCCAGCACCAAAGACGACTAACCAACCTGACTACGGCTTTACTCGTGGCGCAGCATACTTTGGAGGAAATGACTAATGGTAAATGACGAGACGCAACGGAAGTTACGGCAGATGAAGCTTACCTCTATGGCAAATGCCTTGGAAGCACAGGAAAGCAACACAGAATATCGCTCAATGAGCTTTGATGATCGATTCAAATTACTCGTTGATGCGGCATACGCAAGCCTTCAGTCAAATAAGCTGAATCGACTGATCAAAAGTGCAAATTTTCGGACGAACGAGCCCTGCATAGCTGATATCAATTACTTGCCGGATCGTAAGTTAGATCGGAACTTGATTCAACGCCTTGCGACTGGCACGTATATTCAAGAGCACCATAACGTTATCTTAATGGGTGCTTCTGGTAACGGGAAAACATGGCTGGCGACCGCCTTAGGAATTGAGGCTTGCCATCAGTTTCATAAGGTAAAATATGTACGTCTTCCCGAGCTGATTGATGATTTGATTGTAGCAAAGCATGAGGCAAACGGTGACTTTCATAAGATTATTGAACGATACAAGAAGATCGAGCTCTTGATCATCGATGAATGGCTTTTGACGCCAATCAACGATGAACAAGCTCAGACTATTCTTGAGTTGATCGAGTATCGAAGTCAGCGTGGTTCGACAATCTTTTGTACTCAGTTTGCGCCGGAAGGCTGGCATAACAAGCTGGGAAATCCACAGATTGCCGATGCGATTCTTGACCGAATCGTTCATGATTCGTACAAGCTTCTTATTCAAGGTGATAAATCGATGCGGGAGCGATATGGGATTGGAGGCGAATTTGCATGATTTCAGTTGAACTAGAACAACGATTGGCGATGTTCTACGCGCATACGGACGCAATGGAAGACTGGGAGAATGTGCTTGGCGATGCGTTGGTGGATATTATCTGGGAAAATGACGATAAATTGACCGATGATGAGCTTTTCGGTAAGCACCCAACCAAATGACGGATTTTCAGCAACAATTTAGCGCGCTACACTTACCTCATCAATTCAAACTGGTGAGGTATTTGTATGGAAGAAAAACCTGATGTTGTTCATTTTCAAATGGATCAGCCCAAGTCGCGGCAGTCGGAGGTGACCAAAGCACTACAGATAAAACTGGGTAATGAGAAGACCATTATCGTCTATAACCGCGTCAACAGCTACATCCTTGATGCACTTTTAAAGGCGGTGTTCTAAATGTTTCTTGATCTTAAACGAATCGCTCAGGTCTATTTAGTCTGCGGTCGTACCGACTTGCGTCGAGGAATCGATGGTTTGGCTGGAATTGTTCAAGAACAATATGATCTAGATCCCTACTGTCAGAACCTATATCTATTTTGTGGTAGCAAGAAGGATCGATTTAAAGCTTTGTACTGGGACGGTGATGGATTTGTGTTGTTGTACAAGCGCTATGAGAACGGTCGTCTTCAGTGGCCAATGGATCAAAACGCCGCCAAGGCGCTGACCCATCAACAGTTAACTCGACTTCTAACTGGTTGGTCGATTGAATCTTCGATTCATTCAGTAAATCCACCAAAGAAGTCGTATTCAAATCAGCAAAGGAGTGGTAAAGTCTAAATCAACAATAAGGTGGTGAGGACATGAGCGAAATAGCAACAGTTGATGAACACGAAGAAGTGCTTGCGTTAAGACGAAAAGTGGACGAGTTAGAAACTCAGCTTGAGTGGTTTAGAAAACAAGTATTCGGCCAAAAATCTGAGCATGCGAAACCTATGGATGTTAATCAGCTGTCTTTGTTTGCCCAACTGTCAAGGGCGGTTTTGAAATGCAGGTTTGGGCGTGCGGACGTTTTTCTGGACTTTCAACCTCAGGCGGCCTTGCTCTGACGG
>NZ_AZEU01000201.1 GCF_001435035.1 Lacticaseibacillus manihotivorans DSM 13343 = JCM 12514
AAAAAAGCACTGAGCAAGTCCCTTCCAATCATTGAGACCGTTATTCCGTGTGATGATGAGCAGTGTCCTCAAGGACATGTACTTGAAGTCGCGGGCAAACGCTTTGTTCGTGAGGAAGTCGTCATCATTCCTCAAGTGATCTATCGGCATCAGATCTACGAAGAAGTCAAAAAATGCGCGACCTGCGCTAAACAAACGGATCATACTCAATTCTTCCAAGGTCACGCGCCACGGCCGTTAATTGCCCACAGTTTGGGGTCTGCCTCAATGGTCGCCACCATCGCATACAACAAGTACGGCTTGTCCTTACCACTTTATCGACAAGCCAAGGAATTTAAGCGTGCGGGGGTCGATCTTCCCGAAACCACTTATGCGAACTGGATGACCAAAGCATCAGTGGTCGTCCAACCAGTGGTGAATCTCATACGGGAACATTTGGTGGCGCAGCCGTTCTTACAAGGTGATGAAACGCC
>NZ_AZEU01000202.1 GCF_001435035.1 Lacticaseibacillus manihotivorans DSM 13343 = JCM 12514
CGTGTGAATCATGGGATTGCGCTGCTTTTTTGAAATTCTATGAATAATCCAGGTTAACAATAACTTAAGTTTTTTTGCTGACGTCGTGGTGGGCGACGTCTGACTGAGGAGGAAGTCATGAATACTAAGAAGACATGTTTTGTCCTAGGTGCCGTTACATTATTTTCAACCGCGGTCCTGGCGCAAACTATTACGACGAACTCTGTCGCGGTAAATGCGGCAACGATTCCAGCCAGTAGTCTGAAAGTCTCTTCAAACGTCAATCGGAAAATTGCGGCGGGTCGTTATAATACCCCGGCAATCACGACTGAATTACATCAATTTGAAATGTTTGACTATTCGACCGCTAATGGACGCCCAAATGGGATTGTGTTCCATTACACGGATAATGCAACAAATTATAGCGCGCGTAGTGAGGCAAATTACAAAATTAATGGTGGATGGAAGAATGCATTCGTACATACTTTTATCGATCATAATACGATTTTAAATATACATAATACGAATTATGGTTCTTGGGGCGCTGGTCCAATGGCCAACCATCGATTTGTTCAGTTCGAGTTGGTTTCGGCTCGCAACGCGACTGAATTTGCTCAGTCAATCAACAATGCGGCTTGGTATACCGCTTATATTTGTCATATGTATAATTTGCCACTGACACTTGCGGGTCAGCACTATGGCATTGGCGGGATTTGGACTCACCATGATGTCACGAATTATTTAGGCGGGACTGATCATACAGATCCTGATGCTTATCTGAAAAAGTGGGGGTATTCGCTCCCTCAATTTCTTGATCTTGTCAAAGCCTATACCGCAACGCAACACTTCCAAGATACCATTTTGAAGCAAACTAGCGTGGATTATACTGCCTTGATCAATCAAGCTAAGCGTAACGATGGCATGTTTAGGAATGCGCCGTACAACGTCCACGGCGCTTCACTGGCAGGTTATGCCAAATCGTATAATGGGCAAGGCTTGCAAGCAGTTGCAGAAGCACAGACTCAAAGCGGAACTTGGGTAAAAGTGAAGCTACCATCAGGCGCTTATGTCTGGATGGATAAGCGTGGAATCAGTAAATATGCTCGTATCAAATCACAAAAGAATGTCAATTACCCAGTGAAAGTTCAACAGACCAAACGCAACGATATGATGTTCGTCAATTCACCATATGGCGTGTTAGGATCCAAACGGTATCAATACGCTAAGGCGGTTAACGGGCAAATGTTGACAGCAGTGAAGGAAGCGGTTGTAAGCGACGGTAACTTGACTTGGATTCAAATGAAGTTGGCCAACAATACATTGGTTTGGGTCGATAAACGGGCAGTTCATGCTTATGATACGTTATCCAATCAGCATGCTGTCGCGTACGATGCTTCATTGAGTAAGATTAGCAAGAACGATGGTTTATTTAAGTCAAAGCCATACAATGTTGTCGGATCGTCACTGTATGCTATGGCAAGCAAGTATCGCAACCAAGATGTTTCTGTGATTGCTGAAGCAACCAGTGGGTCAACGACATGGGCTCAGGTACGCTTGCACAATGGCCAAACTGTTTGGGTGAATAAGGCAACTTTACACATTTATCCACGCATCAGTCATCAAGTGAGCGCGAATTATCATGCTATTTTGAGCCACGAAGGTCGCAATGATGGCTTGTTCCAAAATGCACCATATGGCACTAAAGGCAGTAAGTTATATGCGATGGCCAAGAAGTATCATGGCCAAGATGTCACGGTGAAGAAGACTGGAACAGTTGGTAGCGAGAAGTGGGCCTATATCACCTTGAAGAATGGTGCGAATGTTTGGGTCAGTGCAAAGTGCCTGAAGAATTACCCAGCTGCAACGGCTGTGAATACTACTCAATATGCCGCCAAGTTGCTAAAAGGTGCACGAAATGATGCGCTGTTCCAAAACGGACCATATTCAACTTATGGTGCCAAGCAATATGCATCAGTTTCAAGATTTGCCAATCAACAAGTTAACGTGCTCAAGGAAGTCATGGTTAATGGTGTGCACTGGTTACAAGCAAAGCTTACCAGTGGTCAGACGATATGGGTCGATAAGAAACTGGTCAGCGCATATCCACATGTGACCATAACCAGCACGAAATCACACCAAGCCATTATTGCGACGGTTCGTGCCAACGATGGTTTGTTTGCAAATGGGCCATACAATACGGCGAATTCGAAGCTTTTTGCAATGGCCAAAAAATATCAAGGGCAACGCGTTACTGTAATTCAAACGGGGACGGTTTCTGGTGTTGAATGGGCTCAAATTCAATTCAGTAATGGCCATAAATATTGGATCGATGCTGGGTGCTTGCGCTCTGTTGCTAATCTGACGATTACGAGCAATACTCAAAAGTCCGCAAAAATTACGACTGCCAAGAACAACGATGGCTTGTTTAGCAACAATCCTTACGGCATCAATGGTAGCAAATTGTACGGGTATGCCAAGTCATACCTGAATCAACCAGTAACCATTTTGAAAGAGGGAACGACGCCATCTGCGACCTGGGCTCAAATTCGTTTGGCAAATAAAGCCATTGTTTGGATCGACAAACGTTTATTAACAGTGGATACTGGCTATCAAGTGGTGAATACAAACCAATACAAAGGCCAAGTGAACACGACCAACAGTAATGACGCGGTCTTTGCTAACGCACCTTATGGCTGTGTTGGTGCTCGCAACATCGGATCACTTCGAAATTACAACGGTCAGTTGCTTTTAGTTAAAAAAGAAGCAGTTGCCAATAAAGTTCATTGGGTTTATGTTCATTTTGCCAATGGCGTTGAAGGTTGGATCGATAAATCCAAGCTGATTCTCCAACAATCACTTTCAGATAACTCTGCGGCACTTTATCAAACGGCGTTGAAGCAAGGAAACAGTCGAGACTATTTGTTGAATCAAGTTGGTGGTACAGCGGTTGTTGCTTTAAGTGGTCTTGCTAATCAGCGGGTTTCAGTACTTGATTTTCAAACGGTCAGTGGCGTGAATTGGGCCAAGGTTTGTTTAGCCAACGGCACCGCTGGATGGTTAGATCAACGTTTACTAGCTAAGAGCGCAACGAATAATTTCGGAATGAATCTGACGGCACTTTCTGCGACTCAGCGGTCTTTTGCTTTGGCAGTTGCTCAAGCCGCCATTAAAGTTGGTAAACAATACGGGGTATACCCGTCGATCATCTTGGCCCAAGCGGCTGGGGAAACCGGTTGGGGAACGAGCAAATTAGCCACAGCAGCAAATAATTTATTTGGCATTAAAGCGGATTCGACTTGGCAAGGCGCAACCTATGTCGTCGCCTCACCAGAAGTAGAAAACGGTAAAACCGTGATGCGTAACAGCACGTTCCGTAAGTATGCGACCCTCAAAGATTCGGTGGCTGATTATGCATTGAAACTGACAGGCAGTGTGCTGTATGTCAAGGCATTGCGTGGCAACTCAAGCAATGCAATCAACGCTTGTCAAGATTTATCCGAGTGGGCGACAGATCCTCATTATGTGACCACCTTGCAAACTCGCATTAAGAATTACGCGATGAGTGCTTTGGATAATTTATAATGGTTCAAGAAGCGGTGTATCAGCACGAATTGATACATCGCTTTTTTTGATGTGGAAAACTAGCAGTTAATCATTGTGATGAATTGGGAGACGTTTGCTGTCTGAATGGGAATTTGGTAAGGTTTATGAGGCACTTTCGGTACGATTGTGATCAAATTAGGGGAGAACTAACATGCAACGATTTTCACTTGGAATACAGCGGTTCTTTGGGATTCTGGCAATTATCTGTGTGGGTTGGATGTTATATGCCTTTATGTTTACGCCGCGGTTAGGGGCATTATCCTCGTTATATCGACCGAGATATCCGCTCGAAATTCCAGGCCTTGATTGGGTGGCAATGGGTGTGGCAATTGCAATCATTGTGCTCGTTAAATGCTGGCATGTGCCGGTGAAGCTATCGGATAATTGGATTAACTGCCTCTTTGCGATTGAACTAGTGCTTTATTTTATTGCGCTGGTTTCATTCGTGCGTTGGCTTGATTACACTCATGCGGTCGATGATGCTCAAGTGGTTTTAAATTGGTTACATCACTTTAAGCAAGCTGATCCTTGGCGTGACAACTCGTGGGCAACACAGTATATGTATTCAAACCCTCAGAATTTATTTTTGATGTTGAGTTATAAGCTCGTTGAAATTGTTTTCGGGCACAATTTCTTTGCGCTAGTAGTCGTGTATTGCTTAATGCATATCGGTACGTTGGCCCTGACGATGGGGATTTTGCGTGGTCTGGGGATGAGTAGTGGGTATGCATTTATTACCATGCAACTTTATCTGGCTATGATTCAAATTACGTTACAGGCACCGTTGATCTACACGGACACGCTGGCACTGCTTTTTATCACGATTACTTGCTATGCCTTGATGCGATACCTCAATGCTCAGGGACTTCGCAGTCAAATCATCTGGCTGATTTTGATGAGCATGGCGGCGATGATTGCCTATCTGAGTAAAGGTACGAGTTTGATTGTCATCATCGCGTTGATGGTGTTTTTGTTGATGACGCAATCCAGAAAACGCATATTGTTCGCATTCATTCCGATTATCGTGTTGCTAGTAGGCAATCTCGCTTGGCGAGCAGGCGTTGATCAGGTTGGCATCTATCCTGATCAAGGGTATGGCCAACCAAATACTCACTACATCATGATGGGGATGAGCAATACCCCAATCCCAGATGACCGGCGGAATGCAAAAGGCGATTGGCAGGTTGGCATCTTTTCTGCAGCAGATCAAAGTTATTCTTGGAAATTATTCTATCAAGCACGTCTATCCAAAAAGGCGATTGAAAAAAAGCAGTTACATCGTTACCTCAAACGTGTCACTCGGATGTCGCCGAGTCAATTCATTGCCGCACTCAACAACAAAGTCTCGGTTGTTTGGGGGTCCGGCGATTTAAAAACAAGCTTTAGTCTTGCTAGAGGTATGGCGGATGCAAATCGCGGCATCAAATTATTTTCTGGAAAAAAGTGGGGACGGCCAGTGTATTTTGTCATGACAGTAACACAGTTGGTGTTATACTTAGGCATTGTCTTAGCGGTAATCAAATTCTTCAATCGACGTGATGATGTTGTGTTACTGGGCTCAATTTTTATTTCCGGCTACTTTGCTTTTATTTTGCTTTGGGAAGCTAATCCCAGATATGCTATTATCATTGTGCCGATTGGTGTGATGATGCTCGGAAAATTCTTTAGTCCGGTCAACCATCAAGTTGCGGATACAATTCACAAACAAAAATTTGACTCGAAAGGTCGTGTCAGCGCTTGAAGCAGCGAAGTACATATAATGCAGGATTTGATTTGGTCAAGGCATTATTAGCGTTAACCGTGATTTCAATCCATACTGTATTGTGGACAAAGAATCGCTATATTGGATTTATTGGCATTCCAATCACACGTCTTGCTGTGCCAATTTTTTTCCTATTTAGTGGTTATTTCTTCTTTAAGCGCGCCCGAGTCTTAGAAAAGTCGAAACAATTGAGCTTATTGAAGCACAGTGAAAAGCGTTATTTGCAGTTGTATTTTTTTTGGTTCATTGTGACGTTTCCCGTTACCTATGAAACGATGCATTATTTTGCCAATGGTATCTTATTAGGATTGAAGCGCTTGATCTTTGATGGCTTTTTATTTGGCTCCACTTTTTTTGCATCGTGGTACATCATGGGCGTGATTCTCGGCATCCCGATCGTTTATTTCGCAAGTCGGTTTCTGAACAATAAAGTGCTGTTGGTACTGGCATGGTTAGTCAATGCATTCGCGGTGATTTTAACCAACTATGGCTTGTCGCCGCTTGGCCAAAGCGCGTTAAATTGGTTACATTCATGGCCGATCTCGATTTCACCATCATTGAGTTTTATGGTGGGATTGGTTTGGATCGTGATTGGTAAGATGTTTGCCGACGGCGATTTGGACAAGTTTGTGAAGCCTCATGCGATTTATTGGGCGGGTGGTGCCATGTTGTTGTTGTATGCGGAAGAATTCATCGTGCATCGATTGCACTTTGTGTATTACAACGACTGTTACTTTATGTTACTTCCAGTATCGGTCTTACTGTTTGGTTGGTTGTTGACCACTCATATCAGCGTGCCTTACGCGCGTGAAATGCGAGCATTTAGCACGATTGCATACTGCTTTCATGGTTCGTTTGTCTTATGTGTGAAGTATCTTTTGCAATTGGCTGGTTTACAAATCACACGAATTTCTCAGTCAGTGCTGTTTTGGTTGGTGACGGTGATTGTCAGTTGGTTTTTGACCTTACTCATTTTGAAATTACAGAGAGTTCGCGGTCTTGGTTGGTTGAAGTTGAGTCATTAGGTGCCTAGCCAACGATGTTCGACTTGTAAATTGATTAAACTTATATTACGTATCCGACGGCGGTCATCCTATCTGGTATAATTCGGATGACCGCCATTGTATTATGTTATAATTAACCGATGTGTCTAAGTAGCCATAAACGGCTAACTAATTGATCTTTGAGAGGGTTGTTGTATGAAAGAGAAAGCTGCTTGGAGTGGGCTGAGACGCTTTGCGACCATGGCAGGGGACGTGTTCTTATTTAATATTAGCGTGCTCATCGCGTTTTACCTAAAATTCGGACATGTCATTCCAGACCGAAACTTTTATACCTACGAGAAGTCGGCCGTTTACATTAGCATTGTGTTCTTAGTTGTGAACTTCTTGCTAGGGGTGTACGTGTTTTATAATCGTCGAGTGAGCGACATCATTTTTACAACGGTTTTAGGTCAGATTATTACAATTGCGGCCTTGATCATGATTACGTTCATTGGCCGATTATTTGCCTTTCCACGGATGGTGCTGGTCTATTCGTTCATTGTCAGCGTCATCGTATTGTGTATCTGGCGAGTCATGGTTTTCTTCGTTTACCTGAGATTCACGAGCAATCAAAGAGTCGTTGTCTTGGCGAATGAAACGGAATTACCTGCAATCGTTCAGAATTTTAATTCGGCGAAGAATAATAAACACAAGGTCACCCATGTCATCACTGCCAACTTCGTTCAAAATGCGCATAAAGTGATCAATGACGTTGATATTTTTTATCTCACGAAGAGTTTGTCAGATGATGATCGCCGGCAAATCATTGATTTAGCTTTGAAGCATGAAAAGCAAATCATGTTAACATCCACGTTTGATAATTTATTGATGTTGAATCCAAACTTGATGAATTTTGAGGATGAATCTGTGATGGGGATTCGCGGATTTCGAATCACACCTGAAAATGCCTTTTTCAAACGGTTATTTGATATTGTCGTGGCGTTATTGATGCTTGTGGTCGCCTCACCATTCATGCTGGTGACGGCAATCTTGGTGAAGGTAACCTCACCTGGTCCCATTATTTATAAGCAAGTTCGAATTACAATGAATCAACGTGAATTTCACATTCTCAAATTTCGGACGATGACTGCCGATGCTGAGTCTAAATCCGGCCCCATGCTTGCTCAAGCACATGATTCCCGGATTACATCAGTGGGGAAGTATTTGCGTAAATTGCGTCTTGATGAATTACCACAAATTTTTAATGTCCTTCGTGGTGATATGTCGATTGTTGGGCCACGTCCAGAGCGGCCATTTTTCGTTGACCAATTTAATGCTGAAGAGCCACACTATTATTTGCGTCATAATGTTCGTGCTGGGATCACCGGTTATGCACAGGTCTATGGCAAATATGCATCTGACTATCACAGCAAGTTGAAATTCGATTTGTTGTATATCAAATGCTACAGCATTTTTCTGGACGCCAAGATTTTGCTCCAAACCATTAAGATTTTATTTGATAAAGTATCGTCGCAAGGTTTGGATGAAGATGAAGAACCAAGTTTTGATAAACTTGAGAAAATCGTCGAAGAAAACGATATCATCCATTTGCAGTAGGAGGGGCTGATGGCACAATCAATCAGTGTGTTGATGTCACTGTACATGAAAGAAGAACCCGCAAATCTCAAAGCTAGTCTAGATAGCATCTTGGCACAAACACTTCAACCACAGGAAATTGTCGTGATTCTTGATGGCCCAATCACTAGGGATTTGCAAGCGGTCCTAGATGAAGTTCAAGCACGATCGTCATTGTTGAACGTGTTGCCCCAAGCAGCGAATCAAGGATTAGGGGTGGCATTGGCTATTGGAGTGCAGGCTTGTGCCAATGAATTGATTGCACGGATGGATACTGACGATATTGCTGAGCCCACTCGGCTTCAGAAGCAGGCGGCGGCTTTTCAAAAGGATCCACAGTTGAGCATCTGTAGTAGTAATATCGTCGAATTTGCGGGAAGCGTGACTAATATTATAGGGCATCGTCGCGTGCCTGAACATAATGCTGAGATTCGGCAATTTTCAAAACAGCGGAATCCATTCAATCATATGGCAATTATGTTCAAACGCTCAGCTGTCCTTGCTGCAGGAAATTATCGTCCGTTAACTGGATTTGAAGATTACTATCTGTGGGTACGAATGCTCAAACAAGGTGATGTGGCCTATAATATTCAAGAGGATTTAGTGCATGCGCGCACTGGCGCTGATATGTATGCTCGGCGTGGTGGTGCACAGTACTTGTTACCTGGACTAAGAGGCCGTTATCGGATTTATCGCGCGGGCTTGGGGAACTTATTAGATTTTCTCAAAGTGGCACTGATTCATATTGTAATCAGTCTGTTGCCTAATAAACTGCGTGGCATGATTTATGCCAAAAAACTTCACGCATAAGTGGATACCGCATGGCGGAGAATAGGGGAACTGAATTCATGAAAGAATCAAAATTTAATTTTGGTGTGGCCTTTCGGGTCATTGTAAAACATATTTGGATTGTCATTGTGTTAGCAGTCATTGGTGCTGGCGCAACTTTCGTATTGCGGCCCAAAGGCGCTGTTTCACATTCTGCGACCGCCCAAGTGATGGTGTCCGCTCAAAAGCGATACGATGTTAGCAATGGGACGTTGCAAGATCTCGTCAAGACTTATGACGTTCTTGGCAAAGCGGTTAAAACATATAATCGAGATATCAAAACTAAAGCCGATAAAGCAAGCTATGCGGAACTTTCCGATAGCCTTCAAGTGACAGTGAATGGCAATTCGCAAGTCATTACAATCGAGGCAGATGAAGGCTCGACTAAAGATGTGAAAAAGTTAGTCAATTTAATTGCCAAACAAACCATTCGAGTGGCTGATAAACAGCTACCGACTTGGAAGAGCTCAGTGGTGACTCCTGCGCGTTTGACGGGTAAAACCACTGGTGGTTTGAGCGGCAAAAAGGCCCTTGTGATTGGTGGTGCCGTTGGCTTGGTTGTAGGGATTGAAGGCGCGCTGTTGATTGATTATGTCCAAAATCGAGGCAACAAAAAGCGGACTAAGAAGTAACAACTAAAGATCGGCTGAACATCATTTGTGGGTTCGGCCGATTTGCATAAACGTTTGATTTGGAGGCAATTATGACACGAGTAATCACATATGGTACGTTTGATCTGTTGCATTGGGGACATGTGCGTTTGTTGGAGCGAGCTGCAGCATTGGGTGATGAGCTGATTGTTGGCTTATCCACTGATGAGTTTAACGCAATCAAACACAAAGAGGCTTATCATAGTTATGCCCACCGCAAATATATTTTAGAAGCGATTCGTTATGTGGATAAAGTAATTCCAGAAAATGATTGGGAACAGAAAATTTCTGATGTGAAGAAATACAACATTGATATCTTTGTGATGGGTGATGATTGGAAGGGTCAGTTTGATTTCTTGAAGGATTACTGCCAGGTTATTTATTTACCGCGGACCGAGGGCATTTCAACGACTCAAATCAAGCGTGATTTGAAGTAAACGTATCAGGTTAGGGGAATATCCATGCTACTTTTGTTAATGTTGCTGATCTGCATCTCACCGTTGATCGTGATCATTCCAGCGGCGCACTGGCTGATTATTAGCAAGCGCCCAGTCCTTTCGACGCTACCAATGGCGCTGATTATGGGTCTGCTGGGCTTTTTCTACGTTCCGTCAATCTACACGGATTTAACCCGCTATTTCAGTCAGCTCAACTGGATTCGTAACTTTAATAGTTTCAGCGAGTACTTTTCACATCTTGGTTCTAGTGACAAGATGTTGCTTGGCCAAGATGCCATGTTTTACTCAGTATCACGTCAGCCAATCAATGGGGTATTACCATTTTTGGTTGTGATTATTGTGGCATGGATCGGGTTATATCTCATTAAAGATTTGGCAGTCAAACGTCAATTCACTTGGCAATTTACTAGTTTTTTGTTGATTGCTTTTGTGATGTTGATGCCTTGGGGAACGGTGATCACCAATATTCGCTATATCACCGGGGTCGCGATCTTCATGTTAGCCGCGTATTCAGACCTTTATCGCGGTGAAAAAGGATTGAAGGTATGGTTACTGTACCTGCTTGCCTGCACCATGCACTTAACGGTGGTGGCATTACTGGCGGCACGTTTCTTGTTGGTCTTGCTCAAACGAGTCGATACCGCTCAGGAAAAACGCTATCGTAATATCGCGATTCTGGTCATTATCATCGTCCTTGCGATTTTTTCGCAAACTAGTTCATTTATGGCCTTGGTGCATAAGGGAATTTTCTATTTGCAAGGTGGTGCCGATGGATCGGATGTACAAAAATGGTTTGCACAAGCGGATGCAAGTACTGGTCGCAAACTAGGTAAGCTGATCGAACGCGTCTTTATTCTCAGTCAATGTCTCTTCATGGCGCCAGCCATTAAAGCAACGTATACCCGTGAGAAGCAACATGAAAATCAAATGTTGATGTTTTCCGGATTGATGCTCTTAGCGACGCTGTTCTTGACCTTTACACCAGGTACGACCTGGGTTCGATTTGCTTTGGTTGCCGATTTCTGTATGGTATTTGTCATCATCGGTGAAGAGGATTACCTAGATAATCGATTATTGGTCATGGTCAATCAAACTGCATGGATGGGTATGCTTCTTTGGTCAGTGGTTTGGCAAGTTTATCAGTACGTGGGCTCTGAAGTGATGACTCGTAGTGATTACTTTAATATTTTTTATCCAATTAGGTGGTTTTTACAATGAGTGCATTGGTTTCACAGTTGAAGTCTTTGGTTTTAAAGACGTTAGATACTATTTATCCTAGCGATTGGTTTCGAATTGATGCCAATAAAGTCGTTGTGACCTCGTTTCGAGGAAAACCATATTCGGGCAATCCGGGACGGATTGCAACCGCATTACATTCGATTGAACCAGATCTTGATATCGTGTGGTTGGCGTTAGATCCTAGTGAGCCAGTACCGGAAGGTGTGCGAGTGGTCAAATATAATTCGCTGGCATCTTATCGGGAACTGGCAACGGCAAAAGTCTGGATTGATGACTTCCGAAAAAAATATTTTCCTCGAAAAAAAGTGGATCAAATTTATTACCAAGTTTGGCATGGTGTCTTACCGCTTAAAAAAATCGAACTGGATGCTGCCGCTAAATTAGACCGGATGTATTTGGCTGAAGCTAAGCGTGATGGTGAAAATACGGATTACATGTTGGCAGGCAATGACTTTACTGCTCAGGTCTACGAAAATGCTTTTTGGTTCAAGGGCCAAGTTCTACGTTTCGGGACCCCAAGCTTGGATAACATTATTGGGGCAAAACAAGCCGATATCGCTCACGAAACTAAACGAAAGTTAGGCCTAGCCGATACAGAAAAAGTCTTTTTTTATTGTCCGACGTTTCGTAATCATTTTGATGTGGCAGATTTTGACTTGCACGCTGAAGCATTGCGTAAGCAGTTGCACAAACGATTAGGCGGTACCTGGACGATATTGATTCGGTTACATCCTAACGCACGCGAGCACGAAGCTGAAGTGTTGAAAACTAATCCAGGGGCAGTAGGCGTGACCAATTTCCCTGATTTATCAGCTTTGATTATGACTGCTGATTTGGTTGTGACTGATTTTTCATCGGTGATGTTTGATAGTTTGTATGCGGATCGCCCCACATTTATCTTAGCTCAGGATTACGACGACTATGTGAATGGCGAACGTGGCGTTTACGATATTATTCATAAATTGCCATTTACCGTGACGAAGACGCCAGAAGCCTTGATTTCATCAATCAATCAATTTTCTCCAGATGAATATACACATAAACGTCAAGCTTTCTTAAATTTGATTGGGGACCATGAATCCGGAGAAAGCGCAGTATTGCTGGCTAAACATGTCGTAGCAAAAATGAAAGGGGAGACTGTTGATGATGCGTAAGCAAGCCTTCCTTTTTTTAGTTCGGCAAATCGACGCTGCAACACTCGATGTGATGAAGATGCTCGATGATCCTCAGCATGACTTTTATGTGCATGTGGATGCCAAGTCGGGTCCCGTTGCGTTGCCAACCATCGCCAAGGCCTTGAAATATTCACACGTTGTATTGGTGCCGCGTGTTGCCGTTGGATGGGCAGCGTATTCGATGGTCGCTGCCGAAATGCAGCTGTTACGTGAGGCTACAAGTGCGAAGACTTTGTATGCTTATTATCATCTGCTATCTGAAAGTGATTTTCCATTGGTATCGAATCAGAAATTCCAAGCCTTTTTTACAGATAAGGATCTAGAATTTGTTGAGATCGAACGAAATAATGATGTTAATACTCGCAATCGATTGCGGTATTATTATCCACTTCAAGAGCGACTAGGGAAACGGCATGGCTTTTACTGGTTGATGCAAAAAGGCCTGCTGGTCGTCGAACACCTTCTGAGAGTCAATCGGTTGAAACACGTTCAGGAACTTCCGATCATTGCTAAAGGTTCACAATGGTTTTCAATTACTGATGATTTTGCAAAGTACGTTGTCTCAAACTCGGCGCTAGTCACACGAGTTTGTCGTGTCAGTCGAGCACCAGACGAGGTGTTTCTCCAGACGCTTTTGCTGAATTCAAAGTTTGCCTCAAAACTTGCACCTCAGACCAGCGGCAATCTGCGATACATTCGTTGGGGCCAAGGCAATTCTCCAAAGTCGCTTGGGCCAAAAGATTTTCAGGCCCTGCAGCAGTCAGGAAAGTTATTTGCTCGTAAGATCAGTGGCCTGTCAGATGGGCTGGCCTTACGACAATTAGTGCGGGACGAAATTAATAAGGAGTAACTCATGAACAATTCAACGCGCTTAAGTCTGATTATTCCAGTGTATAATGTGGCAACTTACATTGCGGACTGCCTGTCAAGTATTGCAGCCCAAGCGCTAGAAGGCTGTGAGGTCGTGTTGGTTGACGATGGTTCGACAGATGATTCAGTTCGGGTGATTGAACAGTATTTGCAGGATCATCCTCAGGCCAACTGGCACATCGTGCATAAGCCCAATGGCGGCTTAAGTAGTGCGCGTAATTATGGACTGAAATTTGCCCATGGGGATTACGTCTGGTTCATTGATTCAGATGATATGTTGGCTGAATCGGCAGTTCAAAGGTTGATTGCACTGATTCAAACGCAACCAGTGGATACGGTTGTATTTGGGTATCAACGGTTTGTCGATACCCCAGAGCCTACTCTGTTGCCAAACCTTCCTAATAAAGCTCAGTCAGGCAATGATTTCTTGGCGGCAATTTTTTCAAGGCAGCGAGAAAGTTACGCTTGGTCGTTTATCACCAAACGCGCCATCTATCTGGACGAATCCGTGAGCTTTCCGGAAGGTCGAAATTATGAGGATATGGCCACGACTTATCAGATTGCTTATTTTAGCCGAACAGTGGTGTTAAGTGATCAACCGTTGTATTTGTATCGCGATCGTGAAGGGTCCATTTCTAATCGCGTTTCGGGGCAACACGCCAATGATTTGTTTGCCAACCTCGCAGATTGCCAGCGTTTTTTCTCACAACATCGAAGTGCGGCTTACGCTGAACATTTTGGTGATTTTGCGGCTTATTATGCTTTATTAGCCTATCAACAAGATTTTTCCAAGCAGATGTATCAAAAGCTACAGTCTGTGTTTACACAGTTGGATTTCAGCTCGCTCAGCCGGCGCTATCAAATTGCCTACTTGTTGGCGCGTGCTCGGTTGCTGCGCCCGGTTCAAGCAATTCGGACCCGATTAAGTCATTCCTGAGATTAAGAGAGTGTGTCGAATAAAATGAAGAAAACTACTAGTGATATTTTGTATAATGGCTTATACCAAGTCGTCATCTTAATATTGCCATTTATGACGCAACCCTATCTATATCGTGTGATGCACGAAGAAGCGATGGGGATCAATGTGTTGATCAACTCCATTCCATCATTGCTGTCTGTTGTCATCTTGTTTGGGATGAATCAGTTTGGTGTGCGGACGATGGCTCAAGCCAAACGTGAGGATCGTGCTCAAACTTTTGGGCGATTGTGGACGGTACAATTGGTTGTGGGGATGACCGTGATTGCGTTGTATACGTTATCGGTCATTTTCTTTTTGGACTACAAGTTCTATTACCTATTAGAAATCCCATATCTCTTAGGTTTTACTATCGATATCTCATGGTGTTTCGTTGGTTTAGGTGATATTAAGAAGGTTATTCTTCGAAATACTCTGATCAAACTGCTGATTGTCAGTTCGGTCTTTCTTTTGATTCACAGCCCCAAAGACTTGTGGATTTACTTGTTGATTAACTCAGTGACCTATCTGGCGAATATCATCTTTTGGATCGACTTGCCACATCTCTTAGGTCGTATGCCTAAGGCGCGTGATTATAGTTGGGTGAAACATTATTTTGTTCAGGCCTTGATCATTACCTTACCAACGATTGCCACTCAGCTGTATATCAGCTTTGATCAACAATTGGTTGGGCGCTTGTCCAACGTCATTCAATTAAATTATTATGCCTATCCGCAAAGCTTAGCTCGAGCAGTAATTGCTGTTGCCGGTTCAGTCAGTAGCGTTTTGATGCCGAAAATGGCAAAAATGTTATCAGACCGGGATGATGGTCATCAAGGCGTGGTGAAGTTACTGAAAACGAGCCTTGATTATACCTTAGTCCTGGCCACATACTTGTGCGTCGCGTTTATGATCAACGCAGACAAGTTTACGCATTGGTTTTGGGCAACAAAGGGATCAACGATGGGTTGGAATATGTTTTGGGGCTCATTGATTATCATCTTTGTTAGCTACGGTGGTGTCTTTGCCAATCAATATACGTTGTCTCGAGGCTTGTTTAAAATTTATTCGATTCCGTACTATGCCGGGGCCTTTATCTCCGTAACGCTTAACGTTTTATTGATTCCGCATTTCGGTTCTTTAGGGGCGACTTTTGTCATTGTATTTACGGAAGGAACAGTATTGTTCTTACGCATCTTTTTGGTTCGAAACGAATTACCATTGAGGCAGGTTGTTGTTGGTGAATGGACGACGGTGATTTCGGGCTTGGCGACGTTAATAGTTGGTCTGATTGTTCCAGTGAATACCGGTTCGTTGTTTGTTGACTTGGTTATTCAAACGGTGATGTTGACCCTTGTTTTCCTCGTTGGCTTAAAAGTAACCGGGAATCGTGTGATGCGAGACTTGCTGGCACGAGTCACACATCATTAATTGTAATTATAGGAAGGCGTGAATGAAATGGGAAAACATGCATATCTGATTATTGCCCATCAGCATGTGGCGTTGTTAAATCAGTTGCTTTCGGTGCTGGATGATCCACGAAATGATATTTTTTTGCATATCGATGCCAAGGCACCGGATGAGTACTTGGCGGCAATCAACCAGAATCTAAGGTATTCTCGGATTCATTTTAGTCCGAGAGTGGATGTCCAATGGGGAGGCTTTTCTCAGATTCGTTCAGAGTTGTCAGTATTACAAACTGCAGTGGAAACGGGACATTATGACTATTATCATTTGATTTCTGGTGTTGATTTGCCGATCAAGACGCAAGATCAGATTCATACTTTTTTTGAAAAACATCAAGGTAAGGAGTTTGTTCAATTCCAGCAACCGACGATTTCTCCAGAAAAATTGTCTCGAGTTAAGACGAATTTTTATTTCCAAGAAAAAGACGTTCGGCACGACAAGCTGTATTCCACGGCGCAACGAATTTTGACGAAAGTGCAGCGGATTCTCGGCGTGAATCGAATCAAACACAGCAATCTTGAGTTTCAAATGGGCTCCAATTGGTTTTCAATCACCGACAGTTTGGCTCGTGAGGTATTAACTAAGGCCAATGAACTCATACCTTATTTCAAACACACGCAATGTGCGGATGAATTATTCTTGCAAACCATTGTGGTGAATTCTAAGTATCGTCACCGGCTATATCATCCCGAATTTGATGACAGTAAGCTCGGTAACATGCGGTTTATCGAATGGGTGGATCATGCCCCAAGAGACCTTGTCATGGGCGACTTTGAAGAATTGAAAACTAGTCCATTACTATTTGCTCGCAAGTTTAATCCAGACACGGATGATCAAATTATCGAAAAGGTGTTGAGCACGCTTGCAACTGAATCATAAATAATGGACAATCAGCGTATTGGGAGATTTTAACTAGACAGTAGCCTGGTTAAAACGCCAAATACGCTTTTTTTATATTCAGGCGTGAAGGGGGAGGAAAACAGTGGAACGTTGGAATCAGTCAAAACATCCTCGGGTTGGACGGAGGGTATTTTTGAGTATACTCGTCATGATGGGGACGTTGTTTGTTCAGGGACATGCTGATCAAGTCGAGGCCAGTGACAATCATTACGCATCAATCATATCGCGATCCTCGGTTCAAGAAACGGTCAAGATTACTCAGCAAGGCCGAAATGATGGTTTGTTTATTAATGCGCCATATCGGACCACGGCAGCAACAATGTCGACGACGACCATGGCAAAAGAATATGATGGTCAATTTGTGAACGTGATCGCGCATGCTCGAACAGCCGATGGTGATTGGATCGAGTTTAAACTCAATCAGCTCAATTACTGGATGGATGCACGAGGCGCCAAGGTTTTCAAGTTTAATCCAATCAGTGAAAAAATTACGCAACACGCGAATGCACAAATCATCCAAACTAATCGGCATGATGGCTTGTTTACAGATGGTCCATATCACACGAGTTTAACGACCTTGTCCACCAATTTGATGGCGGCGCGTTATGATAATCAAGGCGTTCAGCTTCTTGCGACAGCCAAAGCAGGAGGCATCAAGTGGGCTCAAATTAAGTTAAGTGATGGTCATATCTATTGGATCGATGCGCGGGGTCTGCGTGTACTTGTACTTAAAACGACTTCAGCAATTCGTCAAGTTAATCAGCCAGCGCGAGTTGATCAAAGTAGTCGAAACGATGGTTTGTTCAGTGCTGGACCATATCTTTCGTCACTCAAATCATTACATGCCGATGCGATGGCTCGTTCACTCAATGGGCGTGGCGTGACGATTCGCCAAGAAGCTACTGTTGATGATTTGCATTGGGCTCAAATTGAGTTAAGTGATCACCGATTGTTTTGGATTGATGCTCGTGGCATCAAAGCGTTGAGACTTGGCACAATTCGAAATCAACAACCCCTTCGGAATCAGGCCGGACGAATCACCCAATCGAAGCGAAATGATGGCTTGTTTACAGATGGTCCGTTTTGGACGAGTTTAACGACGTTGGGCGCTAATGCAATGGCAAAACAATATGCTGGTCAAGGAGTTTTAGTTTTGGCATCGGCGACGTCTGGCAATACGCAATGGTTACAAGTGCAAATGAATGATGGCAAACGTTATTGGATCGATGCTAAAGGGGTCAATCGTTTGACATTAAAACCAATCACTTCGCATCAAACCGTTGCACAAGATGCTAGGCTGAGTGGTGCCAAACAAAATGATGGTCTGTTTGCGTCTGGCCCGTATTTGAGCAATGTCAATGCGCTTGCTGCCAGCGGCCTTGCCAAGCAATATGAAGGCCAAGGTGGGCGCATGAGTGAAACTGCTACATCTGGCGGGATTAAGTGGGTACATATCACCTTCTCCAATCGAAAAGCTTATTGGGTCGATGCCAGATTGACTCAAGTCGTTACCATCACACCCGTTACGGAACGACAGACTGTCAATCGCAATGCACTGGTAACTGAGAATGGTCGTCATGATGGCCTCTTTATTGATGGTCCGTACAAGTCGAGTTATACGACGCTCACAAGTGCCGGAAATCTGCGGCAATTTGATCACCAGGTCGTGCATGTTCGGCAGGTGGCCACGGCAGGCGGAATCTCATGGAGTCAAATCAAGGTTACTGATGGCAAGCAATACTGGGTTGACAGCAGGGCTTTAACGACTACCAACTATGATATGGTGTTGACAAAAGCTGACATTTCAAGTGGTGCTCAAATTGTTCAAAATGGACGTCATGACGGTTTGTTCGCCTCTGGCCCTTATCATACAAGTCCTGCAACGGCAACAACCACGAAATTTGCCAATCAGTATAATGGCCAGTATGTCACGGTGATCGCGCAGGCGACCACACGGCTGGGCAAATGGGTCCAAATTCAAATGGGAAACGGCAACAGCTACTGGCTCGATGCAGCAGGCGTTAAGTTGTTGACCACGCCGATTTCGAGGGTCATTAATGTACCGAACTATAATCAGTTCAAAGCCGGGGCACCAGTCGGATGTGAAGGCGTATCGTTGTATCAGGCGTTACGAGCAAAAGGTTATGCGGGCAAATATTCACTGCGCGCGTTCTTGAATACCATCCCCAAGGCCAATACCCCTTTTTCAGGTTTTGTGGGTAGCCCGTTTGTTGCCAACAACAATACTTATACCGCAATTTTTGCAGCGCCATTAGCAAAATGGGGGAGTCGATTCGGTAAGGTATCGAATGTTTCAGGCCGATCAGTTAATCAGTTGATGCAACTGGTACTGAGTGGAGATTCAGTGGTCGCTTATGTGACGGAGCATTTTGCTCCAGTGCGTTGGGGAAATTGGTCGTTTGGACGAGTCCCAAATAATAATCATGCAGTGACTATTGCTGGTGCCGACCTTGCTAATCAGAAACTTTATTTGTCCGACCCGATTGATGGTAAGTATTGGATTTCTGTCCAAAAATTTAGTCGCATTTACGATGCTCGTAATAAGATGGCGGTAGTTGTCCAGTAGTTGATTTGCTCCCCTGAAAAAGAAGTGCTGTTCGATATCGATCAGTGCTTTTTTAAGTGGAGGCGCTAATGGATACGAAGTTTGCCTTGCTATGATTTGCATCCGTTTTCTAGTATGATAGGGATATCATGATGAGGAGGCACAAACTGTTGAAAGTACGCAAAGCGGTGATTCCAGCAGCCGGGTTAGGAACTCGGTTTTTACCTGCAACGAAGGCCTTGGCAAAAGAAATGTTGCCAATTGTCGACAAACCAACGATTCAATTTATCGTGGAAGAGGCGAAGGCTTCAGGAATTGAGGATATCTTGATTGTTGAAGGTAAATCAAAACGTTCAATTGAAGATCATTTTGATTCTGCGCCTGAATTGGAACAAAACTTAGAAACCAAAGGCAAGACGAAGCTGCTTGATCTGGTTCATCAAACCACTGATATCGGGGTTAATTTATTCTTTGTGCGGCAGCCATATCCCAAAGGATTGGGGGATGCAGTTCGGTTAGCAAAGTCGTTTATCGCTGATGAACCATTTGTGGTGATGCTTGGCGATGATTTAATGCAAGATAAAGTCCCGTTGACCCAGCAGTTGATCAATGAATATGAAAAGACTCACGCTTCTATTCTAGCGGTTAAGAAAGTTCCTCATGAGGATGTTTCTGCATATGGCGTCATCGATCCTGAGTCTGAGGTGGCACCTGGTTTGTTTAACGTGAAGCAGTTTGTTGAAAAGCCTGCAATTGAAGATGCTCCCTCAGATCTTGCAATCATCGGTCGGTACTTGTTGACACCTGAAATCTTCGATATTTTAGACAAGCAAAAGCCTGGTAAAGGTGACGAAATTCAATTGACAGATGCGATTGATGAATTGAATCAAACCCAACGCGTTTTTGCCCATGAATTCAAAGGGGATCGCTTTGATGTGGGGAATAAATTTGGGTTTGTTCAGACGACCATTGAGTATGGCCTGACTCACCCCGAAGTCAAAGATCAATTACGACCATATCTGCTCAATCTAGCGGCCCAATTGAAAGCTGAGAAATAACTGATCAGAATAATCGTGTCTTGGTGGTGAATCGATCCTGGTTCACCACTTTTTGAATTGTTGACGCCATCTGCACTTCAGCGGATAATCAGTTCCAGTAATCAATAGATAGGGGTATAGTTTTGATCACATTATTTAATCGCGGCAAGGCGTTACTTGAAGCGCATCACTTATGGAACGTGTTCACTTATGTTTTCTTTGGCGGCTTAACGACGGTGGTGAATATCGTGGTATTTGCCGGCGCCACGCATGTTGGCATCAGCTGGCAAGTTTCGAATTTCTTAGCTTGGCTACTGTCGGTGCTGTTTGCCTTCGTGACCAATAAGCTGTGGGTGTTCAACTCCCATACGGAAAGTTTCAGTGCACTGGTTTGGGAGTTTGCCAAGTTCATGTTCGCTCGTGTGGTATCGTTAGGCATCGACTACGCTTGCATGTTCTTATTTATCAATGCAATCGGTTGGTCGAACATGGTGGCGAAGATCCTCACCCAAATTGTAATTATTGTAGCCAACTATGCTTTTTCTAAATTCATCATTTTCAAAAATAAACCCACTGATTGATCAGGAGGTGGCGAGATGCGGTTACTAGTCACAGGCGGCGCCGGCTTTATTGGCACTAACTTTGTCCGCATGATGGTTCGCGAGCATCCAGACATTGAGATCACGGTGTTGGACAAGCTGACGTATGCAGGCAATGCGGATAACTTGGCTGATTTGCCGGTGCACTTAGTCGTCGGCGACATTGCTGATGCGCCCGTTGTCGATCGATTGATGTCAAAGACTGATGTTTGCGTTAATTTCGCGGCGGAAAGTCATGTCGATAACTCGCTGAATGATCCTGAGCCATTTTTGCACAGTAATGTGATCGGGACTTATACCTTGCTGGAAGCTGCCCGCAAATACGATGTGCGGTTTCATCACGTTTCCACTGATGAAGTCTACGGGGACTTACCATTAACCTCAACTGAGAAGTTTAAGCCAGATTCCCGTTATCAACCGTCGAGCCCATATTCTGCAACCAAGGCTGCCAGCGATATGTTGGTGCATGGTTGGACACGGAGTTTTAACGTGCGCGCGACGATTTCAAATTGTAGTAACAATTATGGCCCGTACCAACACATCGAAAAGTTTATCCCGCGCCAAGTGACGAACTTGTTGTCCGGCCGCCGGGCCAAGTTATACGGTAGTGGCGAAAATGTCCGTGATTGGATCTATGTGTTGGATCACTGCCATGCCATTTGGGAGATTTTACAGCATGGGACGGTCGGTGAAACTTATTTGATCGGGGCCGATCAGCAGTTATCCAATCGCGTAGTACTCGCCAAAATCTTGTCGCGAATGGGACAGGCACCAGATGATTTTGATTCAGTCGCCGATCGTCCAGGCCATGATCGCCGCTATGCCATCGACGCCAGCCAAACAATTGCCGAGCTTGGTTGGCAGCCACAATACACCGACTTCGATGCCGGCTTGATCGCCACCGTTATGTGGTATCAAACCCATCGTGATTGGTGGCAAGCAGAAAAAGCGGCAGTTGAGGCAAACTACCACAAACGAAATCAATAAAAATATGGCTTCGCACTTTCCATTCGGTGCGAAGCCATATTTTTATTTGATTTCGTTAACGATATAAATCGGTCGATTCTTGATTTCTAAATAGATTTTCCCGATGTATTTGCCTAAAATGCCAGTGCCGAACAGTTGCAAACCGCCAATCAACAGCAAAATCGATACCATGGAAGGCCAACCGGCAACTGAGCCACCCCAAAATAACGCGCGCACCACGATGAACAGCATCGCTAGAATCGATAAAACACAGCTGGTTAAACCAAGCCAGGATACGACGGTCAACGGCACATCAGAGAAGTCGATGATTCCGTCCAATGAATATTGGAACAAACTGCTGAAGCTCCAACTGGTTTGGCCGTGTTCACGCTCAACGTTTTCATAAGGCAGGTATTTAGACTTGAAACCGATCCAGCCAAAGATTCCCTTAGAGAAACGGTTGCGTTCGCTTAACGATAACACGGCGTTGACGTATTTTGGCGTCATCACCCGAAAATCGCGGGCGCCTGGCACGATTTCAGTTTTGGAGATCTTGTTGATGACCTTATAAAACATATTGGAGAAAAAGCTTCGCAAAGCTGGTTCGCCGGTACGGTCCATGCGTGCGGCACCAACCATTTCATAGCCTTCGCGAATGCCAGCCAACATGTCTTTAAGCATCGCTGGCGGATCTTGTAAGTCGGCGTCCATGATAGTGTAAAGATCAGCTTTGGCATGTTGCAAGCCGGCATACATACCAGCTTCTTTGCCGAACCCGCGTGAAAAGTCGATGTAGTGCACATCAGGATCAGTGAGTTGTAATTGTTGAATTTCTGCTAACGTGCGATCGACTGAGCCGTCGTTGATATACCAAAAAATCGGCTTGTAATCTGGCAATTCCGCAAAAGTGCGTTGCACGGCTTGATAAAATAATGGGACGTTTTCTTCTTCATTATGACAAGGAATAATAATGGCAAGAGTTTGGGTCAAAATACTGCCTCCAAGCAAGTGAGTTGTGGGTGTGTAGCGCTTAAATCGGCGCAGCTTGGGATCAAACATCGTGAGCGTTACCCATAATCTTAAGGGTACACTGAACCAATGTCAGTGACAACTGATTTGCTTGGGGTTGTGTCAATTTCAACTGAAAAAGTAAAAAATGGCGCACAAAATCCACGAAACAGTTGCCTATTTCGTGGACCTTTGGCTTTGACGCCAATTCAATTACGCTCATGAAGTTCAAACAATTTCAAGTGCGTGTCTGCGCCACCGCCGCTTCTTAGGCTTAGGCCGCTTTCAGAACTAGTCAGCGATGCATCCGCTTTTCGTCCACAGGCGTCACTTGCTTCTTGTGTTACCACAAGGCAAATCATCCATTCACACCTGGTATGAGTCCGAAAGGGGACCCTTATGTGCCGGCACGACTGATGCTGAGACCCACTGCCATCGAACAGACTGGCAATGTGGATCGATCTCACTCGGGTTTGCGGGGAACTGCCCCCCGTTGCGAAGTAATGCGGGTGACGTGCGCTAAGCCACCCCTTCCTCCTAGTATACGAGCAAATGATAACGCTCTCAAAAATGTTTGTCAAGTACTTTTTAATATTGAATTTAAAAAGTGATCTGAGCGCCGCAACCTCAAAAATCATCCAAAATTGTACGTCAAATTTGCCAGATCAAACAAAGCCCGCCATACTCGTGGCGAAAAGGAGGGGGCAACACATGGCAATCAGAAGTCGAGGCCGATATTGGCTACAAGCGCGGATCATCGATGTTCAACGCCTTGGGTTTATTTTACCTGATGGTCGGTTTCAGGAACTAAACGTTATGATCGTTGGAGCGTTGAATTTTGTCCGAGTCGGCACACACATTCCTTTAGGGTGGCCACCACAAACGGTATTTGCAGAATTTAATGCTGAATTTTTGCGGGCACCAGGTCAAATGGGTTATGCCAAACCAATTGCGATGGATGGCTTCTTGGTCAGGGCTTATTTGGTTGAGGGTTGGCGTGATCGCGAATTCGTCCAACAGTCGCAAGCTAAAGTTCAACAGCTGGTGAGTGATAATTTAAAGGCATGGTTGGACGGCGAACATCATCCTAAAATACCAAATTGGGCGAATCAAGTATCGAGCTTGCAACAAGCAATCGATGCATATAGGCAAAAGGGGATTGGATTAGAACCAATTTTTGCACGCTTGGAGAAACTTTTTGCCCATGCTGGCAAGCGCCAACAGCAACGCGTGAAAAAGATGATCACCCACAATTGGCGTTTGATTGCAGCCTTTGATCGGAAACTGGCGGCGCGTTTTCCAACTGGGTATTTATTGCGGGAAGTGCGTCATGTCACGCACTTCATGTATGGTGATGAACGTGATTTAGCCTTGAAGCTGGTGTCAAACGATCCTGGTTTAATGAAGCAGGCTGATTATTTGACCCAAATCCATCAACAACTGGCGGATTCTAAGGCCCAACAAGTGACCCTCGGATTGCCATTTTATAATCCACATTGGCTGGCAACTCAGCTAGAATTTCATCGGGCAGTATGGAAGCTTGATCAATTAAAAGAATTTCATTTAGGAGGAAACTAATGGAAGGCCAAATTTCGAGTCACGTGTTAGGCGTAGAAGCCGTTAGCGTGGTCAAAGCCGGAAAAAGTATCGTGGTGCGGGTGATGAAGCTCGCCATCGATTCAGAAGACCTTGATTGGACACAAGAACCTCGTGACAATCCAAATATCGCGATGATCCCCTTTGTTGATGTCTTTGCGCAACCGATTGAAATCAATGACGCGCTGAACATTACCGGTCAATTTCAACTGCAACACACGCTGCCAACAACAGGCCAACAGCGAATCATTGCCCAAAAGCAGTTGGCTGATCAGCGTTTGATGGGCAATTTACAGCATTGGTTGAAACGTTACAGCAAGCCGAACCAACGTCATGATTTTGAACAAGTCATGAAACGCTTTTTAGCTGATCAACTTGATTTTAGCGATTTAATGCTCGCGTTTGCTGAAATTCTTGGCAGTGATGACGTGTCGCATTCACCACGACTGAAAAAATTACAAACCAGCATGCAGTCTGGGTTAAAGTTGCGCCAACACGTGAATCAACAGACACCGCTGGTGTTGTGGGTGACTGAGGCGGAAATGATCGATTTTCAAAGCGATGCCGCCACTTCAAACGACGGTCCGTTGACTGTGATCCGTTTGGATGGTCACTCAATTGACCAAAGTTGGGCCAAGTGGCAACAGAAAATGGCGGATGCAAAAAATCAGTGAGACTTTGAGGACTTGCCACTGGCAGGTCCTTTTTTAACGCGCTCGCCAGCAAAAAAGCGACCCAGATCATCATGAGCTGAGCCGCTAAAGATAAACTTTAATGTTGTTGGTGTGCTTCCAAATACGCCAGCGCACTGCCATAATCAGGTTCTTGCGTTTGTTCCAAAATCAATTCGCGATACGCAATGTGGCCATCAGGAGCGATGATCCATACCGAACGCGCGTCGGTATGATTGTCAGCCACATAAAGGCCCATCGCCGTACCAAAATTCGCGTCATCGTCGCTGAGCAATTGAATGTGATGCACGCCTTCAGCTGCACACCAATTGGCTTGTTGGACGGTGGTGTTGGTGGAAATGGTATAGAAGCCAACGCCAGCGAATTCATCCATCGCTTGGTTGAATTGTTTGGTTGAAATCGAGCAGACGCGCGTGTTGATATCTGGGACTACCGAAATCAAATTGTAGCGTCCGGTAAAGTCAGCGGTCGTCACTTGCTGGCCGTCAGCGTTGACGACTTTGAAGTCGGGTAACGGATGACCTAAGCTCGGTGGCGTGCCCACTGTATCTTGAGGGAGACCATGTCGTGTGATTTGCATCGCAATTTCCTCCTTTTTCGTTAAGTCGAGTGTACCATGTTTGTGGCGCTTGCGGGTAATTTGGTATGCTGTCTATAAGAGGTGAGACCCATGCGCAAGATCAAGATCGTGTATCAATCACAAACTGGCTTCACGCAAGCCTTCGCCCAACAACTCGCACAGACGCTTCACGCCGAGTTAGTCGATATGAAATTGATCGCTGAAAAAGATTTCGAACATGTCGATGTCGTGTTATTTGGCGGGCATGTTTCAGGCTGTCATATTACTGGCTTCAAACGCTTTTATCGTCAATACGCCGATTTATTGCCAGATCATTTTCTGGTATTTGGTACCGGTGTTTTCCCGATGAGCTTGACGGAAGTGGAAAGACTTCAAGTCAAAAGCTTCAGCAACTGTCAAAAACAACCAGTCTTTCGCTACTTACAAGGGCGCCCGGCAGTCGCATTGCCTTGGCGCTGGCGCCTAAAGCTCAAAGTCAAAGGTGGCAGCGACGCCGAAACCTCTGGCCTAGAAGCGGTACGGCCAGTGCTTGAAGCCGTCGACCACTTGCTTTAATTCAACGCCAAGCCACTCGGCGTTTCTTGAAAGCCAAACAATGGTCGAATGTCGTCGGGTTCGATCACATAGACATATGCTTGGCGCCATTCTGGCTTATCCAGTAGCAACATCACTTCCCAAACCTTCATCGGCTTGCCAGCTGGTTGGGGGTGAAACCACAATTGCCGCTGTTCATCGACAGTTTGTAAGTCAAACGTGGCTAAGTTTTGCAATACCCCAGCGATTTTCACGCGCACTGGGGTATTTTTGTTGTGGTCGGACAACAGTTGTAAGAGATCTAAGACGCGCATCAGTGAGCCCCCGTATAGTCTTCTAAAGTGCGATGTCCCGATGCTAGCACCACCAGCATTTGCTCAAAGTGCATTTTCTGAGTGACTGGGCGCTTCGGCGAATAAATATAGCGCGCCCACTGATTTTGCATCGCCGGGGTTAAGGTTTGCCATTGTTTGAGCAGTTTGGCATTTTGCTTGGTCAAACGCTCAGTTAACCTAGGCACTTGGGCGTCATAGTCAGCTAAGAGGGTTTTAGTGGCGACGGTTTGGGCCCATTTCAAGTCAAGCACGGTGAAGTCGTCATCAAAGCTGAGCATCGAAACGTACTTAAAGCCTGAGTCGCCAAGCAAGCCGGTGTTGCGATCCAATTTCAAGGCGTGCAACATCGAGTCCCGTTGGATGCCAGAAAATTGCCGGCTGCCAACTTTGGGGTAAAACATATACACATGGCCATCAAACGCTAAGTGTTGTGCTTTAGCGATGGTGTGCAGACGCTGGCTGGCCGCTGTTGTCGACATCACTGCCACAATCTGCAAATCGGTTTGTTTGGTAGCGCGCTGGTCGAAATCAAGATTCGCTACCGCATTGTGGATCGATTCTGGCAAGGGATCAGCCACGATATGGTGGAATTTGGAAAATTTAAATTTAGTCAGCTCAGGCATAAGGCACCTCCTGATGTTAGTGTACCGCGTGCAGTCAAATTTAGAAACTGGTAATTGTAACCCAATGATTGACAAATGGGTTACAAGCGGATAAACTCAGATCATTCTAAGAAAACAGGTGAGTGTATGGGTCAAAATGCAACGTTGAAATATTTAATGCAAGTGGCAATGGTTTGTGCGTTATTAATTATTTTAGGCTTATTTCCAGGAATTCCATTAGGTATTATTCCCGTGGCAGTGGTTTTGCAAAACCTCGGGGTGATGCTAGCTGGGGAAATTTTGCCAGCGCGATACGGGAGCTTAGCGGTCGGGGTATTTTTATTATTGGTGGCATTAGGCTTGCCGTTTTTATCCGGCGGGCGCGGGGGCTTGGCGATCATTGCTGGACCAACTGGCGGCTACTTGGTGGCGTGGCTATTGGCGCCAGCGCTGAATGCTTGGGTTATACACATGACTGACGCCGCGAATAAACCAGCTTGGCAAGAATTTTTATGGGCCATGTTATTTTTGGTGGTGTTTGTCGATGTGGTCGGCAGCATTTGGTTATCGGTTCAATCGCACATGCCATTTGGCGCTGCGTTAGCTTCCAATGTGATGTTCGTGCCAGGCGATCTATTGAAACTCGGATTTGCAGTTGCGATTGCCAGACGCCTACGAAAAGTCTTACACTAGAGCTTACTAGGGTAGGAGGGCGACACCATGAACACCAAACAACGCGTATTGACAGCCTTATTAGCAGATGGCGACACGTGGCATTCCGGTGACAGCTTAGCTTCTGAATTAGGCTTGTCACGAGAATCTGTGTGGAAAGCGATCAACGCCTTGCGCAAAGCGGGGCATGATATCGCCGCGCGCAAAAGCCAAGGTTACCGCTACGTCAGTTGTGCGCATTTGGACGACATGGTGATCGCCTATCACCTTCAACATGAACTGCCATTGACCGTTGAAAAAACGGTGACCTCTACGCAAGATGTCGCCAAAAAATGGCTGGCCACACAAACTGAATTGACGCCAGCGGCTTTTGTGGCAGATGCGCAAACCAATGGCTACGGCCGTCGCGGTCGGCAATTTTATTCGCCAGCGCAAAGTGGCCTGTATTTATCGGTCGTGATTCCCAATCCCCAAGCGGATTTGACGCAAGTGGGATTGTTGACGACTGGTGTGGCGACGGCAGTGGTGGCTGCGTTGCGTGAATTCTTCCCCACGGCTGATTTTGGGTTGAAGTGGGTCAATGATGTGATGATCCATGAGCGCAAAGTCGCCGGCATTTTGTGTGAAGCGGTGCTTGCATTAGAATCATCAACGAGCGCAGCGTTTGTGATCGGTGTAGGCTTGAACCTCGACACGGCACAATTTCCTGATGCGTTAAAACAAGTCGCCGGCGCGATCAGCGACACCCCAATTGATCGCAATGCCTTGGCTGCCAGCTTGATCGATCACATTATGCAACGCGCAAAAGATTATCAAGCTGGCGATTTCTTACCAGCGTATCGAAAGCTTTCCACAGTGATCGGCCGACAAGTCACGGTGAAAATTGGGGAACAGGTTTTAATCGGCAAAGTTTTGGATATCGCAGAAAATGGTGGCCTTGAGCTGTTGACTGATCAAGGCCTGCAAACCATTACTGCCGGAGAAGTGGTGAAAGTGGATGTTAAAGCCTAAAATCTATGGCCAACAATTAGATGTCGCCAGTCGATGCAGGCATTATCATTCTGATTTGGATGTGGTGGCGCTATGGTGTGGCCAGTGTCAAAAATTCTGGGCTTGTTATGAATTCCACGATGCGATGGGTGATCATGAATTCGTGCCGCTCCCAAAAGCGCAAGCACTCGTCTTGTGTGGTGCTTGTCGGTGCATGATGACATACTCGCAGTATCAAAGTGGCGCTTGCCCCAATTGCTGGTATCCGTTTAATCCGCGCTGTGAATTACATACCGATCATTATTTCCAATAAAAAATGGACGCCTTTTGTCGAGGCGTCCATTTGACTGGTGCTTAAATTTGTTGACTCAATGCTTCAATGCGCTGTTCGCTTTGATCCAAGAAGTTGATCATCTCATGTAAAGGCTTGGCGGTGGTGATATCGACGCCGGCGACTTGTGCTTCTTGAATCGGCGTGAGGCTATCACCAAGGGTCAAGAATTTCAGCCAGTCACTCGCTGCGTTAGGGTCGCCTGCTTGCAAACGCAAGAATGCCCCAGTGGAAACCACCAAGCTGGCCGAATAAGTGTAAGAATATAAGCCCATGTAATAATGGCTTTGCCGCATCCAAGTCAGTTCGGGTTGGCCGAAGTCAAGATCCACACTGTCACCCCAGAATTCCTTAAGCACGCCCAGTTTCAGTTCATTGAGCTTGGCCGCGTCAAAGCTCTCGCCATCATCGATCAACGCATAAACTTTGGATTGGAAAGCCGCCTCCAGCAAGTGGGTGACACAGTTATGGAAGTAAGTATCATTTAATAACCGACTTAAGGCAAAACGTTCAAAGCGCGCGTCGCTGTCTTTTTCCAACAAACTCTTGGTCAACAATAATTCGTGGAATGTTGAAGGGGCTTCGACGATGTACCAAGACGGTTCATGGCCTAAAATCGAATGATGTTCATCGGCTAGCGTCATTTGTCCACAATGACCGAGTTCATGGATCAACGTGTATAAGCTCGGCAAGGTGTCCGCCCAACTCATTAAGACATAAGGATGTGTGCCATAAGGACATTCAGCAAACGCGCCGGATTCTTTGCCAACGTTGCCAGGAAAATCAACCCAACGATCCGTGAAAGCTGGTGCGATCCGCGCTTGATAATCAGGTCCTAACGGCTTCAAGGCTTCATGGATCATGTGCGGGGCATCTGCACGCGTCACTTTTGGTGAAAAAGTTGGATCAAGATCGGCTTGTAAGTCGGTATAAGTGATGCGATCCAAGTGCAATGTTTGCTTTAAATGCGTGACGTAGCGGCGCATCACTGGGGCTAAGTCGTGCATGATGGTGTTGACTTGGCGTTCAAACATTGCCCGTGGCACTTCTTGTTCAGCCAGCAAGTAATCGATCACAGAATCATAACCGCGCATGGTGGCGAGTGTTTTTTCTTTGGTGACTTGGGCCAAATAACCGGCGGCCATTGTGTTTTGATACTTGGCCAGCGTTTGGCAGAATTTCAAATAAGCCGCACGACGGATAGTGACGTCAGGATGCTTTTGATACTCTTCTTCATATAAGGTGAAGGACAACGGATAAGTTTTGCCATCGACTTCGAACTCGCCGAAATCCATATCTGCAAACACAGATTGAGAGCGGATCGCTTCTGGCGCATCTAAGACTGGCTCAAGCTTAGCCAACGCTTCTTCTACCGCAGGGGCTAAGGCTTGCTTGCGGCTTTGTTTAATATGGCGAATAAAGGCGGCGTGATCGACGGATTTGGCTGCGACTTGATCGAGTACGGCATCGTCAAGGGCGCTGAGTTCCGCTTGGACAAAATGGAGCTGACTTTCCCAAGTGGCCAACAAATTATCGACGCGATGGATGGTGGCAGTGAGCTGGCTATCGGTCACGTCGGTGCTGACCGGGAAGCTGGCGTAACAGCTCAAGTGATTTTCATTTTCGAGGATATGGGCATAATCATCTAAGGCATCTAAAATCACAGGCACTTGCGTCAGGCGACCTTGGTAGATGCGTTGAAAGTCTTGGATCAATTCTTTGGTAGCTTTGATCGTTTGTTCAAATTCAAATTCATCTTTAAAAATGGCGCTGAGGTCCCAAGTGTCTGCAGTTGGCACTGCTGCGCGCGTCGGTAAACTCATGGTCAACACTCCCTTTTGATAAGCTTGCCCCCAGTATAACACGTTCTCAAAATTGGCATATTCTTACAAATAGAGTGATTTTTTGGGTAAAATATATACTCAAAAGAATATGCTTAGGGTAAAATAAGAGTGAACGAACCGGGATACCGGTATCCTTAGGAGGAAGACATAATGGTCATTGACAATAACCACTTGGTAACACGTTACTATGACTTGCAAGCGGAGAACTCAGCCGGCTTTGCTGCAGTCAATGCCTACATCAACAAGCAGCTCGAAGACTTGTACAACGATTTGAAAACGACTTTTTCTGACACGGTTGTTTTCCAACTGGAAGACGCCATGGCGGCAGGGGAAGCTGGCGGGTTGAACCTTGATCCTGCGGAAGAAGAAATCGCTGTAACCAACTACATGTTGAAAACAATCGATGGCTTAGGCCTGTGGATCCAACCAGAACAAGAATCCGATCCTAATACGATCGTCGCCAAACTCAACTTTGGTAACCGTAGCCGTTATTATTAATCAGCTTTGAAACCAGCCTCGGCTGGTTTTTTTGTGCCAGAGCGTTTTGAAGCGGGTTTAGTCGACCGGGTAGCCTCGTCTGAGGAGTTGAGCTGGTCTTTGGCTTGACTCCTCAGACGTCGCTAGCTGTGTCGACGTTGCTTCAAAAAAGCTCGACGTCAAGGATTTAGGCCTCCAGCTGACTTGCCGATGCATCGTGGAGGTCCGAATCGGAGCTAACTTGAGCCATCGCGATGCTCATGGCTCAAGTGAATCTCCACCTGCGGAACGCATTAGGTGGTAAACCACCAATTGCGTTTCTACTATGCACCGGCAGCCAGCTTCCGGCCCAAATTCAAACTTGACGAGACAACAATAATTTTGAAATAACTGAATAGTGGTAAAAAATCGCGCCAGACCAGTTTGAAGGTCTGACGCGATTTTGGTTTAGTGTAAATGAAGCAAACTCAACAAGCTTAAGGCCGCGATAATTTGAATCGACCCGACGCCTAAGCCATATAACAGAAACTTTTTGCCTTGTTGCATGAATTTGGCGAAGTTTAAACGCAACCCGATCGCCGCCAGCGCCGTGGTTTCAAACCAGCCAGAAACATTGTGCGCTGAGCTGTTGAACAAGTCAGGCAAGTTCATGAAAGAATTCAACAAGCACAAAATCAAGAAGGCGAGTACGTACCAAGGAATCGGCAGGCGCTTCTTAGCTGTTTGGGTAGTTTGCGTTTGGTTGCGCTTGGCAAAACGTTCAAAACCGGTGACCACCACGACCAACATAATGATGCGCGTGATTTTAAATAGCATCGCATATTGCACGGTTTGGGCGTTCAACAAACTGGCACCAGCAACGACTTGGCCGACGGATTGCAAGGTCCCGCCTAATAGCGCACTTTTGGCCAGTAGGTTTGAGCCGAATACTGCCACACCTAAAAAGGGCAGTGTCAACATCATCACGGTGCCAAGCAAGTTAACTAAAGTGATGATCTGACCTTTTTCTTCGTCGTCAGCGCCAATGGCAGGCGCGATGGCCCCGATAGCACTGGAGCCGCACACGGCATTGCCGCCAGCCATCATTAACGCGCCGGTTTCGGAAAAGCCTAATTTGCGGCCGAGTAAGTAGGCCCCAAAAATTACAATAGTCATTTCGCACCAGACATAAATCAAGCCGCGCCAGCCCATTTGGCCGATGGTTTGAAAGGTGACGGTGAGCCCTAACAAAACGACCGAATATTCCAGCAGGCGACTTTCAGCAAATTTTGTCCCAACGGCCAAGCCTGGTTGTTTGAAATACACATTACCTAAGACGATCCCCAGTAAAATGGCAATCGTCGCGCCGCCAATTTGCGGCAATAGTAAGCCGAGCAGCTTGGCGATGATCGCCACTAAGATCGAAAGTGATAGTCCCGGTATAATGGCGCGGGTTTTTGAAGTGGTGGTTGTGGTTTCCATATGAACTCCTTCATGTTTAATGATGAGTTTAATGATACCGGGAATTTGCAATTAATGGGATTAATTGCGATAATACTAGCTATCAAGAAAACTGATCGGAGTTCATATGAATAATCTGGCCACCTTTAAACTGGTTTATGAGACGCGGAGTTTTTCTAAAGCTGCCGGCATGCTGTTTATTGCCCAACCTACCGTCTCGGCGCAAATCAAACAACTCGAAGCCCAACTGCACACGACGCTGTTTATTCGCAATGGCCGCGGGGCGGTTGGACTAACGCCTGCGGCAGATACGTTGTATGAAAAAGCCTGTGAGATCTTGGCGACATGGGATGATGTGCAAGTGCATTTGAGTCACGGGCCTGCCCATCAACAGTTGCGCCTATACGCCTCGCACAGTTTTGCGATGTACTTGTTGCCGAAGATTTTGCCAGCACTGAATCAGCAGTTTCCCCATATTGCCTTCAGTGTCAATGTGGCTAACTCGCAAGCTGTGCAAACCGCGATTTTGAATCACGATGCTGACCTCGGCTTCATCGAAAAGCCTCTAGCGGCGCGTGGCATCGATCGCGTGGAATATTTAGCGGACCAACTGGTGAAAGTGGGCGCTGGCGAGCCTTGGTTGGTGCGCGAATCTGACTCTGGCGTCGGCTATTACACCAGACGTTACCTAGCAGAACAAAATAGTGCCCCGAAGACAATGACGGTAGCGTCCAATGCGGTGATCGTGGAATTATTGAAATCAGGCTTTGGCCAGTCGATCATTTCTAAGCGTGCAGTTGGCGAGTTGCCTTTTGAAGATCTGGGCGAGGCGTTCTTGCGGCATTTTTACATGATCAGTCGCGTAGGGGATGCTGGGGTGCAAGAGGTGAAGATGTTTTTGGAAGCATGGATTTTGGATTGAAGCATTGTCAGTTAATGTTTTGACATTGTATAATCAAACCATGCAAAAACACCGTGCGACCAACACGGTGTTTCCGAAACATTTGAGTTCTCGCAACGTCGCTTAAAGAGCGATGGTCAAGTTAATATGAAGCTAAAGCCGCATTAACCGTCCAAAGTTGTAGCGGCTTTTTATATGCTCACTTTCGCCAGAATGTTCTGACTACCTGCACTAGCTGGCTCAAAGATCGAACCAACTTGGTCGCTTTGCGAACACTGAAATTCAATGCAGCGCAGTAGTAGCCAATCAGATAGATACAGGCAATGATGATCACGTGAACGCAACCAATCGTAAACAATACAGATCTCCTTTCTCTCAGGATGTTCGGCATAAATCGCCATCGCATCACTTACTTTCATCGGGAGACCACCGCTCATGTCACTTCTTGCTTTTGCCAGTTTAACATGTAACGTCACTGGACACTAATTATTTGTAAAATGATGAATATATATATATTTTGCGCAACAAAAAGACCGCCATGGGCTTGGCGGTCAAAAAAAGTTGGGGTGACGCGCTGATTTCAAGCGCGTATGTTTTTCACGTGGAGGAGTGATGGTTCACACCGGCGGGGACCGATGTGGACCAGAGAAAATGAAAAAGTGGGGTAGAAATAAGGGGGTAGCTCCTACTCTGTTTCCTATATTATTGATGAGTTGTGATAAATTTGTGACGCGCATGTGCAAATTATTAAGCTGAATATGAATTCTTGTTGAGTTCTTTGTCGTCGGATTCAAACCCTTCGATGAGTTGCAACAAATCCACGTGCGTGTTATTATATAGTTACAACAAATGCACGACAACACAAACCCTCATCTGCTGCCACAGATGAGGGTCTTTTTTCGCATAGCCGGGGAAGACTAGCGGTGTGACTGTTTGACAATGTCTCTAGGTCTATCGCCGATCATTCAGCCAGCGCTCGACTAGTGTTAGGACTAGACCCACCACGCATAGGCCGATAAAGACCTCCACAACAAGTTGCACGACAACACCCCCTTTCGAGGCAGTTGCCGTGTTTAGTATAGCATGTTGACTTGAGAAACACTAATAATTAGTAAGCTTGTATTTCGTTATTTAATTGATGATAAAAAAAGACCGCCATGGGCTTAGCGGTCAACAAAGGTGTTGGGGTGACGCGCTGATTTCAAGCGTGTATGTTTTTTCACGTGGAGGAGTGATGGTTCACACCGGCGGGGACCGATGTGGACCAGAGAAAATGAAAAAGTGGGGTAGAAATAAGGGGGTAGCTCCTACTCTGTTTCCTATATTACCGGTGAGTTGTGATGAATTTGTGACGCGCATGTGCAACCATTTCGCTGATCGAGTTTTTTGTTAAACGACGCCCCCATCTTTCACTCACACTAACGCGGCGAATTGTGTTACATTAAAGCCAGAAGGGAGCGATTCATATGACACAACGCGTACTCGTCGCGATCGATGGCTCAGAAGCTTCAGATCGCGCCTTAGCCAAAGCGGTCACAGTCGCCAAGGAACGGGAGTGGGGGCTGGATCTCTTGCATGTGATCGACACGCGCCAATACACTGCCGGCTTTGGCCAAACTGGCACCGTCGATGGCAAATTGTTGTACAACGCCGAACAAACTGCTGAAGCGCAACTTGAGGACTTGATCAAGCCACTGCTTGCGCAAGGCATTGATGCCAAACCACATATCCGCTTCGGTTCGCCGCGAGCAGTTGTTGCCGTCGACGCACCTAAAGACTACAACACTGGTTTGATCGTGATCGGGCGTTCCTCAAAGAAGCTGGTGTCGCGCATGTTCATCGGCTCAGTCGCAAGCTTTGTGGTTGAAAATGCGCCATGTGATGTCTTGATCGTTGCCAATCCACAAGTCAAATAAATCCAAACAAAAATGCTTCAAGCGCCGAGATCATCGACGTTTGAAGCATTTTTTGTTTACCGCCAGTGGATCTTCGCTAACACACGCTTGCCTAAGAATTCTTGCAAGAACATGTAGACTGGCAAACTGGTGAGGATCAGTGGCCCATACACGATGAAGCGGTCAAAGCGCCACAAATTGCTTAACGAGAAAATCTTCCCGGCGACGAAGAAGACGCCGAACAAGGCAATTGTCAGTAAAATCATCATCGCATACTTGTAGCGATTGAACGGTCGGGCATTGATGAACAGCACATGCAATTCGATCACGCCGATCATCAATACCACCATGGTTGACGTTGCGGCAAATGACCAATGGAACCAATATTCGCCCCAAGTTAACACGAGCGTATACAAAACGATCGCCACGGCGCCTGGGGCTGCGATGGTCATGACTTTTTGCATGAATTGGCCCACGACGCGGTCGAAATTCGGTTCAAACGTCAGTAAAAATGATGGAATCGCCACGGCAATGGCAGAAACTGGCGTTAAGTTGATCGGCGTGATCGGGTAATCTAATGGTAGAAAAACGAAAATCGCAGTTAAAATCACGGAGAAAATCGTTTTGACCAAGTACATCGACGCGACCCGCTCGATATTGTTGATCACGCGGCGGCCTTCATTCAACACATTGCACAAGACATCGAAGTTGGAATCTAACAAGACAAAGTCGGAAATGCTTTTGACGGCTTCGGCACCGCTGGCCATCGCGATCGAACAATCAGATTGGCGCAAAGCCAACACATCATTGACCCCATCCCCACACATCGCCACCGTGTGATCTTGATTTTGCAACGCTTGAATCAAATGCTTTTTCTGCGGTGGCGTCACCCGGCCAAACACGGTATGGGTGGCGGCTAAGGTTTCATAATCATCATCGTCAGGGATTTGGCTCATGTCCACGAAAGCCTCGGTTTTGGCCATGCCGGCGCGCTTGGCGATGTTGGCCACAGTGACTGGGTTATCACCCGAAATGACTTTAAGATCGACGTCTTGTTTTTTGAAAAAGGCGAAGGTGCTTTGGGCTGTTTCGCGCAGTTCATCTTCGATTTCAATCAGGCCCATCAAGGTCATGCCGCTTAACGGTGTGGTCAAGTCCTGATCCGTTTGCGCGACCACCAGCACCCGCAGACCATTTTCGGCGGCTTGATTGATTTGCTGCGAGATTTTTTCAGGTAAGCCATCAGGAAAAACAAATTCAGGTGCGCCCATGATCAAGCTGCGACCATCCGCCAACGTTGCGCCAGAATACTTCCGCGCACTGGAAAAAGGTATGGTTTTGGCGATTTGGGGATGCGGATCATCGGCGACTTCTTTGATCGCCATGGCGGTTTCATTGTCATCATTTAATGCATAAACCACTGAGGCGGCAGCGTGTTGCACGTCAGCTTCAACAAAATCAGCCAACGGCAGGATTTGGGCCACTTTTAATCGGCCGGAGGTGATGGTCCCAGTTTTATCCAAGCAAATCGTATCAACCCGCGCTAAAGATTCCAACGCAGACAACGCCCGAACTAACACGCGTTTCACTGCCAAGTTGCGGGCGGATACGGCTAGCGCAACATTGGTCAATAACACCAAACCTTCAGGGATCATGCCAATCACCGCCGCCGAAGTGGATAATACCGCGCGGTTGTAGTTCCCGCGGCGTACCAAAGAAACGGTGAACAAAGCGATACCCAATGGGATCAACACATAAGTCAAGACTTTGATGATGCGATTGATTGTGGCTAACAGTTGACTTTTAGTATCCTCGCCTTTTTTCGCTTCAGCGGAAAGCTTGGCGGCAAAAGTGTCCCCGGCAACCGCAGTGACGGTCATACAAGCAGTGCCGGCTACAATGAAGCTACCGGATAATAATTGATCGCCGACAGTTTTGGTGATCGGATCACTTTCGCCAGTCAACGGCGACTCATCGGCTTCAATGCCATCCGTTTGCGAAACGGTGCCGTCGACTGGGACTTGGTCGCCGCGATGAAGGAGTAACAAATCGCCTTCAACGATTTCATCTTGCGGAATCTGCACGTCTTCACCATTACGTCTGACGGTGACCGGTGTGCTGGCAAGTATCCGCATGGCGTCGATTTTTTTCTTGGCGCGCAATTCTTGGAAGGTCCCAATGGCGGTGTTGATGATCGCCACACCTAAGAATAGGAGGTTTTTATACGAGCCAGTGGTAAAGATCAACGCACCAAGGGCCACGTTGACAAAGTTAAATAACGTCAGCGTGTTTTGGGCGATGATGGTTGAAACGCTCGCAGATAAAGGCTTTTGTGCGGTGTTAGGTTTGCGCTTTGCCACTTGCGCTGAGGTTAATCCCGTTAATTTTTCAGACATAAGCCACCTCCTAGGTCTATTTTAACCAATGCTAGCCAAAACAGGGTAGCCAAACGCACAAGTTAAGACATTTTTGGCAAAACCGTTTCCATTCGCATATAATAGGAAGCAGATGGGAGTTGATTTTTTGGCAAAATACAAAGCAAACGGCACACGCTTCATCACGTTAGACAATGGGTATCACTTGTGGACGCAAACCACTGGATCTGGTGACATTCACTTGATGACCTTGCACGGCGGCCCTGGCGGCACCAACGAAGTCTTTGAAAACTTCGGCGAACGCTTGGCGCCATATGGGGTCACCGTCACCCGCTATGATCAATTAGGGTCATTCTTCTCAGATCAACCAGATTTTTCCGATCCTGAAAATCGCAAAAAGTTTCTTAACATCGATTACTATGTCCAAGAAGTTGAGGAAGTCCGCCAAAAACTCGGCCTCGATCACTTCTACTTGCTCGGCCAATCATGGGGCGGGGTGCTCGCCATCGAATACGCGTTGCGCTATCCAGAACATTTAGCTGGCGTCATTTTATCCTCGATGATCGACAACTTAGCCGAATACTTGCAAAACGTCAACGCGATTCGCGACAGCATGTTCAATGCAGACGACTTGGCTTATATGCACGACGTTGAAGCGCGGCATACGTTTGACGAACCACGCTATGAAGCTTTGGTATCAGCGCTTGGTGAACACTACTTGCATCATCAAGCCGACGCGCAACCACGCCATTTGATTTCAACGATGGGGACGGCAGTTTACAACTACTTCCAAGGCGACAATGAATTTGTCATGGTCGGTGCGTTGAAAGATTGGGATCGTCGCGGGTCGATGAAAGATATTTCAGTACCTGCCTATTTGACGTTTGGCGGGCATGAAACCATGCCACTGGATGCGGCGCGGAGAATGGCTGACGAAATTCCTGACAGCACCTTGCACATTACACCTGATGCTGGTCATGGCCAAATGTTAGACAATCCAGATGATTACTTCAAACACTTAGGCGAATGGTTGCAAGGCCAACAAGCTTAAGCTGACAACTAAGGAGGGCTTACCATGTTTAAAGATGCCAAACAAATCGCCAATAAAATTGTTGATGCCACAACTGGTCCCTTGAATACTTTTGATCAAACAGTTTCGGAAAATCCTGACTTGATCATGCCATTAGCTGCTTTGCATGCGAGCATTGTGGCGTTGTCCATCGCTGGGGCAGTCGCAGTGATCCGCGGCCATCAAGAAGTGCGCATCGCCAAAGAGCAAACCAAGCAGATCCGCATGAAGGCGATGCTTGAATTTCATGGCAAACATCATCCACGCTGCCGCCATGGTCATCATGGCAAACCGGGGATGCATCACCACAATCCCCGCATGTTAGCCCAACATGACGACGGGGAATAAGTGACGTTTTGGGTTAGAAAATTTCAAGTAGCGTGTTAAGCTAACAATTTTCTGTATCGGTCGTGTCGTGGTGGGTATCACTTGGTCGCGTTTTGAATTTGGGCCGGAAGCAGGTCGCTGCGCCATAGTGAGAAGCCTGTTAGCGACTGGTCGCTTACAGAAAACCGCAGGGAAAGATCCACTTTGTTCATGAGCGTAGCGTATAAACAAAGTTAGCTTTCCTGAGGACTCTCACTATGGTGCAACGACCTGCTGGAGGCCCAAATTCAAAACCATTCCGCCACTTTGTACCAAAAGCCACAAAGGATATAATTGAATTCTCATCTGAAATAGCAGACAATGGAAGCAATCACATTTTGGAGGTTGTCCACATGGCTGCTATTTTTGTTCGTCCAGGGACTCAAAAAGATATCGACGCAATTTTGTCGATCATTCAATCAGCGCGGGAATTTCTCGCGCAACAAGGCATTGATCAATGGCAAGGCACTTATCCAGATCGCGCCGCCGTGCAAAAAGATATTGATGATGAAACCAACCGCGTGTTGATTGTTGATGGCAAAGTGGCTGGTACCGGTAGTTTGATCGATGGTCCTGATCCTTTTTACAAGCGCATCGATGGCGATGGTTGGATCGGTGATCGCAAGTATATGATGATCCACCGCTTTGCTTTGGATGGTAAGGTGCGCGGCCAACAACTCAGCAAGTTCTTCATGAGCAACTTGACCACTGAAGCTTATTCGTTGGGCTATCGGGATTTACGGATCGACACCCACGCGCAAAACCAGATCATGCAACACGTGATCAAAGCGGCAGGTTATCAATTCCGTGGTATCGTCTATCTCGACGAACCCGTACCGGAACGCAATGCTTATCAATTGTTGTTAGATTAACGCGTTATAAAGAGGGAGGCACTATGGGTTATTTAGGTACACTGGCTTTGATTTTGCTCACGACCATGATGTTTGCCCATTTCAGTTTGAAATTGGGCATCCCCGCCGTCATCGGGGAGTTATTGGCTGGGGTCTTGTTGGGACCTGCGATTTTAAATTGGGTGCAGCCAACGAACTTGGTATCAGATTTTGCGGAAATCGGCGTGATTTTTCTGATGTTTATCGCCGGGCTTGAATCTGATTTAACCATGCTGAAAAAATATTTCCGCCCAGGGGTACTCGTCGCAGTGATCGGTGTCATTGTGCCGGTCATCACCATCTTCATCTTTGCGCGAGCTTGGGGCTTTAACTTTGTCGCCGCCAGTTTCTTAGGCATTACGTATGCGGCGACGTCGGTTTCGATTTCTGTGGAAGTGCTCAAAGAACTCAAAGCCTTAGATACTAAAAGTGGCGCCACGATTTTAGGCGCTGCCGTGGTTGATGATATCTTGACGGTGATTATTTTAAGTGTGGCAGTCGGGGTGTTTGGTGAAGGCCAATCGACCACCAGCTTGCCGTTGTGGTTGAGTTTGATCGGACAAGTGTTGTACTTTGGCGTGATCTACTTGGTGGTCAAATTTGTGGCACCGTATTTGATGCACTTGGCTGAGCGCCTGTATCCAAGTTCTGCTGTGATGATCATGTCGTTGTTGCTGTGCTTGGGGATGGCATATCTCGCTGATGTGATCGGCATGTCGGCAGTAATCGGGGCGTTTTTTGCTGGCGTTGCGGTATCCACCACCCCTTATCGGCATGAAGTCGATGCGAGTCTGACCTCGATTGGCTACGGCATTTTTATTCCCGTGTTCTTCGTGTCCATCGGCTTGAACATGCGCTTAGACGGATTAGGGCGCGATTTGCTGTTTATCGTGATCATGACGGTTTTGGCTTTGTTGGCCAAGTGGATTGGCTGTGGTTTCGGGTCAAAGTTAGCCGGGCAATCTTGGCATGATGCCAATGTGGTCGGCGCCGGGATGGTATCGCGTGGTGAGATGGCGCTGATTGTCGCCCAAATCGGTTTTGAAGCCAAGTTATTGCATGAAGACTTTTATTCTTCTGTGATTATTGTGATCATTTTGACCACGTTGATCGCGCCGTTCTTATTAAAAGATGCCTTGCGCCGGAAAAATGCGGCGGAAGCTTAAGGAATTGAGGCTGAGACATAAAGCGGTCTTAGCCCATAATACAAGCGCCTCTACATCACGATTCGCTCTTTAATCGCGGTGTAGAGGTGTTTGTGTTTCTGGGCGTTGCTTTATGGACGCGACTATGCTGAAACTTGGAATTATGTCCTGGCCTCTTTTTTGTTGTGATTTGAGCCAACCGCAATTTTCTTGTAAACGCAAATTGCAAGAACAAGTTAGCCACCCCATGGCACGACACCGTGAGATGAAC
>NZ_AZEU01000203.1 GCF_001435035.1 Lacticaseibacillus manihotivorans DSM 13343 = JCM 12514
GGGCATAAGGGAAAACTGAACCCAAATATGGGTTACACCGCAGTGCGGTGGGTTTTCTAAAGGGGCCACATTCGTGGCCCTGGCTACCCCAAAGTGGGGTTTTGGCTACCTGATAAAAAACACGCTGGCTAGCCGCCACAGTCGTTTGGCTACCCCATTTTTCAATTTGGCTACCCCTACAGCATATTTTGGCTACCCCCGACAAAATCGTACCTAATCCAACTTTTCAGCATAATTTGTTTGAGCATGGCAATCACTAGTGATTGCTTTGCGAATCTGTGTCACCGTAGTTTGATGTTGCTTGATTGAAGATTTCGTTTGGGCAATTTTACTCTTGGTATCAGATTTTTGAGCCCCAGTTTGAAGATCCAACGACTGATTTTGCTTCGATAAAATCTTCTTGAGCTTGG
>NZ_AZEU01000204.1 GCF_001435035.1 Lacticaseibacillus manihotivorans DSM 13343 = JCM 12514
CGTTTCTTCAGTCGTCAACCAGCCGGAGTTCAAACTACTAAGAAAGATTACTTCGAAACTCAGATCACTCACGATCCTGATGGTGGCACAACCACTACTAAGACTAACGGTGACGGTGATATCACGACGATTGATAAAGACTGGGGTGATGGTGATCATTCTCATGTCGATATTGATACTGGGACTGGAATTGCCAAAATCACTGAAACTCCTAAAGGTGGTAGCCCAAGTGAACCAATCACGGTTCAACCTGGAGAATCTGGGAAGAACGGTACGACGACGCTTGATAATGGTGAACCAGATGGCAACATTGTCTTAACTCATCAAGGAACTGATGGGGACAAGACGACTGAAACGATTACGCCTGATACAAGTCGTTCGTTCAGTCGTCAACCAGGTGGTGTATCGACTGATGCTAGTCATTACTACGAAACTCAGATCACTCACGATCCTGATGGTGGCACAACCACTACTAAGACTAACGGTGATGGCGATATCACGACCATTGATAAAGACTGGCGCGATGGTGATCACTCTCATGTCGATATCAATACTGAGACTGGGATTGCCACAATCACTGAAACGCCGAATGGAGGCGAAGCAGGCACTCCTGTCGAAGTTCAACCTGGAGAATCTGGGGAGAACGGTAAGACCACACTTGATAATGGCGAACCCGATGGCAATATTGTCTTAACTCATCAAGGTACTGATGGTGATAAGACGACAGAAACTATTACGCCTGGTACAAGCCGTTCATTCAGCCGTCAACCAGGTGGTGTTTCCACAACTTCGAAGGATTACTTCGAAACTCAGATCACTCACGATCCTGATGGTGGCACAACTACCACGAAGACAAACGGTGATGGTGATATCACGACGATCGATAAAGACTGGAGCGATGGTGATCATTCTCATATTGATATTGACACGGATACTGGTATTGCGACAATCACAGAAACACCAAATGGAGGTGAAGCAGGAACCCCTGTCGAAGTTCAACCTGGAGAATCTGGGGAGAACGGTAAGACCACACTTGATAATGGCGAACCCGATGGCAATATTGTCTTAACTCATCAAGGTACTGATGGTGATAAGACGACCGAAACCATTACGCCCGATACAAGTCGTTCGTTCAGTCGTCAACCAGGTGGTGTATCGACTGATGCTAGTCATTACTTTGAAACTCAGATCACGCATGATCCTGATGGTGGCACTACCACTACCAAGACTAATGGTGATGGTGATATCACGACGATTGATAAAGACTGGGGTGATGGTGATCATTCTCATGTCGATATTGATACGGACACTGGAATCGCCACAATCACTGAAACGCCAAATGGAGGCGAAGCAGGAACTCCAGTTGAAGTTCAACCAGGCGAATCTGGTAAGAACGGTAAGACCACTCTTGATAATGGCGAGCCGGATGGCAACATCGTTTTAACGCATCAAGGAACTGATGGGGATAAGACGACTGAAACCATTACGCCTGATACGAGCCGTTCGTTCAGTCGTCAACCAGGTGGTGTTTCGACTGATGCCAGTCATTACTACGAAACTCAAGTCACTCATGATCCAGACGGTGGGACTACTACCACGAAGACAAACGGTGATGGCGATATCACGACGATCGATAAAAACTGGGGTGATGGTGATCACTCTCATGTCGAAATCGATACGGATACTGGTGTTGCGACCATTACGGAAACGCCAAATGGAGGTGAAGCAGGAACTCCTGTCGAAGTTCAACCAGGAGAATCCGGTAAGAACGGTAAGACGACGCTTGATAACGGTGAACCAGATGGCAACCTCGTTTTAACTCATCAAGGCACTGATGGAGATAAAACAACTGAAACCATCACGCCAGATACTAGCCGTTCATTCAGCCGGATGCCGGCACCAGTCGTTGTTACAGCGGAGGATTACTACGACACTCGGATTACTCATGATGTCGATGGTGGCACCACCACGACCGTGACGAACGGGAACGGTGATGTGACCACGATTGATAAAGACTGGGGTGATGGTAGTCATACGCATGTAACTGTCGATCCAAATACTGGGGATGTAACGGCAACTGATACTGATGAAAATGGCAATACCAGCACGCCAGTAACGGTCAAACCAGGTGAAACTGGCACAACTGGCCAAACCACGATTACCAATGGTCGACCAGACGGGGACATCATTTTGAGTCATGAAGGAACCGATGGTGATCAAGTTGAGGCTGCAATCAGTGATGATGGTCACGTCAGAGTAAGTTTGCCTGATACCGATGCGGAAGCTAAAGCTGAAACCAACGTCACAGTTACCTCGACGTCAGGATCGACGACTAGTGCCAACCGTGCCAACTTGTCGCAAACGAGTGCAACCAGTCGCACTGATGTGCAAGGTAAAAAGCCAAGCACAACGCAGCTGCCTGAAACTGGGGATAAGCAAAATGGTTTAGGCTTGATCGGGGCGACGCTGCTTGCTGGCTTAGCGATGTTAGGCTTTGGCAAGCGCCGACGTGATGATGAAGACTAGTTGAAATAACGAAAAGAACCTCCAGCTCATAAACGGCTGGAGGTTCTTTGGTTACTTATGACAAGTGCTATATAATAGAAGAAATACGTTTACTTTTTTGTCAGCCGGAGGTTCAAAAGCAAGTAGTGATGCTAGATTCAGCCATAAATTTTGGCGTCGAAACCACTTTCATTTTGACGCATTTAGGCTTATGGTGAATAAGGTAAAACTTGTTGCGGAAAAAATGGAGGACGGCATGTTCCAATTTTTGACCTACCCAATGTTTGTTTCAGAAAATCCTGACGACGATCGGCATCGCTTCACGTTCACAAGTCCTGATTTTGCGGACTTTGAAGTGGTGGGCGAAACGATTGCCAGCACCACGCACTTGGCCGGTGCGACCATTGCGCGGATGATCGACGCTGGTGTGGCGGCACCAAAGCCAAGTACTGCTGACACGGTGCATGATCGCGGCCAACGCGTTGTGTATGTGTCCGTTGACCGGCGCGTCAATCACGACTAATCAAAAAATCATCACCCACGTTGAACGGGTGATGATTTTTTGTTATTCCATGATCTGGCTCTTTTTGGTGATGGCGTGCATTTTATCGATCAATGGGCGAATCGGGCCTTTTAACAACAACCCGAACAAGAAGAAGCCGATCCCAAACGCGGCCAAGTGCCACAGATCAGACCATAAGTTCGGCCAGTAAATACCACCGACTGGTTCGCGCAAAGCGTTGACTGCATAAGTGAAAGGCAGCCAAGGGTTGATCATTTGGAAGAATTTGCCGGATAACACGACTGGGAAGTTCCCGCCAGCCCCGGAAATCGACAAGACCAAAATGATGATCCCCATGCCTTTGCCGATATTGCCAAATAAGGCAATCAGCGAATATAGAATCGAGACGAACACTGCGGAAAGACCCATGGCAATCGCGATATATAGCGGCTTGTCCACCACGTAAGTCCCGATCAACACGATGTTGCCAACTGCGGCGATCAGCGCTTGCATCATGCCTAACCCGACGAAAGTTAACCAGCGCGCGACGAATTGTTGTTTGACAGTGGTTTCTTTCAACTCGTCAGGAAGGTGATATTCCGTGATCAAAATCGCGCCAAGCAACAAGGCGCCGACCCAAATACAAAGTGCTAAGTAAAATGGTGCTGATTGTGAGCCGTAAGTTGGAATCGCGTAAAGATCGGTTTCATTCAAGGTGACCGGGTTGGCTAAGAAGTTGGCTTCTTTGCCGGCATCGCGGCGCAATAACTTCATCAAAGCCGATAAGTCGACGTTTTGCTCGCCTTTTTTAATGGCAGCGGCGCCTTTTTGAATTGCAACCTTTAAAGTTGGCCAATCAGATTGGATCAACGTGTGGGCTTGATTTAAACCGGAAACTAAAACTGGCATTTTGGTATTGGCAAGGTCAAGTGCTGAGGTGAGTTCTTTTTCCATGCCAGGTAAATCGTTTTGCACAAAAGCCGTGGCAGTGGCGAGCTTCGTTTTTAATGTTGGAAAATCATTTTGATACAATTCAGCGACTGTATTGATGCCGCCGGTGATTTGACTCATGTGACCGTTCAACAAGGTGTTCGCGTCTGCCACTTCTTGCTTGACCGCTGGCAGTTGCGTTTGGACTTTTTTCAAAACGCTTTGGGCTTGTTGGAGCAAGTCTTTGGTATTGGTCAACATGCTCGGCAGCTTTGGTAGGACTTGTTTGTTGATATCAGCAAGGGTGGTGTTTGCAGAATTCAACACTGATTTGAATTGAGTGATCAGCTGGGTGACGCTTTGCTCTAAGCCTAAATTTTGCAAGGTGGTTGATGCTTGGGTGAAGGTGTCGGCAGTGGTTTGCAATTGTTTGAGTTGGGCTTGGAGTTCGGTGGTCGAGGCCGTTGGCGCAATGTCTGCTAAATGTTGTGCTTGTGTGGAAAGCTTAGTAGCGATCGTGCTCGTCGCTTTGAGCTGATCGATCGCCTGATTTAACGTGGTCGATTCAGCGCCATTATTTAACGCATTGTAGCTGGCTTGCAGTTGTTGCAAACTGGCCGCCAGCTTAGTCGCCACGCTGGCAGTATTTTGCTGACGTTGGGCGATCCCCGTTGCTAAGGTGGCAATCGCTTGTTTGGCATCAGTGTCTGCATCAAGATCGGCTAAATTCTGATTCAAGGTCGTCAAGTCTTGGCTTAAGCGGGTGTTAGCCGTGGCAATCAAGGTCAACCCAGCAGTGGCAGCGTTGTGCACGACTGTTAAACCAGATTCGATTTGTGGTAACACTTGATCTTTGGTGGTGGCGACTGCTGCTTGGGCAGATTTTCCGAACTGGTTGATCGCCGGCAAGGTGCCATTGACACTGTTGATCACTGACAAGCCTTGTTGCGTGACCGTGACGGCTTTAGAGACACTGGACTCTAGCGTTCCAAAGTTATCGTTGACTTGTTGGAGTTGTGAACCAGCCGCTTTGACTTCAGGCAGTTTGGCTTGGACTTGTAAAGCCAGCTGCCCGCCTTCATCAACCAGTGGCAAGTATTGTTGGGCTTTGACCAACTTGTTGGCCATTTGGTTGACTTCAGGCAAGTAAGCCGCCATTTCATTGGCTGTTTTGAGCTTTTGCTGGAGTTCAGGAACTTGTGAGCGGACGGTTTCGACTTCTTTGAGATAACTTTCAATGGTAGGCAACTGTTTGTTGGTGTTGGTCACTAAACTGGCAAAACGCCGGATCATCGGCAAGTTATCATCGAGTTGAATACCAGCTTTGTTGAATTCCGTCATTAAGGTTTTGGCGACAGTATCGACAAATTGTGTGGAAATAGTGGATTGTAGCGTCGATGCGCCGCTAGCGGTGATTTTCGGTGCGATCGCGTTGATTTTTTCGTTGACGTAATAATCGAGTTTCGGCTTTTTGACTTTGCCTTGCACGATGGTCAACAGATCTTTGGAAAATGATTTCGGCACCACGATGCCGGCATAATACTTCCCGGAACGCACACCTTCAGTCACGGCTTGTTTGGAATCAACAAAGCGCCAACCGAGCTTTTTATTTTTGTGGAGTTGATCCACCAGTTCTGAGCCGATAGCGATTTTCTTATCATTGAAAGTCGTCGCTTGATCTTGCGAATACACGGCCACTGTCAATGCTTGGGTATTGCTGTAAGGATCCCAAAGCGCCCAGACGTTGAACCAGCAATACAAGCTGGGGATGACGACTAACGCCAACACCAACAAAAAGGCTGGCGGGCTTTTGACCAAGCGTCGCCAGTCCAATGTAAACAATTTCCCAATATTTTTCATACTCACCCTCCGATATCTTAATAAATATATCATGAAAAATGAGCTTAAAACAGGCGAATATGAATGGATTTGTGATTGTAACATTCATATATAAGAATATACTTTGAATAAGTGAATTTATCGCCCGTGATCGGTTTGGATCGCGACTTTCATGGGTGACAGGCGGGTGTAGGCATTGACGATACTATTCTCCCCATCAGCAATGAGACTTAGGGCTAAGCGCCATGCTTCAATTAGAAGGTAAGCGGCAGCGATCACTTTCAAGCGTGAGGCCCATCCAAGCGTGGGTTGTCTAGTCGGGGTCGATTTGTTATACTGAAGCCATAGAAAAAGCGTGGTGCGGCCAACACCACGCCGGGCCTAGGCCCTAGCAGTCATCGTATCAAACGGTGGCCGAATTTTAATCCACGAACATGTCGCGCATTAGGCTAAGCCAAAAGCTAGCGCGGCTTTTTTGTTGTCCATTTCGTCCAATAGTGCTGGACGGCCGAGATCAGTTCGTCGAGAATCGACAACACTTCGATGACGTCTTTGACAAGTTTTCTTAGTGTCGACATCTTGTTGCGATTCCAAACAAACACGGCAATGAATGTGAACGCAGGTGCATTCAGTACTAAATGCGCCAGATCATTCACGGACATAAGGCACCTCCTTCCTACTAAGTGTGTGATGTTATGGGAATTTCCCATAGCGCATCAGTCCCTTCGTTAGGTGTACCACCGCTCTTAACTTTTCCTGCTAATCGTTATTTTAACACGTAAAATTAAAAGTCGCGACAATTATGACGTGACACTAATTTGATTCACATCATCTTGCTAGGCCGTTTTTTCTGAGCTCACAAGTTGCATACAATTTCCGGTGTTATCATGTTCTTGCACGAAACACGCGAAATGGCCAGAAAGATAACATGTATTTTCCTGGATTATTCATAGAATTTCAAAAAAGCAGCGCAATCCCACGATTCACACGGG
>NZ_AZEU01000205.1 GCF_001435035.1 Lacticaseibacillus manihotivorans DSM 13343 = JCM 12514
CCGTGTGAATCATGGGATTGCGCTGCTTTTTTGAAATTCTATGAATAATCCAGGAAGAAGATTCAAAAACTTTCCGCCAAGCGTGCACAATTGTTAAATGAATCTTACCGTAAACTTGCGATTGAGCTGGTTGACCCAATTGAAGTCTTAGTCATGGAGAAAATCCGTGCCAAGGATATGCGCAAATCTACTGGTAAAGCTAAGAATCGCAAGTTGGCTTTACTCAAACCATACGAGGCCAAACAAGTGATTCAAAATCGTGCTTTCAAACAAGGTGTGACTGTGGTAGAGGTCGATGCCTATAAGAGCAGTCAAGTCGAATATAGTACTGAAATCATCGATAAGCATCCCTTATCTCAACGTGAATGGATCAGCCCAGTTACGGGAAAAGTTATTGAACGAGATCACAACGCCGCTCAAAACATTCTGGACTGGGGCTTACACCCAAGCCACCACATCAAAGTTAAAACGTTTCCTAAAGTCACTACGGCGATGGTCAGTTCCATTATTTAATCAAAAGTAACTAAGACGCTAGCAAAATAGGGAGAACAGAACAACTTCCTCCGACCAATACGAAAATTAGGGATAATCTGGTCGCAAAGTAAACGAAGACCGAATCACGAGCGTATACCGTTGACCTGCAGGTGGTGACATTTGTAGCAAAACACGGTCGTTGTGGTTGCGAGTTCGGACCACCCTAATGGCCTTGTAAAGATTATGAGTACTTCTTATGACTTGCAGTTTACGATGTTTTTAAGAGAGATCTTGGAAACTTGGGAATTCATTCCCGAGTAGTTCATAGCATATATTGATATTTCGGGAGGTAAGTAAGGTGGCAAAAAACACGCTTTTTGACGATTATCTCACGGAACAACTGAAAGACCCAGAATTCAAAGCCGGTTTTGATGCTGAATCCGCCAGACTTGAAAGTGCCGTGGCGTTGATGAACGAACGAGAACGTGCCGGGTTAACGCAACGAGAGCTGGCACAACGAGCAGATGTGCCACAATCCACGATTGCACGTATCGAGCATGGACAAAATACCAGTATTGACACGATGAGTAAGATTGCCTTTGCTTTGGGAGAGAAACTTAAAGTTGAATTTACGTGATGTTTACTCATATTAAGGTATTAAGGGCGCCAATCTTTTTTCGGGATTGGGGCTCTTTTTTTATTTCCCCGCGTTTTACAATCAAGTTAGCCACTATCGTTAGCACTCAGACAAAATAAAAAACACCAAGTCGATACGACCTGTTATCATCAAAGTTCCTACACAATTAATGAAAGAGGTATCGTCTTGATGCAAGAATAGAATATCATGTCTCACACCAAAGGTCACCATCTGACTGCTTTCGAACGTGGAAAA
>NZ_AZEU01000206.1 GCF_001435035.1 Lacticaseibacillus manihotivorans DSM 13343 = JCM 12514
TTCAAGAGGCTGCATAACCAAGTTATTTAATTGTCCAACCTAATGGGTTCACATCAACACTTTCGATTTAGTTTTAACGTCTGGCCAGCAACGTTATCACCTGACCCGAACATTCGCGGTCAATGCTGATCAAATTCCAACCACCAAAACACAAACTCAAACAACCAGCTTGCCTTGGTGGGTCTACTTGTTGATTGGCTTGGTGATCATCATGTTCGGCATGATCATTTGGTTGTTTAACACGAGGAAAAAAAATGAAAACACACCTAACGATTTCAGTGACCGGTGATTCCCCACAAGTGGCCAAAGGCGTGATCCAAACGCCGAATCATCCCAATCTCCCTGCCACTGGCAATTCGCGCAGTTTACCTTTAGCGCTTGCTGGGGTGCTGATGGTGAGCTTGATCATTTTAAAAGCCAGCAAGCGTCATGCTTGGTGGGTATTGTGTTTATGTTTCGCGTTGAGCGGTCCAAAACCAGTCAACGCCGCTGAGTTGATCGATATCAACCACACTCAAGTCAGTACTTGGGATGTGATCCCAGCCATGCCCACGCCGCAATTCAACCCGTTTTGGCCAACTAACAATGGTTTTATGGGACCAACGCCTGATAATTCTTTTCTCACCACAAATGTGAACCAACCCGTTGATCTCACGGCTAAGTATGGGCGACCGCCGGTGACAGACACCTTTAAATCTTTGGGGGTGACCTTGACGATTTGGCAAGTTTCGGTGTTTGCTGGGGGACGCTATCAAGCTAAGCGCGTCTTTACGGATACCAAATCTACCGATGTCCAAGCCTTTGTCTACCGATTCTCATTTGATTTCAAATATACCCCAACAACACCTGGCACGTACTTTTTGCAATACACCACCAACACCCCGATCAGTTTAGGTGATCCAACCTTAGTGGCCACCAGCATCAGTCGCTTGATGGTTAAACAACCGACTACGACTTTATCCATTCAAGCACCGCCAGTGGTTTTCCCCAGTACTGGTAGCCCTGCCAACCAAGCGACAGCCCAAATTACCCCCATCGATGCGACGGATCAAATCAAATGGGTCCCAGGCCCAAATGTAAATGTGGAACACACCACTGGCGCAAGCATCGGTTTTCGCGGACAGACAACGCAATCGATCAACTGGGATCCCAATCGTCCAGGATTGCCAGCAAAACTCAATGCCACTGCTGGCAAAGTTTCTGCCCAACATGATTTTCATATCGGCGGATTAGCCGCAGTCAACACCAGCTTAGATGCCTTAGACCGCGCACCATTGCGTCACACGACCCAAGGACTGCAAGCCACTGCCGCACAACTGCCGGCAGGACGCTGGCAATATGATTGGCTGTTGATCCCCACTAAAAAAGTCGGGAACGTTTTACAAGTGGATACATCTAAACAAGTGGCGATGAAGAATTTCTCTGGTGTGAACAATGCGTCAGGTTTTGTTGATGACCTGACCGATAATGCCGTAGCTTTTGAACTATTACCCACTGGCAATCTCGTGGATACCTTAATGCAAGCCACCAGCGCCGGCACGGCTTATGTTTTGCAATTGCAACTGACGATGGTCGACCGTCAACAACTTTACACGTTGACTTCAAATTTCGCAGGGATCACTGTGGCCAAGCCCCAACAACCATTAGCCTTGCATGTCGATCAAAAAGCCGACTGGACGTTCACCCGCCTACAATTATTTGATGAAACCCCAGTTGCGCCAAACAGTCCGATCACCGTGACGTTGCGCGATGATCACAAACCAGCGGATTGGACCTTAAGTGTCAGCCTCGCATCAACCCCGTCAAAAAAAGATTTTCCTTTTGCCTTGTTGATCGGCAACGCGCAACAAGTCGATTACGACCATCCAGCGGCAGTGATCAGAACTGGCAAGGCTAACCTCAATGCCGAGCCGATCGACTTGCGCTTAAAACCCACGCAAGAAGCAACCACCAGTTTAGCCAAGCATTGGCACGCAGATATCGTCTGGACGGTGGCGCAAAAAATCGACGCCAACGGTTTATGACCGCGAAAACGCATTAAATCACGAATTCTTTGTGAAAAAATCTTGCAAACAGTTGTTCGCTCTGGTACGCTGTAAGTAACCAAAACATGTTGCGTACGCGAAAGGAGTGGGCCTGATGCCTACCGGAAAAAAGAACAAACGTTGGCAAGAGATCCTCGAAACCATTCATAGCTCCATCGAAGATCGCGGCTTTCCGCCGACAGTGCGCGAAATCGGCAAGGCAGTTGGCCTTTCCAGCTCAAGCACGGTTGCTGCTCACTTAGTTAAACTCGAAGACAACGGCTTAGTGGCTAAAGACCCGACCAAACCGCGGACGTTGATGCTGACTCAAGCAGGCCGTGATTATATCGGCGTGACCAACGGTGGCATCCCCATTGTCGGCACGGTTGCCGCCGGGGTCCCGATCACCGCGATTCAAAACATCGATGACTACTTCCCAGTGCCAGATGATATCGGCTATGATGCCGACGAATTATTCATGTTGCGCGTGTCTGGGAACTCCATGATCAAAATGGGCATTTTAAACGGGGATCAAATCATTGTCAAAAAGCAGCAAAATGCTGAAAATGGTCAAGTGGTCGTGGCAATGACTGAAGATTCTGAAGCGACGGTCAAGCGCTTCTATAAAGAAGACGGCCGCATTCGCCTTCACCCAGAAAACGATGATATGGATGATATGTATTTCGATAATGTCGTGATTTTAGGCATCGTAGTCAGCTTATATCGCCCGATGCTCGACTAACCTTTCGTTTAGCCAGGTCCTTGTGATCTGGCTATTTTTGATTTTCAAGAATGATACCGCTTTACTTCATGGTACAATTTAACTATTAATATCACCTTGATGAGGAACACGCCATGACCCCAGATGAACGCGCAGCGATTTTACAATTTATGGCCAACAACGGACTACCCAATGCCCATAATTTTCTGTATGCCGAAACTGGCCTGCGCCCGCATGTGCATTTCAGTTTAAGTCTGTTCGCCTGGCCGCTTTATCAAACCGCCGCCATGACTCCGACCGTGTTGATTTTCACTTCTGAAGCCGTGATCACAGTCAGCATGCCACTTTGGACGCATACCGCTCAACTGACGGGTTTTACCTTAGCTTCCCGTTACGTGACCGTTTACCCGACTGCTGACATCATCAATTTGAGCGTTGATCATCGTGGCACCGATTATTGGCTATGTTTACAAACCCGATCATCGCACCGATATTTCTATCTTTATATCGATGAACGAGACCCTTCCGTCAATGCGTATAACTTGTGGCACCTAATGGAAAATGATTTTTTTGAGTAACCTCATATTTTGGTCGTGCTTGTTTTGGCGATTGCAACCAATCGTAAAATTTTTATACTATTGATTGATATATGCCGTTAACAAAAAATGAATGGAGCTCACCAGATGAACTTTTATCAAATCACTCAGCTATTTGCAAAAGCGCTTGAAGACGAAGATTTTGAAGCAGCAGCTCAACTATTACGCAGAAAAGATGCCTCATATGCCGTCAAGATCTTAGGTAGCGTCGACAATAGCCTTGAGCCCTCCGTTCACCTCTTTCTCGAATACTGGTGTCGGGTCGAAAACACGCCGCTACAACACATAGTCACGGCCACCTATCTCCTCATTTACTACAACTATAAACTCGGCGCCTACACCTTGGCTTATTGGCATCTCATGTGGGCAATTGATCTTGACCCTACCGACATCGGTACACTCACTTGGCTCTTTAAGATGTATCATTGGCCTGATGGTTATGTCTCCAACAAAACCCTTGCGCCTTATGCTTGGAAACTTCTCAAAACTAATCCCACTGATGAAGACGTACTCGAAGCTATTCATCACGTCATTGACAATCAATAGCAAAAAAAAACCCAGACATTTTTGTCTGGGTCGATCCACGTTTCGGCACGGTTGGTGCGCGATGTGGGCAAAACTTTTACATCCGGTGAGTCACTGGAATGTGTTTGAGTTGGCGGCGATCGCACTTGTTACGCGTCATCAGATAGAAGACGCCGAAGTGCACATCGACGGCTAACAAGAGAATTGCAACTGTTGCCATGTGAGTAAACATGAGCACGACTGTTAACACAATCATGACCCGTAATACCCATTTCATAATCTCGATTGATGTCATTGATGACACTCCCTTCCACCACAATTGGTTTGCTATGGTTATTAGTATACCTGAAATTCTGCGAATGTAAAGCTCAATTATACATTAATTTTACATTAAGTGCCCGATTGTGGGCATTTATAGACTTTGTATCGTGAATTTACAAATGAAATTTACATTCAGAGCCATTTCAACCCCGGTGTGACGGGCTTTTAGGTAAGCGCTAACATTTTATGACAATATCCGGCTAAATTCGCATATTGCGCTGAGATTGGGTACACTAATAGAAGAAACCCGTGCAAGGAGGCACCCTATGGATCGAAAATCCTGGTTCTACCGCCGTTTTCTCAATAGTAAATTCACCACGGTGTGTTTAAATGCTGTTTTAGTGCTGCTGGCGATTTGGATCTTCACGCAAATTGCGTGGGTCTTTAAACCAGTCGGGGCGTTTGTCGGCATTGTCGCCCCACCGTTTATTTTAGCTGGCGTGCTTTTTTACTTATTGAACCCCTTGGTTAACTTTTTACAAAAACATGGGGTCAAACGGGTTTTGGCCATCGCCTTAGTGTTCATCGTCGTGCTAGGCCTGTTGGTATTGGCCGTTGTCAAAGTAGTGCCCCCTATCGAGCAACAATTCAACAACATCGTCAAATACTATCCGCAATACTGGCAAAGCTTTACAGATTGGTTGACGCATCTCAACGAAAACCAAAGCTTTATCTCTCAAGCCGATCTCGATCGATTCGGTAAAGAGTTCATGGCCAGCTTAAATAGTAAAAAAGGGTCTTTATTATCCGGCACCGTTTCGGGTTTACAAAGCTTCTTTGGGATCGTCGGTAACGTGATGATCACGGTATCCACTGCGCCGATCATTTTATTCTTCTTATTAAAAGACGGCGATCACTTCGCCCCGCTATTGGTCAACTTGTTCCCGACGCGCTTGCGCCAAAGTATGACGGATACCTTACATGAAATGAACGTCAAAGTCGGGTCATATGTTCAAGGCCAATTGACTGTGGCAATGGCCGTCGCGATCATCTTCATGGTAGGCTTTTCCGTGATCGGTTTGAAATTTGCCTTGGTGCTGGGCTTGATTGCCGGGCCATTGAACTTGATTCCGTATTTCGGCTCTGCTTTGGCAATGATTCCGGCGTTGATCGTCGGCGCCACCACTTCGCCGAAAATGTTGATCGCAGTGATCATCACTTTCTTTGTGGAATGGCTGATCGAAACCCAACTGATTTCCCCACTGGTCATGGGCTCAAAACTGGAAATGCATCCTTTAACCATTGTGATCGTGCTGTTGACTGCCGGGAACTTGTTCGGCTTAGTCGGCGTGATCTTAGGGATCCCAGGCTTTGCCGTAATCAAAATTATCGTCACCCGCTTGTTTCATTGGTATCAACAAGTCAGCGGCTTGTATCCTGAACCAAGTGATGGAAAGGATCAACTATGATTGATATGTTTTTTATGATTTTAGACGCTGGCATGATCATTGCTGGCGGGTACTTCTTATATTGGCAAAATAAAATCGACGTGCGTGCCGGTTATGCTTTGTTTCAAGTTTTCTTTGCTGGGATCTTAGCCGCCTTGTTAGTCGAATCTGGCTCTGCAAGTGTCGCTTATATCATTTTCTCAGCCGCTTTTGTCACCTTGGTGATCATGGCGGGCACTTCCGGCTTGACGCCAACCAAAGTGATCGCCACCGGCGTGTTCTCTCGCGTGATCCCTTATACCAAATTATCGGCGATCACATTAACGCCTTTAGATCTGCCAAACGGTCGGCAAATGGTGGTGGCGATTTTTAACTTAACGCCACGCCGCTTCGTGCGGATGACCTTCCGTAGCGACCTAGCCAGCTTGATCGCCGTGTTGCGCCCACGCGTCCCAGAAAATATTCAAATCGCCGTTGAACATGTGCAATAACCAAAAATCCCCTCGCAAACATAATTCTGCGAGGGGATTTTTTAGTCCACAACCAGCGTTACTGTTGAAAGGCGCACAAAATCCACGAAACAGCCTCCCATTTCGTGGATCTCTGGCTTTAACGCCAATTCAATTACGCTCATGCAGTTCAAACAATTTCAAGCGCGTGTCTGCGCCACCGCCGCTTCTTAGGCTTTGGCAGCTTTCGGGACGACTCGATCATGCATGATCTTTTGTCCACAGGCGTCACTTGCTTCTCATGTTACCATGAGGCAAATCGTCCATTCACACCTGGTATGAGTCCGAGAGGGGACCCTTATGTGCCGGCACGACTGATGCTGAGACCCACTGCCATCAAACAGACTGACCGTGTGGATCGATCTCACTCGGGTTTGCGGGGAACTGCCCCCCGTTGCGAAGTAGTGCAGGTGACGTGCGCTAAGCCACCTCTTCCTCCTAGTATACGAGTGAATGATAACGCCTTCAAAAACAATTGTCAAGTATTTTTTGTAACCGATGCCAAATGTTTTTCCGAAAAAAAACAAGGCCATCAGCCTTGCCCCTCTTAGTTTAAATTCGCCGAGCAGAAAAAAGTAGTGCAAGCACTAAGACGATCCCGATCGCGCCAAAGGTGAAGAGCCAATCAAAAGTTAGCCCAAGCATAAAGATATAAATCAACAACATCATCGCGCCGCCGATAACCACATCGACGCCAAAGCGCCCTTTGCGAGTTTGGCAAGACGCATCTAAGCCGATCAACAACCACACGCCGACTGCTAAGCCAACGCCTAAGCTGATCGTCGCGGCTTTGGCCATGAGATCTTGAGGGTTGGTCGCAAACCAACCGATCCAACTAAACACTGCCGCAGCCAGCACTAACAGGACAAATAAGCCGTATGCATGGATTTTTTTTGCATGAGACATGGGTTTCCTCCGATTGTACAAGTTGTGAACAGTTTACCAGATTGCGCCGGTGATTTACACTAGGGGTATTAAAAACTTAATGAATCGGAGGCTTACCATGCCAAAAAATCTTGCCATTGCTGCCTTCAACGGCCGCAAAATCACCGATCCCGATGTGTTTACCGAAGTCGATTTACCCATCCCGACACCGGCTGCCGATGAAGTGGTCGTCAAACTCGAAGCCATCAGCTTAAATCCCATCGACACCAAATTACGCGCCAATTTAAAGCCACAAGCCCATCCTAAAATTTTCGGCTATGATGGCGTCGGCCATATTACTGCAGTTGGCAGTGCGGTGCAAGAATACACTGTTGGCCAACGGGTGTTTTATGCTGGCACCACGAAAAAAGCCGGCAGTTATCAACATTATCAAGCCGTCCCAGCCCATCTGACTGCCGCGGTGCCAGAACGTCCAAAGGCCACAGACTTAGCCGCACTTCCCTTAGTCGGGTTAACCGCTTGGGAATTACTGTTTGAAAAAATGGGTTTCATCCCTGCCATCAATGCTAACGCCGGCAAAACCTTGCTGGTCATCAATGGCGCTGGTGGCGTCGGGTCCATGTTGACCCAACTCGCACATTGGGCTGGTTTAAATGTGATCGCCACTGCTAGTCGCAAAAATTTTGACTGGTTGACGCAACACCACGTCGATCAACCTTTGGACTATCACGAGGATTGGGCCAGCCAAATTCCGCGACTCGTCGATGGCATCGCCATTTTATACGCGCCGGAACCTTATTTGGCCCAAGCCGTGCAACTGATCGCGCCACTAGGGCATATTGGCACCATCGTCACGCCAACTAAGCCGCTTGACCTCGCCGGCTTAAAACCAAAAGCCGCCAGCTTTGATCAAGAGTACATGTTCACCAAATCAGATTTCGGCGTGGCTTATGACTCAACTAAACACATCCTCAATCAACTGGCGACACTTTATGACGCCGGTGTGATCCAAGCTTCTGTCACCCACACGGACCCCTTTGATTTAAAGCATTTGATCACCGCGACCAAAGCCATCGAAGCCGGCCATAGCGTCGGGAAAACCAGCTTATTTATGAAAGCCTAAGGCATAGCGGAGTTTGCGTTTGGCATCGGCTTGGGTCAATTCATCCGGATTATAAATGATCATCCCATCGCCCATATAATAGTTGAATTTTTCTAAGATCCCGCGCTGGGTTAAACTGCGCAAGCGCAATTCGTCATTGACTTGCAGTAAAAAGTCTTTGCACCAATCCTTATCCATCATTGCCGGTTCATCGCGTTCAGTGATAAAGCCTTGTTCCAAAAACGTGTTCGCACCTTCCGTTTTTTGCAGGCGCGTAATGCTTTCAGTGGGTTCCATACACTCATCCTCCCAGTCATTTACCTTTATTCTACGTGATTAAAGCGCAGTTGCAACTCACTTTAAGGTAGTTTTTAGACTGGTTTCGTATCATCTAAACTATTCAGAAAAGAGGCGCGGGCATTGACCAGTAAACCAAAGATCTTAGTCGTTGAAGACGACCCCAACTTAAATCAAAGTATTTGTGATTTCATCAGCGACTTTGCCGATGTGGAAGCCGCATTGACTGGCAGTGACGGCGAATTCATGGCGGAACAAGATATTTACGATGCCACTGTATTGGATATCATGTTGCCAGAAATGAACGTCTTTGATTTGTTGAAGGCCATTCGCCAAAAAGCCGTCCAAACGCCAGTCTTGATCCTCACCGCTAAAGACGCCTTAGCTGACAAGTTGCGCGGGTTTACTTTAGGCGGCGATGATTATTTGACCAAGCCTTTCCACCGCGAAGAATTGATCATGCGCTTGAAAGCTTTGCTGAAACGCACTGGCAAACTCGCCACGGACAACGTGTTGCACTGTGGCCCGCTATCTGTTGATGTGGCCAATCACTCTGCCAGCGTCAACGACACCCCAGTCACGTTAAACGGCAAAGAATATGACTTGCTGGTTTACTTGTTGCAAAATGTCGACACCATTATCACCAAAGATCAGATTTTTGACCGCTTGTGGGGCTTTGATTCGGATACTGCCATTTCCGTCGTCGAAGTCTATATGTCCAACTTGCGCAAAAAACTGCGCCACACTGAAGCTGAATCCATGATCAAAACCATCCGCAGTGTCGGCTACATTTTACAAAGCGAGGGATCTGAATGAACAGTGATTCTGCGATCGAACATCAACGCCGGCGCTTGTTTGTCGCCCAATTATTGAGCTTTGCCGGGTTGTTCATCGCCTTGGGGCTGATCGTGTTTGTGATGTATGAGCGCTCGGTGTATCGCGACGTCGACCAAACCTTAGTCCAGCAAAAGCGCAAATCGCTATCCAACACGCAAACCATGACCATGGGCCGCAATCCTTTGCGCAATGGTAAACCGACGAATAACGAACCCAATCCGATGCGCACGACGTTGTTGGTGTTCAACAGCAAAGGCAAAATCACCAACCAAGCCCAAATCGGCATGGACGCTTACGCCTACTTACAATACATGAAGCTCAACAAGAAATATGTGAACGTTAAGCGCACCTTGACCACCACGAGTGGGACGTTTCGCACCTTGTTGATCAAAGTCAAAAAATCCAACACCAACTCCAGTTACGCTGGCAAATATGTGATGATCGTCCAAAATATCGACTCACAAATGTTTGCCTTGAAGACGTTCCGCCAGGCATTGATTTTAACCATGGTGATCTTTTGGCTGTTGGCTTTGGCCTTGGCTTATTGGCTCTCCAATCGTTCACTGGCCCCAATCGTCGTGGCTTGGCAACATCAACAAGACTTTGTCGCTGATGCAGCTCACGAATTGCGCGCGCCTTTAGCGGTGATTCAAAGCCAACAAGAAGCGATGTTGACAAAACCCAATGCCAAGATCATCGATCAAACTGAAGCCATCGCCACGTCATTGTCAGAAACCAAGCGCTTGCGCCAGTTGACCGGCGACTTATTGACCATTGCCAAGGCGGATTCCAATGCGGTGCAACTAGATATTCAGCCTTTTGAATTGAACGCCTACTTCACCAAAATGCTTCGCCCTTATGAAGATATCGCCGAATCTCAAGATAAAACTTTCAGTGTCGACTTACCAGAACATGGCAACGCCTTGTTTGATAACGAGCGCATGCATCAATTGACCGTTTTGTTATTGGACAATGCCTTTAAATATACCGCATCCGGCGACCAAGTCTGGGTGAAGGTCACCTTGTCTGCCAATGATTGGAAAATGGTCGTCGGCAACTCTGGTCCGACGATTTCAGATGAGGACAAAGCCCATATCTTTGAGCGTTTCTATCGCGCAGATAAATCTCGCAATCGCAAGACTGGTGGCAGTGGTTTAGGCCTGTCGATTGGCGCATGGATTGTTAAAGCCCATCGTGGGAAAATGACGGTTACTGATGTTCAACCGCATGGTGCTGAGTTTACTGCAAAGTTTCCTCGCGTTCCGAAAGTAAATTGATCAAAAAAGCGCCACGAGCATAAAAACTCTGACCTTTACCCCCAAAGTTGGAACAAAACTTTGGGGGTATTTGTATGACCAAAAT
>NZ_AZEU01000024.1 GCF_001435035.1 Lacticaseibacillus manihotivorans DSM 13343 = JCM 12514
CCGTGTGAATCATGGGATTGCGCTGCTTTTTTGAAATTCTATGAATAATCCAGGAACCTAAAGAAAGAGACAAAAACAGATACAATATAGATACTCAAAAGTCGGACTTTTCCACAGCCAATTTCTCACCAGCAGAAATTCAAAAACAAAACCAGGATCTCATAAATCATGCTAATGACTTCCTAACTGATGAAGACAGTGGCTTACCCGTTTTCTTAGAACCCGAAGCCGTGCAATTACTTAGCTTCTGGTGCCGTACCCCACAACAAATGCGTCGCTTCATCGGCATTATCTTAAATGCTAAGTACCGAGTTGAGAAGGATCATCAGGATATTGGGGTCCTAATCCCACTTGATGATGAGGAGCTGAAGCCTTTAATGACCAAAGCCTTGAGACGCTACTTTAACACTCTTAGAAGCAATGAGAAGCATATCAAGAACGTTGAAAACTACTTGTACGGCACCATGCAAAACCTATTTGGAGTTTGGTGGAATAAACAAGCGGCTAGAGAATATGCTACCAAACACCCTGAAGAAGAAAAATCGGCCGACAACGATAACAGTGGGTTGTACTACTAGTCCTAAAAGGCTACAGAATCCTTTCTAAGAAGTTTTAAGACTTACTAACCTCTTTTTACTTAAGTTAGATTTAAATGGCTTAAACAGAAGAATAGGGGCTTTTAAATGAGTGCCAGAGCTAACCAGGCTAACCAGCTCAAAAGTTCAGCCTTTAGATCAACGCCAAGCTCAAGTGATTTGAGGCCAGGACTTTATCTATTGATAAGGTACTCAAAAGGTAGTATAATGGTAGTAGTAAAAGAAAGGAGATGAGACAATCATGGCAGTTAAGGAAAAGAAACGGGTCCAAGTCAAGATTGATAAAGATTTGGCCGATGATACCGAAGCAGTTTTAAGCGAATTGGGCTTAAATCCAACCACGGCCATTAACATGTTTTACAAGCGGATTGTTGCTAATGGTGCTTTACCTTTTAATGCGTCTTTAAGCGAAGAAGAAAGAGCTAATTTACGCTTTTTAAAGGCGACCGAAGGGACACCAGTCACCGAGTTCAAAGACGCTAAAGAGGTCGCTGATTGGCTCAACGATCCAGATGAGGACTAATGACTTAGTCAGCCTATACGTTAGTTTTGTAGAAACTAATGGTGGTAAGTCTCGGCCAGTTTTAATTCGTCGGGTATCAGAACAGACGGTCGAGGCTTTTAAAATTACTAGTCAGTATGAAAAGAAGTCGGCTTATATCAAGCAACAATATTATCCGATTCAAGATTGGCAATCCGCTGGGTTGAAGAAACCTTCCTGGGTCGATCTTGGTAATATTTATCGCTTTCCCAAAGCCGGTTTAAACTTTAAAGAAATCGGTCATTTAAGTAAGCTAGATCAAAATAAAATTTCAGATTTTACGCTTGACCTAAAATTAAAAAGAAGAGGTAAGGGTCAAAAGATAATTCAACAGCGATCAAGTAAAAGGAAGCACAAAGAAAGTAAAGCAGAGCTTACACAAAGAATTCAAAAACAGTTAAAAGACTTTGCTAAATACAATCCAGAAATTAAGCCCAAAAACAATCCTGAAAATGAAAACGATCGGCCTAGTTATTAGGTTGATCGTTTTTTAATTTATCCGGTTTATGGGCGTTAACATAGTCAGCAAATGTTCGCGCATTTTAGAATCAAGTTAGCCACTGTCTCAAAATTTTTTGGACAATAAAA
>NZ_AZEU01000207.1 GCF_001435035.1 Lacticaseibacillus manihotivorans DSM 13343 = JCM 12514
GCTGTCCGGCATCGTAAGTGTGGTTTTCATCTTCCAGTTAGTTATACCAATTGCCTAGCGGCCCGAAAATATGTGAGCGAAAGCGTTTGGCGCCACTGCGGAAAATTGGACAAGTTTCCGGTGCGGCCGGCGCCAGCTTTCAAACAAAGACCGTTTGAGGAGCTTTTGCCTAGAATTTGAACCGAAGAAAACCACTTCGTTTCAAATTCTGCCGGTGAAATCTGCGCGAACCGCCA
>NZ_AZEU01000208.1 GCF_001435035.1 Lacticaseibacillus manihotivorans DSM 13343 = JCM 12514
TCAGTTGAAGATGTGTGCTAGGTGACCAGTGCCCGAACTAGTACTTGCGTACAGCGCTATACGTCCCTGATAAGCACCCTGGTGCGTTGTGGGCGCTGGCCCAAACAGCTGAAGGCTCCGAAGCGTGGTCTTCACTTCTGGCTTGATTTGCGTTTCCAGAAACGCCGTAGCTTCCAGACTGCTGAGGTAATCATCGTTCTGCAGCGCGTCAATGATCCTCAACTCTGCGATCAGACCACTTCTTGTCCATGAACGGCCCTGCAGCTTGGTCCGATACGTATACCGTCTATGGTTAGACTCACAGCTTCCAAGTCCACGCCGATCCAATTGTCGATTCGAAAGTGCCTCGATGTAAGGCCAATTTCGGTCAAGATAGCGCCGAA
>NZ_AZEU01000209.1 GCF_001435035.1 Lacticaseibacillus manihotivorans DSM 13343 = JCM 12514
CGTAGGCTACTACTTGCGTTACAACATCAGTTATCGAGATCTAGTTGAAATGCGCGAGTTTTCCCGATTACCCTGATTTGATCTATATCTCCGAAAATGGTGCATACATTCGCGACGCCCACCAGATCTATCAAAAAGCGGTGTTCACCCAAGCGCAACTGACGCAAATGCTGAACGTCCTTCAAGACTTTCCAACGTGCAAGGTGCTGTTATCAGGTGTGAATTCTGCATATGTTTTAGCCGATAATGATCAAGCCTTTATCGATGATCGGCATTTTTATTATGATCAGTTGGCAACAGTGACGAGCTTTGATGAGGTTGATGATGAAATCCTAAAAATCGGCATCACTTGTCCCGATGATGAAACCGATCAAATCGTTGAAGCCTTGCGCGAACCGCTCAAAAGCGTCGCCGAACCGACTTCTAGTGGGCACGGCGATATCGACTTGATCCATCCTGGGATTCACAAAGCCGCAGCGCTGGCCAGTTTAGGCAATTGGTTGAAAGTCGATTTTGAAGAAATGGCAGCTTTTGACGATGGCGGCAATGATATCGAAATGTTGAAGACGGTTGGCTTAGGGGTCGCGATGCAAAATGCGACCCCGGCAGTTAAGGCTGCAGCTGACGATCAAACCACTGAAGATAATGAACGTCAAGGGGTGCTGGGCTACTTGGAAAACTTACTTAAATAAAACTGGCAACTGACCTTTACCCCCAAAGTTGGAACAAAACTTTGGGGGTATTTGTATGACCAAGATTTCAGTAGAAACTTATATCGAAGCAGCAGAGTGTTATCTTACTGGCAACGAATCTAAACGAAGTGTTGGCAAGCGTTTCGGAATTGCGCATATGATTTTTCTGG
>NZ_AZEU01000025.1 GCF_001435035.1 Lacticaseibacillus manihotivorans DSM 13343 = JCM 12514
TTTTTATTGTCCAAAAAATTTTGAGACAGTGGCTAACTTGATTCTAAAATGCGCGGGCAAAATTATTTAGGAGGATTAACTATATGTTGAAATTTGATAAGCAAAAATTGGTAGAGAACATGCAGGGAGCTCTTGAACTGCGAGCAGAGATCAATAATTTCATTGACCAAATTGACAAACGCGGGTACAGCAATGTTTGCTGGCTCGGAATCGGTGGGACTTACGCCTCAGCAATGCAAGCCAATGTACACATGCAGGAAAAGTCCGCAATCGATCAGTTTTATGAAAATGCTGCTATCTATCTAACCACCGGCAATAAGCGCATCACGAAAGACTCACTTGTAGTAATCTCATCTGTCTCGGGTAATACGGAGGAAGTAGTTGAAGCCGTTCGGAAGGCCAAGGACGCTGGTGCTACTGTTCTGGGGTTCATCGATAATAAAAAGGCCGAGCTGGCTGGAATGGTGGATTGTGTTATTTCGTATCCGACTGATGAACAGTTAAAATTCTTCATGGTCGGAGATAGACTCATGTATCTAAATGGGGAGTTCCCAGAATATGATGAGTTTTACAAACAGATGGATGAGCACTTTGCGAAAGATATTGCTGATGTCGAAGAAAAGTCTGATCAATTTGCAGCAGAGTTTGCTGAAAAGCATCATGATGACGATATCCATTATTTCGTCGGTGCTGGTAACCAATGGGGAGCAACATACTCATACGCCATGTGCTACTGGGAAGAACAGCATTGGCTAAAGACAAGGGCTATTGAAGCTCCAGAATTTTTCCATGGCATGTTTGAAATCGTTACGCGCGACACACCAGTTACCGTGTACGTTGGAGAAGATAGCCAGCGTAGTTTGAGTGAGCGAGTAGCAAACTTCTTACCTCAAATTTGTGGGAATTACACAATCATTGATACCAAGGATTACGACCTGCCTGGATTTGATGATAAGTTCCGCGGTACTCTGAGCCCGTTTGTATTTCATGCAATTAACAATAGAATTGATGCTCACATTGAGCACATTAACCGCCATCCTATGGATATTCGCCGCTATTACCGCCAGTTGAAGTACTAGAAAATGGAGGTTATGCAAATTGACTGCACTGGTTTTAATTAGTCACGGGGCTTTCTGTAAGGGAATTAAACAGAGCGCAGAAATGATTCTAGGCCCCCAGAGTGAAATATATACGGTCTCATTGGAGGAAGGCGAGTCTCCTGAACAATTTGAGAACAAGTTCTTGGATGTGATTGAACAACTAGATGAGTACGTTGTTTTCGCAGATTTGCTAGGGGGGACCCCATGCAATGTTGCAGCAAAACAGCTTTCCAATAATCCGAACAAGTTCCCGCTATACACAGGAATGAATCTTCCCATGGTTGTTAGTTTTGTTAATGGTAAAATTTCGAGCCAGACTCCAGACATTTTAAAGGAAAGCAAGGATGGCATTGTTAAGGTGAATGATGCCTTGATTCAGGCTGAAAGCGAAGCTACTGAAGATTTCTAGAAGATGGAAAAAGAAACCCCGTCTTTGGTAATATCTACCTGGATTATTCATAGAATTTCAAAAAAGCAGCGCAATCCCATGATTCACACG
>NZ_AZEU01000210.1 GCF_001435035.1 Lacticaseibacillus manihotivorans DSM 13343 = JCM 12514
AAATTCCGCCGGATTATTTTGAATATTGGCCGCCGGAATAGCGTGCCGCGCGACAGCAACGTATTCGGCTTCTGATAACGTTTGGTGAAATTTCATCTTGGCTCCTTTTCGGGTGTCTTGATTGTGTCTTGCTATCATAGCAGTGATGTCTTAACGTGTCAATTTTGTAGCAGCTTAGTCGCCTGCAATCTGTAATCGATAGTTTTGAGTTCATTCAAAAATACCACCAAGCAGACAAGGACTTGGTGGTATTCAGGATAGTCAAATTGATCGGGTTCAAAAATAGCTGAATCGTCGTTAGCCAAGATACGTTCAATGCAGACTTGCTCGAGATCAGCGCGTTGTATGTGATGATATCGGCCTCAGGCTTCAAAGTTCGTCAGGCTAACGGTTTTCGTAAGTTTCCCAATTAGGATAATGTCTGGCCGTCATGTTGACCAAGCCAGTTTGTAAATAATCTCGCGCCCATAATACCAGCGGCGAGGCATTGTTCTCAGAAAGTTCGGATAATTTCATTGTTTGGGCGCCAAGTGAATCTTGACCGATGAATTGCACGGGATGTTGTAACAAAGCAGTTTCTGGCGCCTGCAACTGATAAAATACGGCAAGATGTTGGTTATGATCCCAATGTTTGTAGATCCAAGGATAGTCGAAGCTGACCGTTCCCAGTTGACGTTCAATCGTGGCACGGACACCAGTTTCTTCGTGAAATTCACGCAAGACACAAGCAGCCAAATCTTCCGGCCCGTCTAAACTGCCACCAGGCAAATCGAAGCGATGAGTGTATGGACCGCCGTGTTTGCGAATGACAATGAGATCGTCATGCCAAGTTAAGATGCCATAACAACCAAATGCGCGATGTAATTTCACTTCAAAACCTCCCGACATGACGCGAGCCATCCAAATAAAATAACAACTTTTCTGAAAATGTTCCAGTTGGGACGAAATCACCCGAATAAGCGGTAAAAATCGGTTAAATTCGATAGTTCGATAAGTTTAGAATTGACGAATTCACTAGGACAACGTCTTTAAAAAGCCAGGCAGTACCCCATCAAAGACAATTTGGTTAAGTTCAACGATTTTGGATTGTCCCTTCCTTACAGTTGTCACTAACCCAGCTTCTTGCATGATTTTCAAGTGATAAGAAGTCGTCGATTAAGAAGCCGTCGATTTGCCACAGTTGAGTTGATCGACTAATGCGGCGTAAGCCATTTTATTATGATGTTCATGCAAGGCGCGCACAATTGATAGGCGACTTTCATCTGCTAGGGCTTTGAAGATTTTTACGCGCCATTCGTCATTGCTGATTGACTGTTTGATATTCATAGAACTATTGCACCATTCCCCTTAGTCTTGTTGTACCGCGGCTATTCAAATCATGCCAATATTTTTCAAATTGAGCCATTAATAACACGCTGTCAGAAAAACAACTCTTGGTGTTCATGCTTGGAGTAAGCCTCAAACACCGCTTTGACAACTGAATTCAGTTGTTCTGTTTTAATTTCACCAATTGGTAGCCAATGGGTTTGACCTTCATTTTTTCCTAACGCAACTTTTGTTTGCAATGGCTCTGGCAATGTTGTCGTGCAGATAAAAATCATCTCGCGTCTGACATCATCGCGGTTAAAATTGACGAAGCCTTGTTGTTGCCAAACGTCTGCGTGCAATCCACATTCTTCAAATAATTCGCGAGTGGCAGCTTGGGTGACGGATTCGTTTGGTTCGACATGGCCACCAGGAAACGTCAAACTCGGCTCAAATTCACTATCAGTTTTGGCTTGCATCAACAGCTGTCCTTGGTTTTCCACCACACAAAAGCAAGTCCATTCCGTTGGATAAAACCGGTCCATTTAATCCCCTCCTAAAATCTGCCGGATCCCACCGCGCGCATAGGGCACGTCACCTGTCCACCGCGGAATCAAATGGCAATGCGCATGCCAGACGCTTTGTCCGCTGGCAGCGTTCACGTTAAAGCCGACATTATAGCCATCTGGGTGGCTAGTTTGCTCTAGCCAGGCTTTGCCGCGCTGAAGTAAATCCTGAATCGCTGTCAGTTCTTCAGGCGTTAGCGCAAAGAAATCATGACAATGGCGCTTAGGGATCACTAGCAAATGTCCGGGTGCGACTGGACTGCGGTCGAAAAACGCCAATGCCAACTCGTTTTGGTCGATGATGCGATCAGTTGACAAGGTGCAAAATGGACACCAACGCTCTAAGCGCACCAGTTGCGCCTCATCAGAATCGAGTCCGTTTTTGCCGACGAAGCCAAACTTCTGATAAAAGCCAACGGCAGTGATCGACGCTGGGATCTCAATGCGGCGTGCGTATTCTGCCAACGGGTCATTCAGCAAGGTACCCATCAGTTGCCGTCCAAAGCCTTGTCCTTGAACTTCTGGGGCGACAAAGACGGCAAACAAACTGACCTCATCACGTTTGCCCCAATACGAGCCGATCGCGCCACACGCTTTAATAACGTCATTGTCAACCCTGACGTAGAAATGCGTTTGCGCGGCTTTTTCGATGAACCACTGCGGGGTCATGCGATCGATGTCGGCTTGCAGATATTTTGCTGAGTAGTCTTTGATGTTGGTGGTCATCATGGTATGCGCAACCAACGCGGATACTGAAGGTGCATCTGCTGGTTCAAAGCGGCGAAACTGCACAGGTCATCACCCTTTCAGAAACTTAATCCTAGTATACCGCGCCCCTATATAAAAAGCGCCCACAAGTTGTGGACGCTTCGCGGTTAAAGTGCTGGCAAAGCAGGCTTGGAGAAATAATAGCCTTGGAATAATTGAATGCCTAGGTCTTGGGCGTAAGCGACTTCTTCAGCGTTTTCGACGCCTTCAAGAATAAAGGCCAAATGACAATCGAGGCTCACTTGGTACCAAAAGTCGATGCGTTCACGCATTTTTTTGGGGGATTTTCTTTGCGCAGATTTTACATCGCGAATTTCACGCCGTCGACATAAGGCAATAAGTCGCGCACCACTTCAAAAGAATTATCTGAGCCGACATCATCGATATCTACCCGGACACCACCGGCGCGATAAATCGCGGTGATTTGGCGCATCGTCAACGTATCAGGCACATCCGTCGCTTCAATGGTCAATTCATCTGGGCCACCTTGTTCATTTTTAAAGGCGGTCAAGGCTTCAGCGACGCGCTCATCGGAAAATTCCGCCGTGGTCAAGTTAATGGCAATGCGACGAATCGAGCTTGCTGCTAAACTTGGGCAAACCACACCGGCAGTGCGAGCTTTTCAAGCATCATCACCATGTTGATGTGGACGCCAAGTAGATTCATTTGCATTATTGTCGAGACGCCCCCCTGAATGGACTGCGATTCTTTAAGCATACCCTTTCGCAAGGCCTGATACAATCATCATTTTAACGAATATTTTCAATTTATTGGTCTAAAAAACGGTACTGAGCCGGTACCGTTTCATGTGCTATTCAGTTGCTAACAATTGATCGAGTTGGTTGAGATTGGATGCAAAAGCCGCGTGGACTAGCGGGTTAAGGACAAGCGGTGGCAACACTGGGGTTTCGGTGACTAACAAAACTTGTTCAACTTGGGTACCAAATAAAGTGGCATTCAAGCTAAAAATTAATTGGATATCATGACTTTGGCTGCGATAGCCCACTAACTTGGTGCCGGTGAAGACTTGCCAGTGAAATTGATGCGCGATCGGCGACAGTTGGTTGAAGCGTGCCGGGTCGCTTAACCAGGATTTGACGGTGTGAAAGCTGGCATTAATGTGATGTGAGTTGGTAAATAAGATCTGCATGCGGATTCCCTCCTGAGATTTTTTCGGCTCATTTATAAATTACGCAAACGAAGGCCATTTCATCTTTTGGATTTTCAATTTCTGAAAAAATTCGATCCCGCGGCCGTCGTACAGAGCGTGCGGGTTCATTCCAAATGGGCATATTAAAAAAGCCCGCCTAAGCGGACCCTCAGTTTTACCAAAAAATCATGCAGCAGATCACCGCAGCCATGAATAAAACCAAGGCGGCGATCAAATACTTTTGCGTGCTTTGCAGTTGCGCGTACCAGCGGCCATCACCGAACAAATGCAACGCGTTTAGTTCGTCTTGATGGTCATCAGCCAATTGCCCCACCGCATGGGCTTCCAGGCTCAATGCTTGATGATGGAGCCAAATGCTCGCGATATGTAAGCATAAGGCAATCAACAGCCACCACCAAGTGGCAAACAAGCCGCTCCAGTTGGTGACTTCTGGCAACCAAGCCCCAAATGTGGCGACATAGGCTAATAATGCTAAGCCCGCGACGGTCCAATAACGGTGCGTGGCCACAGCTAATTTTGGCTCAATTTCGGCTAAGCGCAAGTAGGATTTGAGGCGCAGATCCAAAGTTGCTTTGGGTGTGCCTTCTGGTGTTGGTAAGGCTTTGGCGGCTTCTCGGCGCATGAAGGCGTAAAGGATCAATGCGAGCACGCCAATCACGGCTGGGGCATATGGAATAAGTTCAGAAATAGACATGAGTTCCCTGCTTTCTATGTTTGATAACATTGATAGAATAACAAGGAAAATGGTGCAGACTTTTAGGCGCCGATGACGATTTTATGGCTAAAATGTGAACAAAAAAACTCGCGACGTTAATCGCGAGTTTGCGCTTTAGCGGCTAAAACTTGGTCGAGCACTTGCACCACACCGTATTCATCATTGGAGCCGGTGTGCAAATCAGCATATGGCGCCATGCCGGGATTAGCATTGGCCATTAAATAGCCATACTTCACATAGCTGAGCATTTGTGCGTCGTTGAAGGTATCACCAAACGCCATCATTTGATCTGGCGTGATATTGCGCAGTTTGCCGATTTGGGCCATGGCCGTGCCTTTGTTGACATTGTTGGGCATAATGTCGATCCACACCGGGCCAGAAACGGCAGCGGAGAATTGATCGCCAAATTGGGGTTGAATCACTTCTGCAAACACGCGTTCTGCATCCCCGTTAGGCAAATACAGCGTCACTTTGTCCGCTTCGCCTTGCCACTGACTTAAGTCATCTAAGTAATCCAAGTTGTGGTAGAATTCGCGATACACCGCATCGTATTGACGATCTGAACTCGGCGCCACAGCCCCATCGATGGCACAGATCATCGGCCGCACGTCTTCGTGACTTAAAGCTGTTTGGACCATGGCGTCAATGGCGTCTTGAGGCAACAGATTTTTAGCGACGATTTGCCCGCGGTCAGCGATCACCCCGCCGTTATCCGAAATCAGCACCAATGAATCCGCATGTTTGGGGAAGATCTCTTTGAGCGTGTACAGCGGACGTCCAGATGCGATGGCAAATTGAATGCCGGCTTTTTCTAAGGCGTCGAGCTTTTGGTCAAAATGTGGTGGCAACTCGCCGGCTTCGGTGAGTAAGGTGTGGTCCATGTCAGTGGCGATTAATTGTACGTCTAGCATATTGTGCTGCTCCTTTACATCAGTCAATCGCCATCATAGCACATTATTTCGTCGCATAAAAGCGGTTCATCAACGCTTGGATCGCGGCGTTTTCGTCACTGCTCCCAAAGGTCAGCCGCAACCAGCCTGGTTTTAAGCCGTTACGCAGCAAGTAGCCGTGTTGCAACAAGTACTGATGCAAGTCATTGACTTGCGGGGCTTTAAAGAAAATGAAGTTGGCTTGGCTTTGATCGTAGGTGATCCCTGCTTGATCAAAAAAGCGTTCAAACTGATCGCGTGCAGTGGCCACCTTTTGGCGCATGCCAGCCACAAAAGTCGTATCTTTCAACGCGGCGAGCGCGGCGACTTGAGACACGCTGTTTAAGTTGTAAGGCAAACGGACGGCTTGCATGGCGGAAATCAAGGCCTTGGGGATGATCGCATAACCCACCCGCATGGCTGCTAAGCCGTAGATTTTAGAAAAGGTGCGCATCACGACGATGTTGTCGAATTCATTCAAGAGTTGAATCGCAGAGCCATTTTCTTGGGTGACAAATTCCATATACGCTTCATCGATCATCACCAAGACATGCTTAGGCACTTGCTTCAATAAATTGCGTAAGTCCGCCAGTGGCATATAAGTGCCAGTGGGATTATTAGGGTTGCATAACCACATCAGCTTAGTTTTTGGCGTGATGGCAGCGATTAAGCCTTGCAGATCAAAGGTGCCATCGTCAAGCACAGGCACATCAACAATATTGGCCCCTTCGATTTGGCAGTGTAATTTGTACTCGCCAAAAGTCGGCCATGGTTCCACCACTTCATCGCCAACTTCCAAAAAGGTCCGGGCCGTCAGTTCGATCACTTCGTCTAAGCCGCAACCAAACAGCAATTGTTCGGGATCAACGCTCAGTTTAACGGCCACGGCTTGGCGCAAGGCATTGGCATCCCCATCTGGGTAAAGCCGCGTGGTAGTGAAGTCAAAGTTTTGAATCGCTTGTTTAACCGCAGGCGAGGTACCGAACGGATTTTCGTTAGCGGATAAGCGGGTGATTTTGGCGACACCAGTTTCTTTTTCCAGGTCAGCCAATGGGGTTTCTGGGATATAAGGATCGAGTTGGGCAATGGTTTTCTTCAGCATGGCTAACCTCCTAGAGTTTTTTAATGGCCGGGCGTTCTTTTAATTTCTTCGCATCACTGGGGCCGATGCGACTGGCCAGTTCTGCTTGGATCTGGTCGACAGATACGCCGCGTTCAGCCATCAAGACTAAAACGTTATACGCAAGGTCCGCAATTTCTAAAATTAAATCAGGATCCGAATCATTTTTGGCAGCAACGATGACTTCCGTCGCTTCTTCACCGGTTTTCTTCAAGATCTTGTCGAGCCCTTTGGTAAACAAGTAATCGGTGTAAGAGCCTTGGATCGGATTGGCTTTGCGATCCGCGATCACGGCTTCTAGTTCGTGTAAGGATTGTTTAGCCATTGAGTTCTACTCCTTTCTCATCGCGATAAAAACAACTCGTGTGTCCAGTGTGACAAGCAGGCCCGGCTGGGATCACGTTGATCAAAATACAATCTTCATCGCAATCCACGGCAATGCTTTGCACCACTTGGGTATTGCCTGACGTTTCGCCTTTGTGCCACAGTTCTTGGCGCGAGCGGGACCAAAACCAGGTTTGGCCAGTGGCATTGGTTTTTTGCCAAGCTGCTTCATTCAAGTAAGCCACCATCAAAACTTGTTTGGTGTTGGCATCTTGGACGACGGCAGTGACTAAGCCATCACCTTTATCAAAATCTAAATCGATCAACGCACTAACACCCCGTTTTCTTTGAGTTCGGCTTTGACTTCAGGAATCGTCAACTCGCCAAAATGAAACACAGAGGCGGCCAAGCCTGCGTCCACTGAGGTTTGCGTGAAGAGATCCGTGAAATCTTGAATCGAGCCGGCACCACCAGAAGCGATGATCGGGACATTCACAGCATCAGTTAACGCTTGATACAACTTCAGGTCAAAACCGGCTTTGGTGCCATCTTGATCCATTGAAGTGACCAACAGTTCCCCAGCGCCAAGTGCGACGACTTGTTTCGCCCAGTCAACCGCATCAAGGTCAACTGGCGTACGCCCGCCGTCGATCACCACTTGGAATTTGTCTCCTTGTTTGCGGACATCGATGGCGACGACGATACATTGCCGGCCAAACTTTTCAGCGCCTTGGGTGATCAGTTCTGGTTGCCGGACCGCCGCTGAGTTCAAGGAGACTTTATCAGCGCCGGCTTTCAATAAGGCCTGCATGTCGTCGACGGAATGGATGCCACCGCCGACCGTTAATGGCATAAAGACAAGGCTTGCGACGGATTCGATCGTGTCGACCATGGTTTTGCGGTGATCGACAGTGGCAGTGATGTCTAAAAATACCAATTCATCAGCGCCTTGTTGCTCATAAGCCGCTGCAATTTCTGCAGGATCGCCAACATCGGTTAAATCGACAAAGTTGACCCCTTTTTTGACGCGGCCTTGGTCGACGTCTAAACATGGAATAATCCGTTTGGTGATCATGTTATCCCTCCAATGCTTTCAGGTCAGCTAACGTAATGCTCCCAGCCGCTAAGGCTTTGCCCACAATCGCAACGGTGATGCCAGCGGCTTTAAGGTGCGTGAGGTCTGAAGGCTCATGCATCCCCCCAGAAGCGACAAAAGTCAAAGCTGGAAATTGTTGATGCAAGTCTGCCAACATTTGCACATTTGGCCCGCTTAACGTCCCGTCTTTGGCAATGTCGGTGACGATAAAGGTTTGGGCCCCGGCTTGTTGCATCGCGTCAACCAGTTGCGCACACGATACGTCGGAATCTTCCAGCCAACCTTCAGTGGCAACGCGATCATGCAAGGCGTCAATGCCGATGACGATTTTGTCTGGACCGAATTGTTGCAAGGCGGCTTTGGTGAGTTCCGGGTCTTTTAATGCGACTGACCCTAAAATCACGCGATCGATACCTTTGGCTAAATAAGCTTCAATCGTTTGTAATGTGCGAATACCGCCGCCGACTTCGATAAATAAATCCGTCGCGGCGCGAATTTTTTCAATCGTCGCGAGGTTCTTGGGCTCACCAGCTTTGGCACCGTCTAAGTCCACTAAGTGTAAATGGGTCAAGCCAGCTTGTTCAAAGCTTTGCGCTTGGGTGACGGGGTCGGCGGAGATTGTCGTTTTTTGATCGTAATCGCCTTGGTACAAGCGCACGGATTGCCCGTTGATCAAATCAATTGCGGGAAAAATCTGCATCTGCCACCATCTCCTTAAAGGCTTTGAGGCCTGCTAAGCCCACAACACCACTTTTTTCTGGGTGGAACTGCATCCCCACCACGTTATTTTGTTGGACGACGCTTGGAATTTGCACACCGTAGTCACAAGTCGCCACAATATTCTTAGCGGCAGTTTGCACGTAATAAGAATGGACGAAATACGTCGCTTCACCGTCGAACACGCGACCAAAGCGATTAATCGCCCGACCATTATTGGTATCCCAGCCCATGTGTGGAACTTTTAAGCCTGGCTTTTCTGGAATCGCGACCACTGCGCCTGGTAACAACCCTAAGCCTTGCGTTTCGCCGAATTCTTCGGAACGGTCAAACAACAACTGCATCCCCAAACAGATCCCTAACATCGGCTGGCCGGCGCGGGCTTGGGTTTGCAATACCTCAACCAAGTTGCGCGAAGCGATCGCTTGCATCGCTTTGGCAAAAGCGCCGACTCCTGGCAAAATCAAACCATCGGCCTGTTTGATCACTTCAGGATCAGCAGTTAAACAGTTTTCAATGTCGAGGTGGTCCAAGGCTTTTTTGACATTGCGGACGTTGCCGGTGTCATAATCGATCACTGCAAGCATTAAATCACACCTTTCGTCGATGGAATACCTTTCACGTCTGTGTTCAAGTTGACCGCGGCACGCAAGGCGCGACCCAGCGCTTTGAACAAGGTTTCAATTTTGTGGTGCGTGTTTCTTCCATATAAAACGGTTGCGTGTAAATTGAATTCCCCAGCAAAGGCGATTGCTTGGAAAAAGTCTTGGGTGACTTCGGTATCATAGCCGCCAAGCTTGGGGTTATCGAATTCAGCTTCAAACACGAGATAAGCGCGACCGGATAAGTCGACCACTACCCGGCTCAAGGTTTCATCTAATGGGACAAAAGCGGTCCCGAAGCGTTCGATTCCAGCCTTATCGCCTAAAGCTTGTTTGAAACATTCGCCGATAACAATGCCGACATCTTCTGTGGTGTGGTGCGGATCGACGTCTAAGTCACCATCTGCTTTCACCACTAGGCCGAAGCGACCATGTTTAGCGAAGGCATTCAACATATGATCGAAAAAGCCGATGCCAGTATCGATATCGATGGTTGAATAATCATCGAGATTCAAGCTGACATAAATTTTCGTTTCTTTGGTGTTGCGTGTAATTTCTGCTGTACGCATGTGGGGCCTCCTATTTGGCGTCGGCTTCAAAGCGGCTTTCGATGGCGCGAGCGTGCGCTTCGAGACCTTCAGTGCGAGCCAAAGTCGTAATGGCGCTGGCAACTTTTTCTAAAGCAGGTTGGGTGTATTGCACGAATTGAATCCGCTTGACGAAATCTTCCACGCCGAGTGGTGAGAAGAAGCGCGCCGTCCCAGCCGTTGGCAAAATGTGGTTGGGACCGGCAACGTAATCGCCCAAAGGTTCTGAAGCGGTGCGGCCTAAGAAGACGGAGCCGGCATTTTGAATCCGGTTGAGGTAAGTGATCGGCTCGTCGACTTGGACTTCCAAGTGTTCTGGGGCGATCAAGTTCATTAAATCAAAGGCTTGATCCAAATCTTTGGTGATGGCGATAAAGCCTTCATTGTTGACCGAAGCGCGCGCAATTTCTTCGCGTGGCAACGTCTTGAGTTGCCGTTCGATTTCAGCGCTGACGGCTTTGGCCACGTCGAGACTTGGGGTGACCAGCATTGGCCGGGCGAACTTATCGTGTTCCGCTTGTGATAATAAGTCAGCGGCCAGTTGGCGAGCGTTAGCCTTTTCGTCGGCGATGACGCCAATTTCAGATGGGCCGGCGATCATGTCGATGGCGACTTGGCCGAAGACTTGCTTCTTAGCCGTTGCCACAAAAATGTTGCCTGGGCCCATGATCTTGTCGACGCGGGGGATACTTTCGGTCCCAAAGGCTAACGCAGCGATGGCTTGGGCGCCACCGATTTGATAAACTGCATCCACACCTGCTAACTTAGCTGCGGCCAAGACGGCTGGGTTGATCCCTTCTGGTTGTGGTGGGGTCACCATCACGATATTTTTCACGCCGGCGATTTTGGCGGGGATGGCGGCCATCATGATTGTGGATGGATATGCGGCAGTACCACCTGGCACATATAAGCCGGCTGCGGCTAATGGGGTCAGCTTTTGCCCACGGATCACACCTGGTTGTTTGGCATCGATAAAGCCACGGGACACTTCTTGTTCATGGTAGCTGGTGATGTTCTTCTTCGCTAAGCGCAAGGCGGTAAGCAACTCTTCAGAACAGGCGTTGTAGCCGGCTTCAATGGTTGCATCAGAAACGCGGAATTCGTCCACTTGGGTTTTATCGAACTTAGCGGAATATTCCTTTAAGGCCACGTCGCCTTTTTCGCGCACGTTTTTAATAATGTCTTGGACCGCGGCTTCGACTTCTGGACGACTGGCGGCTTGTTGTTCGCGCTTGGTAACTTGGTTTGTCAACGCTTCAAATGATCCGGTCAAAATTTTCATAAGGCAGCCTCCTGCATGGCTTGTTGTAGTTGTAACAGCAATTGTTTGATTTCACCTTGTTTTTGTTTCAAGGCAAGTTTGTTGACGACTAAGTGGGTGGATACTGGCATGAGCTCGGCGTACACTTGCAAATGATTTTCCCGCAAGGTATCGCCAGTTTCGACGATATCAACGATCGCATCAGCTAAGCCAACTAATGGTGCCAGCTCGACGGAGCCTTCGATTTTAATGATTTCAACATCCTCGCCGATCGTATTGAAATAGTCTTGGGTGATTTGCGGGTACTTGGTGGCAATGATCTTGCGCCGCGCTAACCCAGGATCGAAATCTTTGGTGGATGCTAGCACGAAATGACAGCGCCCAGTGTTGAGATCCAGCATGTCATATTGCGGATTGCGTTGTTCAACCAGAATGTCAGAACCCACGATCCCGACATCCATTGCCCCGCCGTTGAGGTAAGTCAACACATCTGGTCCTTTGGCTAAAATCACGTGGTAGTTCGGGTCATCGTTAAAAATCAACCGCCGGCCTTTGTTTAAAATGGGCTCAATGTTCATTCCTGCCCGTTTGAGCAGTGGGAGCACCATTTTTTCAGTGCGGCCTTTGGTTAAGGCAATGTTGATGGTCATTGTGTCACCTCCTGAGTTAAATCGATCAACTTAGCGCCGAGACTGTCAGCTTGGCTTTGCGCCTGGCGTAAGTTGTCATCCAAGCAAAGCGTTGCGTTTGGGGTTTGTTGCACCAAGGCTTGGGCTTGTTGCCATTGCGAATCGTTGAAGTAGATCAAAGTCGGTTGAGGTTGCTTTGTGTCTGGTAACGCCAAGCTCAATGCATCAACGTCAAATGAGAACCCGACGGCTGGTTGTAAGGTTTGTTGGAAACTAGATAACAAGCGATCATAGCGCCCGCCTGAGAATAAATAATCGGCTGATTGTTTGGCGTAAGCCCGAAACACTAAGCCGGTGTAGTAAGGTTGTGGCGTTGGGCTGGACAAGTCGACAGTCAATTGCAACTGCGGCGCGTTAGCTTTAAGAAAGTCAACCGTTTGTTTCAAGTTGGCCACTGCTTGTTGCAAGGCTGGCACGGGAGGGATCTTGGCAAGCACTTCATCGGCATCCCCGAACAACCACGGCCATTGGGCTAAGAAATCATTCAATGGCGACTGCGGCAGACGCTTGAGTTGTTCAGCATATTTGGTCAAGTTCTTGGCAAACAAAGCTTGCTTCAAACTGTCACGTGCCACTTCCGGCAGTTGTTCCAGCACCGTGTCGACAAAGCTGGCATCAGATAATTCCAAAGTGACGTTGTTGATGCCTAAGTCATCGCATAACCCGGCGGCTAGTAGTAAACATTCGGCTTCAGCTTTAGATCCAGGATAGCCGATGATTTCCACCCCAGCTTGGGTGATTTGGTTGTAGCCGCCGGAATGCCGCTTTTTGATGCGAAAAACGTCGCCGACATAACACCATTTGGTTGGTGGCGTGATCCCGGTGGTACTCATCACCCGCGCAACGGGTAAGGTCAAGTCCGGGCGTAAGACTAACGGTTCGCCAGATTCTTCTAAAAATTGATAAGCGCTTTCTAAGGTTGGAGCCATCGCATCAAACACGGCGCGGTATTCCAACACTGGGGTTTTGATCGGGTCAAAGCCGGCTTTAATAAAACGCTGTTGTAAGGTGTTGGTCAGTTGGACTTTTTTTAATGCTAACGGACCAAATTCATCGCGCGTGCCGATGGGTAAGTTGCGTTTGGACATGTGATTCACTCCTTTTGGTCATGAGGATACAAAAAATCGCCCACGACAAGTCATTAGACTCATCGAGGACGATTCATTCACCGCGGTTCCACCTCTGTTCGTCGCCACTTCGCAATGACGACCTCACACTGCCGATCAACAGCGGCCAAACGGCGATTGTTGAGGGTAGCTATGATAACGCAATTCCTGCGTGCTCTCCTACTTGATTCAGAAAGCAAGTTCATAGATGTGGACGTGTTGGGTAGCGATCCCTTCTCAGCTAGTGGGACTCTCTTAACACCCTGAACAACACGCGGTTTCTAATCACAACTTCATTTGATTAATGTCTATTTAATATGTCTATCATATTAGCTCATTTTTGAAAGATGTCAAGCACCCAATTTAAAAAAAATGCACAAAAAAGAGCCTGCTCGTGCAGACTCAAGTGATGTTAACGGACAAACGCCATGTAATAACTGATGGCACTGACACTTTGCGCGCTGGCGATGCGGCCATTTTTGACTGCTTCAAGGACTTCATTTAACGGCACGAACTTGCTGGTGACAAATTCGTCTTGATCGAAGTGTTTGGCTACATGCTTATCGCGGTCAACCGAGGCTAAGAATAAATGCACCACTTCATCGGTCATACCTTCACTGGAGCGCACCGCACATAATGGCGTCAGACTTTGGGCTAAGTAGCCCGTTTCTTCTTCCAATTCACGTTTGGCCGCTTGCAGTGGGGTTTCGCCAGCATTGATCAAACCGGCAGGCAACGCGTAGGCTTCGGCGTTGATGCCAATGCGATATTCGCGGTTGACCAGCACTTGGTCGTCATCAGTGATGGCAAGCAAGGCGACGGCTGGTGCATGTTCGATCAAGTCGCGCTGCACCGTTAAACCATCTGGCGTTTGGACCTGATTGCTGGTGACTTTAAAAATATGGCCGGTATAGCTGGTTGTGCTAGATAGAATTTTGCCTTTAGCCGTATCTGATTGAATAAACATAGCTACCTCCAAAAAACAGCCGCCGATGTTGGCAGCTGTCAGAATATTATTTGCTTTCGTCTTTGATCCAGCCGAGTGCGATGGCCCGTTCACCTAAGTGCGTCCCGATCACCGGGCCAAAGTATGAACGTTCAATGCGCACTTGCGGGAACTTTGCTTGCAGTTCTTTTTGCCAACGGTCGCCTTCTTTGGGATCATTGGCATCGATCACCCAAGCGAGGATCGGATAATCCACGCGTTCAAGTTCTTCGGTGAACAGCGTTTCAATGCGGGCGTAGGCCTTTTTTAGAGAACGGATCTTTTCAAACGCGACAATTTTATGAGAGTTGTCATCAAAGGTCAATAACGGCTTGATTTTCAGCATCCCACCGATAAATCCAGCCGCGTTGGACAAGCGGCCACCACGCACTAAGTTTTGTAAATCGTTGACTAAGAAATATTCGCCAGTCGTCGCGCGCAATTCATCCATATGGGTGACGATTTCATCGACGGTTTTACCTTCAGCGGCCATGCGTGCAGCCGTGAGGACCAATTGCCCCATTAAAATGACGGTGATTTGAGAGTCATACACCACGACATGGGCAGGTTCAAAATCAGCCGCAGCGGCTTTTAAGGTGTTGACAAACCCAGAAATCGTGCTGGCCAAGTGGATACTTAAAATGGTGTCATAGCCTTCATTGGCTAAATCTTCATAAACCTTCAGCACTTCGCCTAATGGGGGCTGGGAAGTGTTGGGGAACGTTTTGGCAGTGCGGAGTAACTCATAGTAATCTGCAGTTTGAATATCCTTGCCTTCATCGTAAACCGTGCCATCTAAAATGACGGGAATGGGCACGACTTTGATGTGGTTGGCTTGGATCTGATCTTCAGAAAGATACGCAGTGCTATCGGTGACGACGGCGATCTTCATGCGGTTCACCCACTTTTCTAGAATTCACTGCATTATCGTACCATATTTTCATAGATTTTTGAATAAACGGAAGCACTTGTCATAAATGGTATAATAGAAATAGACATTTTTTTACAGGAGGCGCCTATGTCATTTGATGGTATTTTCACCCACGCCATGGCTCACGAACTGGCCGACTTGTTAGTTGGCGGTCGCGTGAACAAAATTCAACAACCTTATCCTTATGAAGTGGTTTTAACCATTCGGGCTCAGCGCAAAAACTGGCCACTTTTATTGTCCGCTCATCCCGAATACGCCCGTGTCCAAATCACGCAGATTCCGTTTGCCAATCCCAAAACCGCCAACACCTTTACGATGACCTTGCGCAAGTACTTAGCCTCTGCCCAATTGATGCGCTTGGCCCAAGTCGACAATGACCGCGTGCTGCACTTAGATTTTAAAACCCGCGATGAACTCGGGGATGATTTGTCCTTGCGCTTGGTCGTCGAGTTTATGGGCCGCCATTCCAATATTACGCTGGTGAATTTGGTGACCAACAAGATCATCGACTTGATCCATCACGTGTCACCTGATCAAAACCGCTATCGCCTGTTGTTGCCTGGCGCTGATTATGTCGAACCACCAAAACAAGATAAAGTCGATCCTTTTACTGACGATACCCGCGGTTATCAAGAATTGATGAAAACCACCGATGTGCCATTGGCGAAGTTGTTGCAACGGCATTATCAAGGCCTAGCCTCTGACTCCGCAATTGAATTAGCCGCGCGGTTAACGACTGGGGATGCTGATCGCGCGTGGGATCAGTTTATCGCTGCTATCAACGCCGCAACACCTGCAATCACGACTGGCGACAAAGTGTATTTCTCAGCAACGCCTTATCAAAGCCTCAAAGGTGACGTTGAAACGTACCCGACTTGCTCTGAAATGCTTGATGCTTTTTACGCCAAGAAAGCGGAACATGATCGTGTGCGTCAACTCGGCAGTAACTTGATCCACCCGTTGAAGAACTTGATCGAAAAAGATGAAAAGAAACAAAAGAAGTTAGCCGCGACCTTAAAGTCCACCGAAAAAGCGGATGATTACCGGATCCGCGGCGAACTGTTGTCGACTTATCTCAATCAAGTCGAACGCGGGATGACGACCATCACCTTACCGAACTTCTATGACGACAACAAACCTTTGAAGATCAGTTTGTCCAACGAGCTTTCCCCATCCAAAAACACGCAGCGTTACTTCACCAAGTATCAAAAGCTCAAGAATGCGGTGGCATTTGTCAATGAACAAATGGCTGACAATCAAGCCGAACTCGATTATTTAACTGGGGTGATGACGCAAATCGAACTCGCTGCCCCTAAAGATCTTGATGATATCCGCAGTGAGCTGCAACAAGGCGGCTTTTTGAAAGTGCAACACAAAGGCAAAAAGGCGCCGAAGCATAAAGTTGCGAAGCCTGAAACCTTTTACGCATCAGATGGCACCGTGATTTCAGTGGGTAAAAACAATTTACAAAACGATCAACTGACTTTGCGTACCGCCAACAAGTCTGACATTTGGCTCCATGCTAAAGATGTGCCAGGCTCGCATGTGATCATCAGCTCACCTCGTCCTAGCGACAAAACCTTGCTGGAAGCCGCGAACTTGGCGGCATACTTCTCAAAGTCGCGCGCCAGTGCCAATGTAAAAGTCGATTGGATCGAAGTCAAAAAGATCCGCAAACCCAATGGTGCCCGTCCCGGTTTTGTGGTTTATGAAGGTCAGCGCACGGTGGTGGTCACGCCAGACGAAGATTTAGTGGCAAAACTACGCCAAAAGCCGACTTTGTAACCATGGCGTAACATTATAACCAAAATTAAATATTTCGTTACAGTTTTGCCTCTACTCTTGTCAAGTGAAATCGCTATACTCAACTTAGGAAAACAATTAGACCCGTAAATTACTTGAGGAGTGAGCATCATCAAAAAATCACAATTAGCATGGCTCTTCACCCCTGCGCTGGCGCTGCTTCCTGGCACGATTTTGGCACAAGGACACGAAGTTAAAGCCGATACCAATACCGACACTGATACAGACTACACCGTTAAAACCGGTGACACCTTGTCTAAAATTGCTTTGGACAAAAACACCACGGTCAGCGACTTGGCAACGACCAACAAAATTGCCAACAAGAATTTGATCATCGTGGGTCAAAAACTGAAGCTCAAAGCGGCCGCTCCTGTTGCTGACAACACCACTTACACGGTGAAGTCTGGCGACACCTTATCTCAAATCGCTGCGGACAACAACATGACCACTGCGCAATTGGCAGCTGCCAACAACTTGTCTAACGCTGATTTGATTTTGGTCGGTCAAACCTTGAAGTTGACTGCCGCCGCAACGCCTGCTCCGGCAACGACTGCAACCACGACGACCCAAACTAACTCGGCAGCTGCAACGAACACCACCACTCAAAAAACGACTCAAGCAGCTACCACCACTTCAACCAGCACGAGTACCGCGACAACTACTGGCTCAACCACGAACTATGGTACTTTCAAGTTGTCTTTCTATGATCCTGCGGCTTTAGGTTCCAACATGGGCTACAGCGGTGTTGCCGCTAACTTGTCCGTCTTCCCTAAAGGCACGCATTTGAAGATCACGTTGTCTAACGGCACGGTTTGGTATCGGACGGTTAATGATACTGGGACCTTCGCTTATTCCAACCCACATCAATTAGACGTTGCAATGCCTTCCAGCCAAATTCCAAGTGCTGGGATCTTATACGCAACCGTTGAAGTTTTACATTAACCCAGTTAGCCTCCCAGTGTGGAGGCTTTTTTGATGTCTAATTACTTCGCTGACGAGTTCCTTCTATTATATAGACGCACATTCTTGTGATTCAAATTTTTGACTGATGAGATATCATCTGAATTTATTACGAATTCTATAACAGCGTCAATCGGCTTATCCTTTATTTTGCAATGTCCGTAACACTTTGCAATAACGCCGGAATGCAACAGAATGATGACAATATGTCAAAATACGCACTTTTTGTTACCTGTTTGGCGTTGGTTTGTTATCTGTGCTCGGTATACTAGTCCCAGTTGTTAAGCAAATCCAGACATTCAAAATAGGAGTGACTCATTATCAAAAAAGCACATCTCGTATGGTTATTCTCGACGACCCTTGCCTTGACCGCTGGTGCGGCCTTTGTCTCGAGCAACCCGGTAGACGCGGCTACCACTCAGTCTGCATACACCGTTAAATCCGGTGATACCCTTTCTGCCATTGCCAATGCCAATGACACCACAGTCGCGAAGTTAGTTTCCGCTAACAGCATTAAAAACGCACATATGATCCATGTCGGCCAACAATTGAAGTTGACTGAAGCGGCCACGACTTATACCGTTAAATCCGGTGATACCTTAGGCGCCATTGCTGAAGATACTAAGGTAACGGTTGCGAACTTAGTGACTTACAACAACATCACTGACGCAAACTTCATTCACGTCGGTCAAGTCTTGAAGTTGACTGGGACGACTACACCTGCAACTACGACAACTAGTGCGCAAACGACTAGCACGCCTGCAACGACTACTGCTGCAAGCACGACTTCCCCTGCTGCTTCAACTACGCAAGCAAGCACCACGACTGCTACTCAAACGCAAACGCCTGCTAAGTCGACGACGACCACGACCCCGGCCAAGTCCACCACGACTACCCCAGCGGCTTCCACGTCAACGCAAACTCAAACCACGACGCCTGCCGCTACAACTTCAACTGCTTCCACGACAACCACTAGTCAAGCAAGTACCACAACTGCAAGTTCTTCAACCAGCTACGGGACTTTCAAGTTATCCTTCTATGACCCAGCTGTGTTGGGCTCAAGCCTTGGCTACAGCGGCGTGGCGGCTAACTTATCGGTCTTTCCTAAAGGCACGAAGTTAAAGATCACCTTGTCCAATGGCACTGTTTGGTATCGGACCGTGAACGATACTGGTTCCTTTGCGCAAAGCAACAGCCGTCAATTAGACGTTGCGATGCCATCTAGCCAAATTCCAAGTGCTGGGATCTTATACGCACAAGTTTCGGTGGTCAAATAAATCTGAGTTCACGTCAAATTCCCCGCTACGGCGAGGAATTTTTTGTATTCATACTAAATCATCTTTAAACCCGGTTTAAATCAACTTACGCTTTCCGGCATCGTTCGTGTTTCATGCCGCCATCAGGTGCCAGTGGTCTGGCAACGTTTCAGTGATTTTAAATTGGGACTCCAGCTGGCCACCGGTACGTGGAGAGGGTCCTCGCCGGAGCTAGCCGAGATGTGTCGCTACGCTCCCCACTCGCCGGATCTCCGACTGCGGAGTGATGTAGGTGGTAAACCACCAACATCACTCTCACCACGTACCGGTGACCAGCTTCCGTCCCAATTTCAAATCACTTCCACTACGCCTGACCGCTGACACCTGATGGCTACGAAACGTGTGATGCCAACGTGTATCTGCGATTACACGA
>NZ_AZEU01000211.1 GCF_001435035.1 Lacticaseibacillus manihotivorans DSM 13343 = JCM 12514
TTCGCCTCACGGTGTCGTGCCACGGAGTGGCTAACTTGTTCTTGCAATTTGCGTTTCATGCAAAATCACGAAATTTTGTAGAAAATATCGGAAATCAAAAATTGATTGCGCTTTCACTTCACCGTATATTGAGCATGTTCGAATTGTGTTATGCAACACCTACAAGTTCAGTTGAGGAGTTGATGGCAAAATATTGAAGACGTAGCCAAAATGTTGGAGGCATTGTTTCCTTAGGAGGGAATCATAATGAAGTTACGCAAGTGGGCAACTGTAGGGGCGACTGCGTTAGCTGCTTTGGTATTAGCAGCCTGCGGGTCGAGTTCAACTAAAGATAGTAAGACAACGACAGTCAAGGTCGCGTGGCGGTCGTTAGGTAAAGGCGATAGTATGTATCGCGTTTATTCCAAAGCTTGGATCTCAAGTTTTGAAAAGAAGCATCCAGACATCAAAATTGAATTACAGCCGATTTCTGCTACTGAAGGGGATTACTTCTCCAAACTTGATTTAGCCATGAAGTCCGCTGATACCACACCTGATATTGTTAATGAAGATACATTTATTCTGCCTGCCGATGCAAAAGCCGGATACTTAACTGACCTTGGACCTTATGTGAAGAACTGGTCTGACTGGAAGAACTTCACTGCGGCTTTGAAGAAAGGCTCTCAAGGCTCAGATGGTAAGCAATATGGGATCCCAGGCACCACTGATGCGCGTGGCTTGTGGACCAACTTATCCGTTACCAAAAAGGCTGGTCTTTCAAGCACTTGGGCACCAAAGAACTGGGACGATATTTTAAGCGCTGCTAAGAAGATCAAGAAAGCTGATTCATCTTCAATTCCATTTGCAATGGGGGTTTCCACCACGAATGGTGAATCCGTTGCGATGCAGACGTTTGAAATGTTGCTTTATGGAACTGGCGAAACGCTGTATAACGAATCTTCCAAGAAGTGGAACATCAATTCTCAAGGGATCTTAGACAGCTTGAACTTCGTCAACTCCATTTATAACAAAGACAAGACCGGTCCAAGTTTGTCCATTGCGATGAACTCAAACTATGGCTCCACGATTTTCCAAGACAAATTCCCTAAAGGTCAAGTTGGGATGGCGTTGGATGGTAGTTGGAATACTGGTAACTGGACCAAAGACGGGGTTGCTCCGATCAGCAACATGACTAAGAAACTCGCGTTCAACTTGATGCCAACTCAAAATGGCACCAAGCCTGGATATGTCACCATGGCGGGTGGCTGGACTTGGGCTGTTCCTGCTAAGTCTAAGAACCGCAAAGCTGCAATCACTGTGTTGAAAGCCATGAACACCAAGAAACTTGCTGTTAAGCGTGCGGTTCAAGAAGGAACTTTGACGGTTCGTGATGACGCGGCTAAAGATCCAGAATATTTGAAGAAGCCTTTCATCAAAGAAGCTTCTGTTGCTTTGAAGAATGCTTACTTCCGTCCTAAGAATGACTTATATCCAAAAGTTTCCGTTGCCATTCAAAAGATGGTTGAAGATGTTGCCACTGCTCAAAAGACGCCTCAACAAGCGGCTGCTAAGTACGCCACTGATGTTAAAGGGATCGTTGGTGCCGGCAACACTGAAACTCAGAAATAATTGACCCAATCGAATTTGCGGTTAGTCCGGATCAACCGCCTAACCGCATTTTTTTAAATCGCAATGTGAACGCATTGCGCTAGACGCAAATGGATTTGAGTTTGCGTCTAGTTGTAAAAAGGCCGTAACCGAGGTTTTGGCTTTCTTCCAGCTAGACGAGCTCAAATCGAAAATGATGAAAGAGGTGAGTGTGATGGATGCCACTAATCCAGTACCGCCGTCCAAACATCCAAAAGCTAAAGTCAATGCCCAAGATCGCACCAAGCGCCGTATGTCAGTTTGGCTGATGATGCCAAGTTTCATTTTGCTGTTGATCTTCTTTATTACCCCAATGGCGTTGACGGTATTATTTTCCTTTACGAACCTGTCCTTAACCGGGGCAAGTGCTTCTGCCTTGCACTTTATCGGTTTCCAAAATTTTGTCACCATGTTTAAAGATCCGCAATTGGCCCGTTCCATTTGGAATACGATCATCTTCGTGGTGTTATCTGCCGTGATCGGTCAATGTTTCTTCGGATTCTTGATTGCCTTTATGATGCGTGGTAAAAACACGGCATTTCGCCGGATTGTGGGTTTGATCATTATCGCAGCTTGGGTCACACCAGAAGTCGTTGTTGGTTTCTGCTGGGTATCCTTCCTTGGCGATAACGGGACCTTGAATATGATCGCCCATACCTTGCTTGGTGCAAAACCTGTGGCTTGGCTATATACCTTCCCAATGACTGCTGTCGTAATCGCCAATATCTGGCGTGGAACTGCCTTTTCCATGATGGTCTTCCAAACCGCTTTGGATGATATTCCTCAAGAAGTTGAAGAAGCAGCCTACATGGATGGGGCCACTCGTTGGCAAGTTGTCACCCATATTACCATTCCAATGGTGCGTGGGACGATTGCCACCAACATGATGTTAGTCACACTGCAAACGTTAGGCGTGTTCACTTTGATCTACACCATGACTGGTGGCGGTCCAGGGAACTCGACGTCAACCTTGCCAGTGTTCATGTACAAACAAGCCTTCGTTAGTTATCAATTAGGCTATGGGACTGCGATTTCGTTAGTTCTGTTAGCGATTGGTGCGATCGCAAGTATCTTGTACATGCGGATCTTGAAAGTGAAATTATAGGGGGATGCGCTCATGATGAGAGAAAATAAGGCTATGCGCCTGCTTCAATATATCATTTTGACGATCATCGCTCTGTTATTCTTACTGCCGTTGGTCTGGATGTTGTTCAGCTCGGTTGACCCGCATGCGATTCAAGCCATTCAGCTTCCTAAACAACCAACCTTAAAGAACTTCTCGGCAATTTTAACAGATCCAACCTTAATGAAGTCCTTTGGCATCGGCTTGTTGGTGTCAGGTTTCCAATCCGTGTTTGTGGTGATCGTCAGTGTGTTAGCAGCATATCCGCTGTCTCGTTATCCGTTACCTTGGAAAAAGCCTTTCTTGTTGAGTATCTTGTTCTTGACCTCACTGCCAATGACTGCGGTGATCGTGCCAGTTTATCAAATGTTTTTGTACATGAAGTTACAAAACTCTTTGATCGCCACCACGATTTTCATGATCTCGACTAGCTTGCCTTATGGGATCTGGATGATGAAGAACTTCATGGATTCCGTGCCAGGTGAATTGGAAGAAGCGGCTTGGATCGATGGCGCCTCAGTTTGGGGCGGCGTTCGCAAAGTCGTCATGCCTTTAATGTTACCTGGGATCTTCACAATCGGGATCTTCACCTTTACTGGGTCATGGGGGAATTTCTTCGTGCCGTTCATTTTGATCACGTCACCAGAAAAACTGCCTGCTTCCGTTACGATTTTCCAATTCTTTGGCAACAACGGCTTAGTTGATTACGGTCAATTGGCAGCGTTCTCAGTTTTATATACCTTGCCAGTGGTCGTGTTGTACACTTTCGCACAACGTTACATGTCCAAAGGCTTCAGTTTCGGTGGGGCCACCAAGTAAATCAAATCAATGTGGGAGCTGGCGACGGCTCCTTCTTTTGGAGGGATAGAAAATGGCAGATCCATTGCGTCAGTTCAAGCGTAAGTCAGCCCAACAACTCGGCTACTTGCACGATTACTACTATCAAACATTCCATGATGTTCAAGATTTAACCATCGCCGAAGACACGCGCTCAGACAAACGCCGCATCCCAGACTTTGATACGTGGGATCCGATTGCGATCGGCGCACATTGGTCGGGACGCGATCGCTATTACTGGCTGCATTTCACGGTTAAAGTGCCGACTTTACAAGATGATCCGTTTGTCATCCACATGAATCTCGGACGCACCGGTGATGGCAACAACTCCAAGTATGAAGGCTTGATGTTCGTCAACGGACAAGTGCGCCAAGCGGTGGATTCCAATCACGAAGATGCGTATTTCAATGCGGACTTCAGCGGTCAAACCCTCGATATCTACATCAAAATGTGGACGGGCCTTGAAGGTGGCGGCCCGCAAAAGATCCAACACTACACCTTGAAGTCATTGTGCTTTGGCGTGCTCAACCAAACGGTGGTGGAAACTTACGATTACCTCAGCAACATCGTGGGTGTGATCGGCCAACTCGATGTCGACGAACCCCTGCGTTATGCTTACTTGAATTTGATGACGAGTTGTTTTGATCAGTTCAACTGGGCGCAATTAGACGACGAGTCGATCACCCCAGTTTGCGTTAACGTGTTGAATCAGATCAAAGCCTTCATCGCCGACCACCCTGGCCAAAAGAAAGCATATCAGATCACGGCAGTTGGCCACACCCATATCGATGTCGCTTGGTTGTGGCGCTTGAAACATACCCGTGAGAAAATCGCGCGCTCATTTTCCACGGTGTTGGAACTGATGAACGAGTATCAGGATTACGTCTTTTTCCAAAGCACGCCGCAAGATTATGCGTTCTTAGCCGAAGACTATCCTGAGTTGTTCGACCAGATCCAACAACGGATCAAAGAAGGGCGCTGGGAAGCAAACGGTGGCACTTGGCTTGAACCGGATACCAACATTCCGTCTGGCGAATCACTGACGCGGCAGTTCTTATATGGCGGGCAGTATTTCAAAGAACATTTCAACGCCAAACAAAACGTCTTGTGGTTACCTGACGTGTTCGGCTATTCTGCCGCGACGCCTCAGATCATGCATCAATTCGGCGTGGATAATTTCATGACCACCAAGATCTCCTGGAATGATACCAACCGCATGCCGCATGACACCTTCAAGTGGCAAGGTATCGACGGGACGCAGGTGTTGACGCATTTTATCACCACGGTTGAAACTGGAACAGACTTTGGTGATCGCACGGAATGGCGCTATACCTATAACGGTGAGTTGATCCCACAAACGGTGTTCGGCTCGTATCATGTGTATGCCGACAAAGGGCTCAATGATGACATCTTAGTCAGCTACGGCTATGGGGATGGCGGTGGCGGTCCGAATCGCGAACAGATCAAAAATCGCCAGATCTTAAATCAACTGCCAGGTGTGCCAACAGTGGTACCGGGACGGGTCGATGATTATTTTGATCGCTTGAATCAAAAAGTGGCCAAACATCCTGAACAACTCGCGACTTGGCGCGGTGAGTTATATTTGGAATATCACCGTGGCACTTACACCTCACAAGCCCGCGTCAAGCAAGCTAATCGCCAAGCCGAATACGCCTTGCGCGATTTGGAAATGCGCTACACCATGGCTCACGTCACCCAAGGCGTGCCATATCCATCAGAAGCCATCAAAGCGTTATGGGTGATTTTACTGCGCAATCAGTTCCATGATATTTTACCAGGCAGTGCGATCCATGAAGTTTATGATGATGCGAAAGTCGAATTTGGCCAATTATTTGACGGGGTCGCCGAATTAAATGCCAAACTCGATACCTTGACCTTAACACCAAAAGCTGGCAACACCTTGATCTCAAATGATCTGCCATGGACTCGGAGCGAGTTGGTGGCTGTTGATGGTGAATTGCAGCCGGTGAAAGTTCCAGCCTTGAGCAGCATCAGCTTGACGCAAACCCCAGAATCGACCACTGAAACCACAGCGCAAGTTGGTGAGCACACCATTGAAACGCCATTTTATTGTGTGACTTACGCTGAAGACGGCCATGTGACCAGCTTGTATGATCTGCGGCTTGAGCGCGAATTGTTCACGGAAGCTGGCGGGAACGTGTTGACGGTTTATGAAGATCGCCCACTGGATTTCAATAACTGGAATATCGACGCTGACTATCCGCAAAAAGCCACAGTTTTACAAGCGGATGCACTGGACTTGACGGCAAACACGGCCAATTACGTCGATTTGACCACGACTTATCATTACGGCCAGTCGTCGTTGAAACAAGTGATGCGCTTGTATGCCAAGGATCCGCGGATCGATTTTATCACTGATATCGATTGGCATCAGCATGAAGAACTGTTGCGCACAGCGTTTAATACCCAAGTGCTGGCAGACAATGCGCGCTTTGATATTCAATATGGGAATGTGTTGCGGCCAACTAATGACAACACTAGCTGGGATCAAGCCAAATTTGAAACTGTCGCGCATAAATGGGCAGATCTCTCTGAACCAGATTACGGCATCGCCTTGCTCAATAATGCGAAATATGGCTATCGCGTCAAAGGTCAACAGCTGTCGATGACGCTGTTGACGTCTGGAATCGACCCAGACACCCAAGCCGATCAAGGTGAACACCACTTCACATACAGCTTGTTGCCGCATGCTGGGAACTTTGCTGAAGGACAAGTGGAACAAGCCGCAGAAGCATTGAACCAACCATTGACGATTGCCCAAGATGTCGCAGGCGACGTGTTCAAACCACTGATCAGCTTTGATCAAAAAGCGATCGCCTTAGATGCAGTGAAAATGGCTGAAGCAGGCGATGATGCGATCGTGCGCTTGCATGAATATCTCGGTCGCAATGCGACGATCAAATTGAAGTTGAACTTCGATGCTCGAGCGGTTTATGCTGGGTTGCTGAATGAAACAGCGGATACCAACGAGAACTTGTTGCATGACGGTCATATTGAAATCGAGCTACATCCTTATCAAATCGTGACCTTGATGATCAAACTGTAGGAACGAGGCTGAGACATAAAGCGGTCTTAGCCCATAATACAAGCGCCTCTGCATCACGATTTGCTCTTTAATCGCGGTGTAGAGGCGTTTGTATGCCTGGGCGTTGCTTTATGGAACGCGACTTTGCCGAAATCAAGAATTATGTCTCAGCCTAGTTTTTGCGTGGAAAATGCGGTTTTCGCCCACTTTTTAAACAAATTTGTGATTTATCCTTGACCTGTAACGCGTTACAGCCGTTACAGTGTAACCGTAAACAAAACCAAGGAGGTCGCGAAAATGCTCATTGCCGATCATGCACCAGTTTATCCGCGCGTAAAGTTAAATCGTTATGACAAACTCACTGCTTTACAACAAGCTGCGGTATTCTTACACCAAGATCGCGGCCTCGATTTTCAACAAGCCATTTCCAGCCTTTTGGCCAGTGCTGCGCGTGATGCGTTGCAACTAAATGACCGCACAGCCTTGATCCATGCCACTGACCCCAACTGTGTCAAACCCGAAGTGTTGGTGATGACTTTGCGCAAGCCGATCATGTGGACGCTGTTCAAAAAGCCGATCGATTATTTGATCGTGTTGCGGGTGCCGCAATTGTTCAACGATGTGCAACTGCAACAATTGCGCGATCGCGCCCAGGCAGTGGTCGCTCAAAACCATCAGTTTTTTGCCCAATGGCGCGATGATCCCGTCGGTTTAGGGATGTTTGCCGATGATTTAATTTGAATCGTAGCGATGAGGCTCAGACGTCATTCGTCTGAGTCTCATTTTTTGTCAACGTCCAGCGTTTGTTGGCAAATCTAGCGCAACGCACACAAAGCCCACGAAATGAGTTGCCATTTCGTGGGCTTCTGGCGTTTACGCCAAATCAATATGCAATTACGTCAGTGCAGCTACCATAATGTATCAAGTACGTTTCTGTGCAGCATTGGGGGATTGGCCCAAGACCACTTTGACCACTACTAGGCTCTGCATTGCCTTTCGTGTACAGACGTCGACTTGCTTCCCATATCACCATGAGGAACTCGGCCCGGTGTAATCATATGAGCCCCTTAGAGCCCTTCAGTGCCGGCACTTCAAGATGCTAGAGATCCAATGGTTACCAACAGTTAAGCTGGGCCACTGCGGACCTGTCTCACTGGGTTTGCGGGGCACTTCCCCCCGTTGCGAAGAGACCGAGGCAACGTGCGCTAAGTTGCCTTCTCCACCTTATTAACGCATTCAGTTTACTACCATCACGCAACCGTGACAAGACCAGACGCTATAAACGTTTTTCATAAAAAAGCAGAAAAACTGGGTTCAACGTTGATGTGAATGCCTTTGGGTCAGGTTGAGGCCGAAAAACTTTTTTGGACGTGTGGATCACTCAATTTCTTTTTAACGGCAATGGGTCAAAGCCGTTGCTAACCAATCACAGTATTCGTGTTCCCGGGACACTGCATGTTGGAGGATCAAATAATGTCCGAGCCCAACTGTGGGTGCCCCATCAGGAAACTTGGTCGCCAGCTGATGCTCTAAGTGGGTGCGTTTGGCCGTATGTTCAACTTGTTGGGCTTCAAGCATCGGACGCAAACGGGCGTCGTTGGCATCGGGGATGAAGTAAAGCTTTAATGCAAACTCATCTTTGCCATTGGTTGACGCTGGCGTTGGTGCGGCGAGCCAGTTGTTTAAGGTATCTAACCCTGTGTCAGTGATCGCATAGCGTTTGCGCGCGAGCTTTTCGCCGGTGACTTCTTCGGTGTGGGTCAAAGATCCAGCGGTTTCGAGTTTTTGCAGTTGGGGATAGATCTGTGAATGTTGGGCTGACCAGAATTCGCCGATGTCTGAATCAAAGGCCTTGGTCAGCTCATAGCCAGTCAGCGGCGTTTGATGAAGCAGGCCTAAAATAATGAATTGCAGTAAATTACGTTGTGCCATGAATTTTCCTCTTGACGATTTGATAAGTTGAGTATAACATAATCACGTTGATTAAAACATGTCATTAATGACACATAGGAGGAACGCACATGGCAAACTTGAATCACTTAGATAAGCATTTTGAAACTTTAGATGATTTCTTAGGCACGCACTTCATTTATACTTACGACAATGGTTGGGAATATGAATGGTACGCTAAAAATGATCACACCGTTGACTACCGCATCCACGGCGGCATGGTCGCCGGGCGTTGGGTCACCGATCAAGAAGCGCACATCGCGATGTTGATCCCAGGCGTGTACAAAGTCGCTTGGACGGAACCGACTGGGACTGACGTGGCGCTGGATTTTGTGCCGAATGAACATAAGCTCAACGGCACGATCTTCTTCCCGAAGTGGGTCCAAGAACATCCAGAAATCACGGTCACTTACCAAAACGAACACATCGACTTGATGCACGAATCCCGCGAAAAGTATGAAACTTATCCAAAGCTGGTCGTGCCAGAATTTGCACACATCACTTACATCGGTGATGCCGGTCAAAACAACAACCAAGTGATCGCCAAGGAACCTTATGCTGGGATGCCAGATGATATCCGCAACGGCAAGTTCTATGATGACAATTATCAAATGATCAAGTAATCGAAAAGCCTCAAACCGCATCCGTGGTTTGAGGCTTTTTTCTTAAACAAAAGTAATGTTTGCCGCCGTCACCGCTTACGTGACAACACTGTTAGATTGTGCGCCTGAAGAATATGTTATTCTTGCAATAGCAATTTGCGAAAAGGGGGAGCACATGGCACAGTCATTGTTATTAGTGGAAGATGAAGAAAGTTTGACCACCTTTTTATCCTCAGAACTCAAATTTGAAGGCTATGATGTCAATGTGGTGCACGACGGCTTGAGTGCTTGGCAATATTACCAAGCTCACGGCCAAAGCCTCGACTTGGTGATTTTAGATTGGATGTTGCCCAAACTCGATGGCTTAGAAGTCTTACGGCGCATTCGCAAAAATGACGACTTGCCAGTGATCATGATGACGGCCCGCGATTATGTCGGCGATAAGGTGGCAGGGTTAGATAACGGGGCCGATGATTACATCACCAAGCCTTTTGATATCGAAGAATTGCTGGCGCGCGTTCGTGTCTGTGTCCGTCGGCAAAACCATACCCCGCACAGTACTTATACCGTTGGGGATTTGACGCTTGATACTAAAGCCCGTACCGTGCGGCGAGGCAATCAAGTGGCAGTGTTGACCCCGCGTGAATACGAGTTGTTGCTAGCTTTGATCCAACATGCCGATAATCCCATGACGCGCGATGAGTTGTTGGACACGGTATGGGGCCAAGATTTCGATGGGCAAGTCAATATTGTGGATGTTTACATTCGCTACTTGCGCAACAAGTTGGACTTGCCGAATACGACGCCATTGATCCACACAGTGCGCGGTGTCGGTTACGTGTTATCAGCGGACTGGTGCCATGCCTAAAAATACCGAATCTAGCGCGAGTCGGATTTCGCGCGCTTATGCCTGGTTACTCACTGTATTGATGCTGGCGGTGGGGGTGGTCACCATCAGCGTGGTCGGCGCGCATTTGATCCACAACAAACAAGATGATGCGTCACAGTTGATGACGACCTTGCAAAAAAGCTTCGCCGACAACAAACCAGACTGGGATTATTGGCGTGATACTGCGAATGTCAACATGCATACCAGCTTTGTGCGTGTGATCGTACGACCGCATGCCAAACCCACGCGCTATTACTACACCAAACATACGCAAGCCTTTTTGAAAGATGATTGGAATACTTGGGCGTTGTGGTCGCATGTCCAGTATCAACAAAAGCACGGGATCTATTACCACTTAGCTGAAACCAAGTATTATGGCAAAACCAAAGTCACTTATGAATTGTGGTTGAGTTTGAATAATATGATCGAATTATTCAAGCTGACGCTTTTGGTGATTGTGGTGATGAGTATGATCGGCTTATTGTTAGGCATTTGGTTGATTCATATTTTTGCCAAACGGCTCAACCAACCGCTGGTAGATCTGACCACTGCGGCTGAAACCATCGTGGAAGCTAAAGACGCGACTTATCATGAAACGTTGCCAGTACCTGATGGCCCTGCAGAAGTGCGAGCATTAGGCATCGAATTCAACCGCTTGTTGACCAGTTTGAATCAACAAGTGATCCGCGACCATCAATTTGTTTCCGATGCGTCGCATGAGTTGCGGACACCGTTAGCGGCAATTCGTGGGCATGTGGGCTTGATCCGCCGGCACGCCAAAGATCATCCTGAAATCGTGCCAGAATCCTTAGCCACTATCGAATCATCAAGCCTTGCGATGCAAGAGTTGATCGAGCGATTATTGAGCTTGTCACGAATGGATCATGCGCATCTGGCAGGCGATTGGTTTGATTTGACGAAGCTTGCGCAACGCGTGGCCACCAGCTATCCGATCGGTGACCATAAGCCCTTGCAAGTGATCGGCACAGAAACAGTGTTGGCCTATGCGCATCGTGATTCGATCGAACAAGTGGTAGTGGCATTACTCAACAATGCTGAAAAATACGGGGAAGACTCTCAAATTACCCTTGAAGTCTCGCGCACGCATGATCGGGCGCTGTTGTCTGTGTCTGACTTAGGTCCAGGGGTTGCAGACGTTGATAAGGCCAAAGTGTTCGACCGGTTCTATCGCGTGGATGCTTCGCGCGAAAAACAAATCGGTGGTACCGGATTGGGCTTAGCCATTGCCAAGCGCTTGATCGATTTGAATCACGGTGAACTGGAAGTCATCGATAATCATCCAACTGGGGCTAAATTTGTGATCAGTTTGCCGACGAATAATTAAATATGATGAAGACTAAGGCGAAATGCCTTGGTCTTTTTTGTTGTGGCGTAAAAATCATGATTGACGTTTTGAAGTTGACTGCCATTTAGAAACCGAGCGCGATTCTGAGAAATTCTCAGGTTAATTTCAACAAGCTTAAGGGGATGACTC
>NZ_AZEU01000212.1 GCF_001435035.1 Lacticaseibacillus manihotivorans DSM 13343 = JCM 12514
AATCTGGGAACGGGCCTCTATTGATTTTCAAGACGGTCTGTTATTGGGTGCTTACAGTGGTCTGGCTACATTCCGGAACTGAGATCATCTCTCGTGGCCGGCCGGCGCCAGAAATCGGCACAAACCGCCGATGTTTTTTTGCCTAAATTCAAAGCCGAAGACCGCGTCTTTGAATTTACCTGAAATATGAGCTGAGCCAGCCAAAAACCAGCTGTCTCAACTCATATTTCTGCCACGTTCGATAATTTCAGTTCCTCCACTACGCCAGACCACTGGCACTTGATGGCTACGAAACGTATGATGTCAGCATTGATGCAATGCTCGGCTAAATCAGTGATATCTGAATATCAGCGTGTTTAATCTGTAAGCTAGTTATATCAACATAGAAAATCTGTGAGCGGAGATAAAAAGTGCGGAGGTGGCTGGTCATCAGCCGTGGGGCTCTTAGCGGTTTACCGCTTAGAGCCCAGCGAGAAGGAGATCCACT
>NZ_AZEU01000213.1 GCF_001435035.1 Lacticaseibacillus manihotivorans DSM 13343 = JCM 12514
GTATGTGTCAAGTCTTTCTCGGTTCCACTAATTGAACTATTCTTTTTTGCTCGACTGCCGGCCAGGACGACCTCCACAGGAATTGGCGTGGAACGGGGTGGGCACGACTTTGAGCCGAGCTTTGCGAGTCTCAAAGCTCGGCCTCTGTGTAGGCGATAAATCGCCAACACAGACGTCACCCCTGACGCCATTCCTGCTCCGGTCATCCTGGCCTACTGAGTGGGGTCAGTTGAAGATGTGTGCTAGGTGACCAGTGCCCGAACTAGTACTTGCGTACAGCG
>NZ_AZEU01000214.1 GCF_001435035.1 Lacticaseibacillus manihotivorans DSM 13343 = JCM 12514
CGCTGTACGCAAGTACTAGTTCGGGCACTGGTCACCTAGCACACATCTTCAACTGAACCCACTCAGTAGTCCAGGATGACCGGAGCAGGAATGGCGTCAGGGGTGACGTTTGTGTTGGCGATTTATCGCCTACACAGAGGCCGAGCTTTGAGACTCGCAAAGCTCGGCTCAAAGTCGTGCCCACCCCGTTCCACGCCAATTCCTGTGGAGGTCGTCCTGGCCGGCAGTCGAGCAAAAAAGAATAGTTCAATTAGTGGAACCGAGAAAGACTTGACACATACGTAGGCTCAGCTTTAGTTGACCAAATTTTGTAATAGTTGTAAACTGACCGCCATTCTGGGAAATCACCGGGGACTTGACGCCATTGGCAACCGGTTTTCAAGACATATAGGACCGCACAGAAGACCTCGTAGAGGTCATATTTTCGAGGCTTAGTTCGCTTACGAAAATTTTCTAAAGCTGGTCGAATTAATTCAAACTGTTGTCGAGTAATATTGCTGGGATAATTTTTCATAGCTTAAACTCACTTTTCACATAGAAGTATATCAAAAATCATAGATCTTGGACAGCTTCTAATTGACTTGCTAATAATAGATTACGCGAAGGCTATGATAATGTCGCTGCCATCTCCCTGATTCCCCTCTTTTAATCCGCGTCCATATTCCCTTCATTATACAAGAAGTGTGGTTCGCACAATAGAGATGCTGCTGCTCCTTTGATCTGACGCTTCCGATGATTCATCATCATAGCAACAAAAGGTCGTGTGCCTCTCCAGCGCAATAAAAATCGTCAGTCATGACATTTGTCACATCACATTCATGACAATCGCGACTACTGGCAATCATGGTGGCCGCGTAGTATCGATGTTGGAGGTGGATGACATGCACACAATTATTCGAACTGAACATCTGAAATTCAGCTATGGTAAAAAGCAAGTTTTAAACGATATTAACTTAACGGTAAACGCCGGTGAAATCATCGGTTTGATCGGCGTTAACGGCGCAGGTAAAACCACCCTGCTAAACATTTTATTAGGACTACTTAAAGGTGAAGGCGCGGTCAGCGTTTTTGAACAGCAGCCCGGATCGGCCATTAGCAAGGCACGGATCGGGTCGATGCTTCAAGGCGACATGGTTGTTCCCGGCATCACGATTGCAGACTTACTGAAGCTTGCTGCGGCTGAAGGCAATCATCCGCTTGCCACCAATAAATTGCTCAAGGACTTACGCCTAGAGCCTTTTAAAACACAGCGACTCGGCAGTCTTTCCGGTGGGCAATTGCGTCGGGTGACATTTGCCGTTGCCTTAATCAACCAACCGGACTTACTCTTCCTCGATGAACCTACTGTCGGGATGGACGCCAACTCGCGTAAAGCATTTTGGGACAACATCGAGCAATTGCGCCAAGAAGGTAAAACCATCGTGATTACCAGCCATTATCTCGAGGAAATCCAACAAATTGCGGACCGCCTGCTGATTCTGCAAAAAGGTCGCTTCACATTTGACGGCTCCCTCCAGCAACTGCAAAAACAGCATCTCGGTGCCACCATTACATTCGAAACTGACCTGCAACTGCCCATTTTCAACGGCTTGCCTGCAGTTGATCGCGTTGATCATCTCAAGCATAAACTCGTCATTCACAGCACAGATGGTGACCAGACCTTGCGCGCATTGACACCGCTGCTTGACCGCCTGCACCAAGTGAGTGTGAATCGTGAATCATTGGAAGATATTTTCCTACAGTTAACCCAACAGGAGGCCAACTAAAATGAAAACATTCCTTGCACAATTAGCTTTTGATAGCAAGCGATTAGTCGTCCGTAACGTATCATTCATTTTCTTTTCAATCATCATGCCCGCTGGATTTTATTTGCTTTTCACTAAAATCATGGTGAGTGGATCCGCCGCAGAAATCAAGCAATTCAATCTCACTTACATGGGCCAGATGATCGTCTACAGTGTTTTGATTGAGGCTTTCTTCAGCATTGCTTCTATCTTAAGGCGTGACCGTGAAAAAGGACTGACAACTTTTTTGCGGCTTTCTCCACATGGCACCTTACCTTATTACACGTCCATCACCTTTTGGATGTTGATGATGAGTCTGCTGTCAGTTGTGGTGCTAGGCGGGATTGCAGTTGGGGTTAATGGCGTTCGGCTCGAAATCACCCAATGGTTGGGGCTGATAGTTGTGGTCTTAATTGGCCAGCTGCCTTTGCTCATGATCGGAATTGCGTTGTCGCATATCCATCGAGAAGAAATGCTCAGTCTTGCCAGTAACTTGCTGACTTTCCCGATGGCCCTTGTCAGTGGCTTATGGTGGCCCATCAGCATGTTGCCAAGTTGGCTTCAAGCGATTGGCAAGCTGATGCCGACTTATTTCGTCAACAATCTCTTAAATGAACTGACGTCACGTGCTAAAGTAGACTTAACCAATTTGATTGGCATAGCTGTTTGGGTCTTACTTGCCGGCTTGGTCGTTGTGGCAATGACTCGAAACGAACAACGGAGAGGCGTGGCATTGGGTGAGGCATAGCTTTCGATTATGGTTAAGTAATCTGGAATGGACCAGTTATATATGGCTGCTTTATTTGCCATATATTATGAGCGAGTTCATCCCCACCAAGTCCAGTATTGACTGGCTGTGGATCGGCTTAGGGGTCCTTTTCCTGTTCGTTTATATTCTCGTTAATGAAATCGATCGGTGGCTGGCGGTGACGATTCCACTAGAACTCTTCATTGCCGGCTTGTTTTCGATCTTTGCCTTCAATAACTACATGATTATTTACCCTGGATGGCAGATTTCATTTATCTTGGCCCGGTACCCGCGAAAATATTTTCGCTGGTTTGCCACCGCATTTTACGTGATTATATTCATCGGACTCTGGCGTTATAATCAGTTTCATCCTGGCGTCATTGGTCTCGACAATGCGAATATTAGCGACCTTGTTTTTCCATTAGCCTCACCGCTGATTTCATACGCGGTTGCGCGCTCAGTTATCCGTCGCCGCCAGTTAAGTCAAACCAATCGGCGGCTGCAGGCGGTTGTTCGCCGCGGTGAGCGTGAACGCATCGCGCGTGACTTGCACGACACACTTGGCCAAAGCTTCTCGATGATCACGCTCAAAACCGAATTGGCAAAAAAGTTACTCATCAAAGCGCCGGAACGAGTGGCCCAAGAATTAGACGATATTGCTAAAACCAGCCGCGACAACCTACAATTGGTCCGCGCCATTGTCAACGACCTTCATCAGCAGTCCCTAAGCGAAATGATGTTGGAACAAGGTAAAAATCTTGCCGAAGCGGATGTAGTTTTACTGACAAACGGGGAAAATGAAGCCACTGAATGGCCGACAACCGTTCAAGCCCAATTGAGCGCCGTTATTTCCGAAGCCATTACCAATGTGATTCGCCATGCGCACGCTCACCAAGCCATCATTACCTTCGATCAAACCCCCACCGCTTATCTGGTTGAGGTTCAAGATGATGGCCATTCAAAAAGCTATGTTCGCGCTGGGTCAAATGGTATTAGCGGCATGCAACAACGCATGCAAGCGGTCAATGGCACTTTTTCCATTGTCCATAATCGCCAAGGCACACGGGTTTCACTTACTTTGCCAAAGGAGGCCTGATGATGATCACGTTATACCTTGCCGAAGATCAAAGCATGTTAAACTCGGCACTGTCGCAGTTACTTAACTTGGAAGATGATTTAACCGTCATCGGCAGTGCACAAGACGGCGCCACCGCTTGGCAAGCCATTCAATCGCAGCCGCCTGATGTCGCGATCCTCGACATTGAAATGCCGAAAATGACCGGCCTGGATGTTGCTGATCAAATTCACACGCACGCTTTACCTACCAAAGTCATTATCCTGACCACCTTCGCGCAAAAAGCGTATTTTCAACGCGCTATTGCTTCTCAAGTGAACGGTTATCTTTTGAAAGACAGCCCAAGTGATGACCTAATCGCCGTTATCCGGAAAGTGATGACGGGGCAAACAGTTTACGCACCGGAATTAGTTGCGAACATGGTCACGGCTGAAAGCAACCCCCTGACAGAGCGCGAATTGGCCGTTCTCGGGGAAGTCGCCAGTGGTTTGTCTTCCAAACAAATCGCAGCCTCGCTTTTTCTATCTGAAGGCACCGTGCGTAACTACTTGTCGGCCATCTTTAGTAAGCTAGGGGTGCATAATCGGATTGAGGCAATTGAGATGGCGAAACGGAATAAGTGGTTGGCATAAACTTTTTTAAGATCAAATAAATACTGCAAAGAAAAATTGCATCTTGCACTAGTCCCTGTCAAGTTGACAGATGAAATATTATAAAGTTAAATCTGTCTCT
>NZ_AZEU01000215.1 GCF_001435035.1 Lacticaseibacillus manihotivorans DSM 13343 = JCM 12514
GTAAGCACCTAATAACAGACCGCCTATCCCTCTCAATTGCCAAGCGGTATCATGACCTCATCATAAGAATGGTGAGGTATTTATATGGACGAAGATCAACCCGAGATTGTTCGTATCAAGTTGGACGGTACGCAGCGGCCGCAACCGGGGCCAGCAACTAAGGCCTTTCAGATTAAGATTGACGATAACAAAACCATGATTGTTTACAACCGCGTTAACAGCTACATCCTGGATGCTGTTTTGAAGGCGGTGTTTAGCGATGCTCATTGACCTGCGCAAGCTTAGTGGAATTTACCTGATCTGCGGCAAAACAGACCTGCGCCGTGGAATCGATGGCCTTGCGGGCGTCGTCAGTGACCAGTATGAATTGAATCCATACAGTCGTGCACTATTTCTGTTCTGCGGCACTCGCAAGGACCGCTTCAAAGC
>NZ_AZEU01000216.1 GCF_001435035.1 Lacticaseibacillus manihotivorans DSM 13343 = JCM 12514
GGCCTGTTCTGGGATTGTCCTCAACGACTGGCTAACTTGTTCTTGCAATTTACGAAGCTTTTTGCGGGACAAAATGGGTCAAATAAATCACGCGCTGTCCTTTGGCCTCAGCTAAAGCTTGCGCTGTGGTCTCAAGCACTCGCTGCATGCGTTGTTGATCTGATACCGGCTGGTCGATCGCCCCGTCGATCCAAAACGCGCGCTTCCACTGGGCAAACTCAGTATCAGTTTTGTGTAAGTCCGCAGGCGCCAAGGAATAATCATACCACCCGTTATTACCGATGATCACGGAATTCCCCAGTTTTAGGCTTTGCTCGTGGAAATACAGCGGATCTGCTAGGCTTTGTGCCATTTCATACGTGACGCCATTAACCAAGTCATGATTGCCGGCCAGCCAGCGCACGGGAAACGACACATGGGCTTGTAAATCCTGGAAAAACACCACGCTTTTGGTGAAGTCATTGAAAGTATCGCCAGCATTAAAATACCCCGCGGCTTGTTGCGCCGTTAAATAAGCCGCTTGGCGGGCGACGGCCTCGCTGATCGGAATTTTGTTTACATCCAAATGATTATCCACACTGACTGCAATTTTCATCAACTCACCTCGAATCCAGTTTACCACAAGCAAAAAGCCCGCACTCTCAAAAGAGGCGAGCTTAACAGTGATCAAGTTAGTTGATCCCTTGCATCAATTTTTCAATACGTGGCACCATGAAGCCTAAAATCACGGCAAACACGATGGACGCGATCCCAACAGCGGCGAAGTACGCAAGTTCAGTTGCTGGGGAATATAATTTAACGATTTGCGCGTTGATGGCTTGCGCAGCTGCATCAGCCAAGAACCACATACTCATCATTTGACTGGAGAAAGCTTTTGGTGCAAGCTTCGTGGTCACTGACAAGCCCACTGGGGAAATCAACATTTCCGCGATTTCAACGATCGCCCAAGATAAGACCAGCCATAATGGGGAAACCCGGGTGCTGGTTCCAAACATCATCACTGGGATCGCCATCACCAAGTAACTCAAGCCGGCAAATACCAAGCCGTAGCTGAACTTCTTTGGTGAACTTGGTTGGCGCTTGCCTAAGCGCACCCAAAGCCAAGCGAAAATCGGCCCGTAAATCAAAATGAACAATGGGTTGAGCAACTGGAAGTTACCAGGTAAAATCGGCATCCCTAAAAAGCTCAACTTGGTTTGATCAGCCGCAAACACTGCTAAGACAACGGAGCCTTGTTCTTCGATCGCCCAAAAGATCACGGCCGCGATAAACAGTGGAATGTAGGCCCAAACGCGTGAACGTTCAGTTTTAGTGACTTTCTTTGAGCGTAACATCGCAATGAAGTAACATACTGGTACCCCAATAGCAATGATGGTGATCAAGGTGATCACATGGTCAATACTGAAGGTCCCAGTGGCACCCATGATCCCAAGAATTGCAGCTAATACCACAACGCCTGCGAGGACTTTTAGCAACAATGGCTTCATTTCTTCAGCGGAAATTGGATCTGGGGCAACATCATCTTTAGGATTGATCGTTTTCTTGCCGGCAATCACATAATAGATCAAGCCGATAAACATTCCGATCGCGGCAAAGGAAAAGCCGACATGGAAGTTGAATTTGGCTTGGCCCCAAGGCACAATGATCGGTGCCAACAAGGAGCCGAAATTGATCCCCATGACAAATATACTAAAGCCGGAATCACGGCGGGTATCATTTTCAGGATAAAGTGAGCCGACCATTTCGGACACGTTAGGCTTCAACAACCCAGTCCCGATGACGATCAAACCGATCGAGGCAAACAAGGCGCCGGCCCCAAATGGCAAGGACAACACAATATGTCCGATCATGATCAACACCCCGCCCCAAAAGACGGTTTTGCGGCTACCGAGCAAACGGTCGGAAATGAAGCCGCCGATGGTCGAACTCAAGTACACCAAGGACCCATAAATCGACATGATCGACAGCGCAGTTGGCTTGTCAAAACCTAAGCCCCCTTTGGTCACTGCATAATACATGTAGTAGATCAAAATGGCGCGCATGCCGTAATAACTGAATCGTTCCCAGAATTCAGTCATCGATAAGGTCAATAAGCCTTTAGGATGCCCTAGGAACGAATGGTCGCTTTCTTTTTGGTTCATTAAATCAAACACCTCTCACTAGGAATTCGTAACCAAACCTAGTGACGATTCCGCTACTTCCCTCAAAATAGCTACGAATCATTAATCCATTATACGCCAGCAGGAATCCAATGACAAATCGCCGCGCCTTTTCTCATGAAAGCGCCTTTTTATCGTGCTGGTTTAACGCATGTTCAACATCCATAAACACATTATGGTTTTTGGTGAGAAAATGATGAACAAGAAGCCGGCATTTTTGGTCAAAATCGACAAGCTATCGATCGTTTGTCGTCTCCTTCAAGCCAAGGATCACCACGTTCAGCGCAGTTGCGTGCCTCACCTGTCACATCGCCAACAAAATAAAAAGCCGAGTCAGCTGTGACTCGACTTTGGATCAGTTTGAACCGGTGCTACTGCTGGTTTTATTGGCCATCCGTTGACTGTAAATACTCAACTTTTGCGGAATGCTTCCATTAAAATAGGTTTTAGCAATGGTGTTGGTTTGCGTCATAAACGTTTTCGCCGTCGCATTATACGTTCCTTGGTCTTTGCCCACCATCGCTGTCAGCATGGCTTCGGCGGCCTTGCTCAGCTTTTGTAACGCACTGGTCAATGCGGCTTGACTGCTGTTGTCTGCTAGCTGTAGCTGCAAATCATCGATTTGTTGTCGGCCTTTGCTTGCGGCTTGTTTGATTTCAGCGGTTGGTTTGGAATAAGAAGCCAGATCTAATGGGTCGACCACAGCATCAACGATTTTCACGTAACGTTTTTGTAATTGCGCCGTGGTATACTGCTTGGTAGTGATAACGGTTTTTGGCTTTGAAGAAGACGAACTTGAGCTGGCGGCTTTTTGCCCACAGCCAGCCAGCGCCAATCCCAACACTGCCACAATCCAGAACTTTTTCATCAACGTGTCACCTCCAGATAAAGTGAATTATAACACAGATCGAAAGGAGTGAATCCCTTGGCAACTTGGCATTTGATGTTTCAAAAACCCGCCTTCGAATCCGCCCAGCTGCGGCATGTCGTGGACAGCTTGAAAGCAGCCGGTAACTTTGGCGGCTTCCCCTTACAATCAGCAACATACACGCGTGACACCGCAGATCTCGGCTATGTCGATTTAACCTTTAAAATCACCAACCCGATCACCCAAGACGTTTTTGCCGACATGGCGAAGTACTTAATGGTCGTCGCAGCCGGCTTGGAGAAAGCCCCACTGCCGCTGTATTTTGCGATCATGCAACACAGCTTGAATGAACTCAGTATCGACTATCACATTTACGACAGCAAAAACGTCGACATCTACTACTGGCAAGCACCACCGATCATCGCGGCCCCAGAACCGCCGAAAAACGACTTACGATTTCGTTAGTTCCTATTTTCACCAGTATCTTGTATATTAAGAATATTAATGGAGGTGCGCGATGGAAAGCAAAGTCTACGAATGTCCCAAGTGCCACAATCACAGCTACCAAAGTGATCAGTTTCAAGCCACTGGCGGCAGCTTCGCCAAGCTCTTCGATGTTCAAAATAAGAAATTCGTCACGATTTCTTGTACCCAATGCGGCTACACGGAACTGTATCGCCAACAATCGTCCAGCGGCATGAATGTCTTGGATTTCTTATTAAATCAATGATCCAACCGACCGCGTTTTGTCGACGCGGTTTTTGATTGCACAAAAATACCGATCAGGATGACCTGATCGGTACGACTTGTTGCTTGCTGCCGTCTACTGGAATCGAACCAGCGACCTCTTCATTACGAGTGAAGCGCTCTACCGACTGAGCTAAGACGGCATGTCTTTCTCAACAACAGTAGTAATTATACAGGACAGGAAACACGCTGTAAACCCCTTTTTAACGGGTTTTTTCGCAATTTTTGCAACAAAAAAATGACACAAAAAAAGACCTGTCAGCGACAGATCTTTCATTCAGCGTGGCGACTTCCTA
>NZ_AZEU01000217.1 GCF_001435035.1 Lacticaseibacillus manihotivorans DSM 13343 = JCM 12514
ATAATCATCAGATGAATTATTGTATTTCATCTGACAACCATAAAGGGATTATGGCAAATTTCACGATTCGACTTTTTTCATGGTTAAGTTTTATCGATAATCGATGAATAATTATTGATTATCGATAAATTAGCCGCTATACTACTTTCGAGGTGAAAACAATGAAGTTGAAAATCTGGAGTTTAAAAATCATGTTGGGCTTAGCCGGATTGGTGATCGGGGTGTTTGCGTTGATGCTGTTTTGGCGTCTGCCCCGCGGGCTCACAGTCGCTTATCATCAAGCAGGAACGGCATGGTTGATGACCATTGGCATTTATGTGGCTGTCGTCTGTTTTTTTGGCGCCATTGTGTTTGCCTGGCATTTGTTGAAACGGGTGAAAACTGACACTGCGTTTTCTTGGTTAGCCGTTAGGAACCTGCGCCAATTGAAATGGGCCACTACTGGCATGTTTATTGGTTTAATCGGGATCATGCCGGAGTTTTATGTGATCACGCAATTCGAAGACGCGCCAGGATTGTGCTTGATTGGTAGTGGCATCGTTGCCTTGCCATTGATGGTGACCATTTTCTTAGCGATATTACAAGCATTGTGGACCAAGGCGTTGAACTACAAAGTCGAAAATGACTTAACGATTTAGGAGGGCGCGATGATCGAGATTGATTTAGACCAATTGCTGTTAGATCGTGGGATGTCGTTGACGCAGTTGGCAGAGGTAGTGGGGATGACCATGGCGAATTTATCGATTTTAAAAACCGGTAAAGCCAAGGCAATTCGCTTTTCGACCTTGTGTAAGTTGTGCGAAGCCTTGCATTGTCAGCCAGGTGACTTATTGAAGTATCAGCCAAGTTGACGGAATTCATAATCATTTGTTATGCTTAATATAAATAATCTGTGAGGTGACCTATGCAAAAATTGACCCAACATCCAATGATTCGCGGCGGCTTTATGCTGGTGGCATTAGCTTTGATCGTCGTCAGCATCAACTTTTTTTATGCCCCACACGGCGTTGCAGCCGGTGGCGCCACTGGGATCGCGATTTTAACGCAAGAGGCGTTTGGCGTGCCATTAGGCTTGACGACATTGATCGTCAATGTGCTGATGTTAGTGCTGGCGTGGGTGTTTTTAGACCGCGCCACGACCAAGCGTATTTTGATCGGGAGTCTGTTGTTACCAGCGATGCTCGCCGTGATGCCACAAGTCAAAATTGTTGAAGATCGCTTATTAGCGGTGATCGTTGGGAGTGTCATTTTTGCCGTAGGGGTCGCAATCAACTATCGCATCGATGCATCCAGTGGTGGAACCACGGTGCCGCCGATGTTGATGCAAAAATATTTTCATATTAAACCAGCGATCGGCTTGTTCGTCGTCGATTTGGTGGTATGCTTCTTCAACATCTTTGTCTCAGGTATTGAAGCGTTCGTCTTAGCCATCTTTGCCATCAGTTTAACCGGTTTGGTGATGAATTATGTGGAAACAGGGTTGGATCGCAAAAAGGCCGTTTACGTGATGACGCCAGAAATCGATGCCATGAAGCAAATGCTCGACGAAACGCCAGAACATGGGTTGACGGTGCAACCGGTGATCGGCGGACATTCTGGTAAATCCAGCGAAATGTTGATGGTGGTCGTTGATCAACAGGACTTCCATGCGACTGTTGAACGCATTCGTGAAATCGACCCAAACGCCTTCATCTTAGCTGTAGAAGCCACCGAAGTGCATGGTGGCTGGTTGCGTTAAAGCCATCGTCGTAAGGGTTTCATGATGCCGGACATCAATGGCATATAAAAACCCCGATTCGCATGTCGCGAATCGGGGTTCATTTTTTGCTTTAGTCGACTGGGTAGATCCAGCCTTCTGGGGCTTCGACATCGCCGAATTGGATGCCAGTGAGTTCGTTGTAGATCTTTTCGGTCAATTCACCAGTTTGGCCATCGCCGAAGGTATGCACATCGTCACCGTATGTGATGCTGGAAATTGGGGTGATGACAGCGGCAGTCCCGCAGGCGCCAGCTTCGGAGAATTCGTCTAAATCGTGGATGGAGATCTTAGTTTCTTCCGTTTCCAATCCGAAGCGTTCTTTAGCAATTTGCAAAATGGAATACTTGGTGATGGAAGGCAAAATGGAAGGGGACTTTGGCGTCAAGAGACGCTTTTTGTCAGTGGTGATGCCAAAGAAGTTCGCAGAACCGACTTCTTCAATGGTTTCATGGTTGATTGGATCCAAGTAGATCGCATCGCCATAGCCATGTTCATGGGCATACTTGCCGGCTTGCAAACTAGCCGCATAGTTCCCACCAACTTTAGAACCACCAGTACCAAAGTGAGCGGCACGGTCAAAGGAGTCTGCCACGATGAACTTAGTTGGCACCATGCCGCCTTTGAAGTAAGGGCCGACAGGTTGCGCGAAGATCAAGAACATGTATTCTTTGGCAGGGGAAACACCGATGTTAGGTCCGATCCCGATGAGAATTGGGCGTAAGTACAAAGTAGCGCCAGTGCCATAAGGTGGCACATAGTCTTCATTGGCTTTAGTGACTTGCTTGGCCGCGTCGATAAACTTGTCGATCGGCACTTCTGGCATCAACAACTTGTCAGCGGAGTTTTGCAAACGCGCCGCGTTGCGGTCTGGCCGGAACAATTGGACTTTGCCTGACTTGGTGCGATAAGCCTTCAAGCCTTCAAAAGCGCCTTGGCCGTAGTGCAAAATTGGTGAACCTTCGTTAATGGTGATGTTGGCATCTTCTGACAACTTGCCGTCATCCCATTGGCCATCTTTCCAATATGAAACGTAACGATATGGCAGGTTCATGTAGTCGAATCCGAGTTTATCCCAATCAATATTTACTGTCATGTAGAAGTCCTCTTTCCTGTATGTCACATTAACATTAGACAAATATTAAAATATAGTGAGGAAAAAAGCAAGCCTATTTCTGAAATTAATGCTGAAAGTTTCAGAAATTGTCGGGTTTGGGCTTTTTGCCTCAAAACGGTTGTGACACGATTCAATTGTAAGTTCTCATAAAAATCTGAATATTTTCTGTGCAAAAATGCCCTTTTTCGTCGAAAATCGGGTACACTATGAATGAATAGATATCTCAACAAGTGGAGGAAGGAAATGGCAGAGCATTATTCCGCAGCGCAACAAGAGGCGCTTGAAGAGTTTCAATCAGATATTGGACACCTTAACGCGCTATCCAACGAAAATCGCCAACGATTGTTGATGATCCTGGGATCGGCCAAGGATTCTCAAGGCCTCAAGGTGAATGATCTCGCTGAAGCCATTGGGTTATCCCAACCGGCAACATCGCATCATCTCAAAGCCTTAAAGGATATCGGCATGGTCGCTTCTCATCAAGAAGGTAATATTGTCTATTACTATTTGACCTTAGATGACACCATCGCCCGGCTTGAACGGCTGACTGCCGCGTTGAAGCGACGCAACTCAACAACCGCGAACTAATCTTTGATAAAAAGTCGTGCTTTAAACATACTGACTGAAAATAAATAAAAACCCGTCGAAAAATTTATTTCGACGGGTTTTTATTTTTACATCACTTGCCCAATGCCATAGTGAATGGCCATGGTGATGATGCCGATGATCACATTGCGGATCACAGCAGTTTTGACTAAGCCATCGCCAAACTTCGCAGAGAGATAACCGGTTAAGCAACTGGATGCGACGACGGCTGCGATCGTGCCTGGCCAAGCCCATACGCCTGGCAAGAAGGTCATTGCGACCAAAGGGAAGATCCCACCGCTGGCTGCTGACACCAAGCTAGAGAAGGCGGCGTCCCAAGGGTTCATATAATGTCCTTGTTTGAGTTGGTACTTCACATCGATCACCGTGCCGAGTGCATCTTTGGCCATCAGTTCTGCGGCGATCTTTTCGGCAGTGAGCGTGGAAACTCCGCGATCCACGTAATGTTGAACGACCGCTTTGAGTTCGCTAGCATAATCTGTCTTCAATAATTCGGCTTCCGTTGCAACGACTGCCGTTTCGGTATCTTTTTGCGAAGAGACACTGGCATATTCGCCACTGGCCATGGAGAAGGCACAAGCCAGCAAGTCAGCTAAACCCGCGATAAAAATCGTGAAGTGATTCGTAGTGGCGGCAGCGACGGAGAAAAGTACGCCAACCACGGTCAAAATGCCATCATTCGCGCCTAAAACGCCGGCACGCAAGGTATTGGCGCGTTCAGCCATCGTCTGTTTGGGGTGACGCTTTTTTAACGTGAGAGTTTTCATATGCGTCCACCTCCTAGTGAGCAAATAAGGATCCGGTCAAGTAGGTGACGGCCATGGTTAAGATGCCAGACACCACATTGCGCAACATCGCCTTGCCTCGATTGGCATTGCCTAACGCCGCAGCAGTGTAGCCGGTGATCGATAACGCAATGATCACCGCGATCACGGTCGCGATCACGCGAATGTCCGTTGGCAAAAAGGTGATGGCAACCAGTGGCAAAATCGATCCCAGTGGAAATGAGATCATTGATGCCATCGCCGCAGAAATGGCACTGGTTTTAACGTGCGGATCAAAGCCGTAGCGTTCACGCACCCCAACGTTGACCGGATCTTTGGTCATCATTTCTTGGGCGGCTTGGGCCGCTAACGCACTGGAAATACCAGTTTGTTCATATTTGTGTTGGATGAAGTCAAGTTCGCCTTGATAATCATCATCTAAGGCACGTGATTCTTTGATCACGGCATTTTTTTCAGAATCACGCTGGGTGTTCACCGACACATATTCGCCCATCGCCATGGACACTGTGCCGGCTAACATCCCGGACAACCCTGAAAGTAAAATTGCATAACTATTGCTGGTCGCACCTGCGACCCCAATGACGATCCCTGCAACACTAAGGATCCCGTCATTTGCCCCCATAACGCTGGCCCGCATCACATTGATCTTTTCTGCTAAGCTCATGTGTGGCCTCCAAATAAATAATAATCATTCTAAACAACGTGAATATTATAAGGCAAGGATTTTTAAAAGTAAAGTCAGGTCATCACAATTTTTGGACGGCCTTAAACACTTCGACTTTACGCCATTTAGAAGCCGATAACAAGGCAGATACGACCCAAACGCCCACAATTGATTTCACTGAGCGATTGTTCAAAACTATCTCGATAATTGTTCTAATCTAGATGATATAGTTTTGCTATCTGGCAGCATCAGGGTTTACTGTCGCCACCAGGCGTCAGTGGTCTGGCTGCATTCCGGAACTGAAATCATCTCTCGTGGCCGGCCGGATCCAGAAATCGGCACAAACCGCCGATGTTCTTCCACCTAAATTTCGAGCCAAGAAAATCGCTTGTCTTGAAATTTACCGGAAATAATAGCCGAGCCAGGAGCCCGCTGTCTCAACTATTATTTCTGCCACGTTCGATGATTTCAGTTCCTCCACTACGCCAGACCACTGGCACCTGATGGTTACGAAACGTATGGTGTCGACGTTTATAGCGCATTCGATATGATTACGATGTCTCATCATCACCGCGTTTGATTGGTATGATAGTCAAACCACAAATTTCGGGCTGTTAGGCTATTGGTACAGCTAACTGGAAGTTTAAACCACACTTACGATGTGAACAGCGTGAAGCACCAATTGACAAACCCAACACTTATGCTAGACTGAATGTAACTTTGGACTGCGCGAGAAAACCTCCCTAGGTGAGGACAAAGAGAGTTGACGAATTGCTGGAAGTCAACAAGCTTGGGCACGGGACTTACCTCGACAATTTGCAGTCACGGGCGATGCCGTTAACCATTAGTGAGTGATAAATCAGGGTGGTACCGCGGACTATTCGCCTCTGGACAAGATTTTTTGTTCAGGGCTATTTTTTTTGCATAAAATTAGGAGGCTATCATGGCAAAGAACATTTTAGACGAACTGGCTTGGCGCGGTGCGTTAAACCAATTAACAGATGAAGAAGGGCTGCGCAAGCTCACTGAAGAAAAGCAGGTCGGCATTTATGTTGGCACTGATCCAACCGGCGATTCTTTACACGTTGGGCATTTGATCCCGTTCATGATGCTTAAGCGTTTCCAGCTGATGGGCCACAAACCGGTGATTGTGATCGGTGGCGGGACTGGCTCGATCGGCGATCCCTCTGGGCGTAACTCAGAACGCGTGTTACAAACCATGGACACCATCGCTGAAAACAAAGCGAAGTTGACCAAGCAAATGGAAAAACTCTTTGGGCGCGACAACTTCCGCATCGTCGATAACTACACGTGGTTGTCCAAGCTGTCCATGTTGGACTTTTTGCGTGACTTTGGGAAGTTGTTCCCAGTCAACCAAATGCTGGCCAAAGAAGTCGTGGCTTCGCGTTTGGAAAAAGGGATCTCTTACACCGAATTTACTTACCAAATTCTGCAATCGATCGACTTTTTACATCTATATCAGCATGAAGATGTGCAAGTCCAACTCGGTGGTGCGGATCAATGGGGCAATATCACTGCTGGGATCGATTTGATCCATAAAATTGAAGGCGCCGATGCCAAAGCTTACGGTTTGACCAACCCCTTGATGCTCAAAGCGGACGGCACCAAGTTTGGGAAGTCTGCTGGTGGCGCGGTTTACTTGGATCCTGAAAAAACCAGTCCATACGAATTCTACCAATTCTGGTTCAACCAAGATGACCATGATGTTGAGAAATTCTTGAAGTTCTTTACGTTCTTATCTCAAGACCAAATTGCAGACCTCGTGAAGCAATCTGCTGAGGCGCCAGAAAAGCGCATCGGCCAACGCCGCTTAGCCCAAGAAGTCACCAAGTTCGTCCATGGGGATGAAGCCGTTAAAGAAGCGGAAGCCATTTCGGCCGCATTATTCTCTGGTAATGTGCAAGACTTGACGGCGAGTGAAATTGAACAAGGTTTCAAACAATTTCCAACGGCTGATGCCACTAGCGCCCCAGAAAACATTGTGACTTGGTTAGTCGATACCACTAAGATCGAGTCTTCCCGCCGTCAAGCGCGTGAAGATATTACCAATGGTGCGATTTCGATCAATGGCGAAAAACAACGCGATTTAGATTTTGAAATCGATCCCCAAAGTCATTTTGATGGAAAATTTGTTATTGTAAAACGCGGAAAAAAGAAATACTTCTTGGTCCGCATTCATTAAAACCTTGATAAATAGACCTTTTACGAGGCCTATTTTTTTCGCTAACATTACGAAGCGACTTGGAAATGTTTGTCGATAGTAATTGACTTGTAATGGTTGTGTAACGTTGAAACGTTAATCTTAGTACCAGTGATTAACGAAAAAAGGGTGGCAAATACATAATGAAGTTACAAACAATCTTAACAACCATGGTAACCGCAGTAACCTTGACAGCATTCGCTGCAACCACAATGCCTGTATCCGCGGCTAGCGACACCCAAACTCAAATTTCTTCCAACCAAAGCGCAACTGACAAGTTGGTTGCCCAATTGGCCGCAGCCAACACGGAAGTCATCAACTTACAAAACCAAATCAATGATAAGAACACGGCCATCAAAGATGCCCAAACTAAAATCACTGACACTGAAGCTAAGATCAAAGAATTAGCTGGTGAAGTGACGAAGACTGAAGCAGAACTTTCTGCGCGTAAAGACGTTTTAAAGAAACAATTGATTTCTTTACAAAAACAAACTGGCGACTCTGTCACTGGTAACGTCTATGTCGACTTTGCTTTGAACTCCAAAGACTTGTCCGACTTGATCTCTCGTGCTTCCACGGTGAACAAGTTAAACCAAGCCAACAAGGATGCCTTAGCAGCCGTTAACGATGCCAAGGCGAAGTTAACTGATTTACAAAACGAACAAGTCGCAAAGAAGCAAGACTTAGTCGACACCAAAGCTTCCTTGGAATCTGACAAGGCTTCTCTGGTTAACTTGAAGTCCGCAGCTGACACCAAGTCCGATGCGTTGAATAAGAAGATCGCTGCGAACAAAGATGTCTTAGTTGCCTTACAAGACAAGGCTGCTAAAGAAGACGCTGCTGCTAAAGCATCCTTAGCTAAGCTTAGCGCTGCTGCGACTACTGCAACGACGACTAAGAGCACCACTAAAGCCGCAACGAAGTCTACCACAAGCACTTCCAGCTCTGTTGCAACGAAGACGCCAGCTGCTTCAACTGGTAGCACTTCTAACAGTGGTTCTTCTATCAATGTTTCTGGCGGTACGCAAACTTCTTCTGATTCTGCTGGTAACGCCTATGCTTACGGCCAATGCACTTGGTACGTGAAGTCTGTGGCACCTTGGGCTGGCAACCACTGGGGCAATGGTGGTCAATGGGGCGCTTCAGCCGCTGCTGAAGGGTTCACGGTTAACAACACACCATCTGTTGGTTCTATCGTCGTTGTCGCTGGTGGTCAAAACTTTGGCGGTTGGACTGCAGCTGCTGGTTATGGTCACGTGGCTTATGTTGTCGGTGTTTCTGGCAACTCCATCACCGTTCAACAAGGCGGCATGGGCTTCTCCAATCCAGGTGGTCCTAACACCCAAACTGTTTCCGGTGCTTCTAGCTTCACTTACATCCACCGTTAATCAAATGATGCGATCGAGAATATTTCTCGATCGCTTTTTTTGTTTTGTAGTGATACCGCATTCAACCGTTAACTGTGACGACATATTTCTGTAACACTGGTTTGTTACACTGTTCTCGACAATTGCTTAGAGGAGCGAATAAATCCATGACATCGATCAAAACTGTAACCGCAATCGCATTTGCAACCATTTTGACCACTCTCGGGGTAGGGACACACACGGTTAACGCCGCAGAAAGCACCGCGAGCTTACAAGCCCAATTACAAGAAGCGCAAAATAGCGTCGCGAAGTTGAACGAACAAGCTTCAGCCAAAGCAGTGGCGATCCAAGACGCTCAAGCGAACATCAAAGATGCAACGGCTAAGATCAATACATATAATGTTAAAATTACCAAAGCCCAAGCTGAAGTCAACAAGCGCACTGCCAACATGAAGGCGCAATTGCGTTCACTGCAAAAAGAAGCGGGCAATTCCGTTACCGGTAACGTTTATTTCGACTTCATCTTAAACGCGAAAAACTTAAACGATGTGGTATCGCGTTCCTTCACTGTTGGCAAGCTCAATGAAGCCAACCAACAAGCCCTTGAAGATGTCCAAACTGCTGCCAAAGACTTGGCCGACGTCAAGCAAGCAGCGGTCGATAACAAAGCGAAGTTAGTGGCCAATGAGGCCAAACTTGAAAAAGATCAAGATGCCTTGAAGACCTTATCCGTTCAAGCTTCTGCTAAACAAGCGGAGCTTCAAAAGAAAATCAACGATAACCAAGCGGCAGTGAAAAAGTTGCAAGGTGATATCGCCAAAGCCAATGCCGAAGCTAAGGCAAAAGCCCAAGCTGCAACCACAACCAAAACTACTGCAAAAACCACAAACACGATTCAAGCGGCCACTAAGCCTGCTGCCGTTGCCCAAACGACAACCACTTCAGGCGCTTCTGGCAGTTTAGCTGGTGCGATCGGGACTGCCTTAGCCCAAATCGGAGTTCCTTATGTTTGGGGCGGTTCCACGCCTGCTGGGTTTGACTGCTCAGGGTTGACCAGTTATGCCGCTGCCAGTGTTGGCATCAGCCTACCACGGACTGCCGCTGCGCAATCTACTTTAGGCCACAGCGTTTCCTTATCCGCCTTACAACCTGGTGACTTACTGTTTTGGGGTGGCGTTGGTTCTGCTTATCATGTGGCGCTTTACATCGGTGGTGGCAAGTATGTTCACGCCCCAACCGAAGGGCAAACTGTTACCACGCAAAGCATGGCTTACTACAGCCCAAGCTTCGCCCGGCGCCTGTAATCAATTGTCTATGAAACCGCGGGAAACCGCGGTTTTTTTAAACCATTTATTTGCTATAATATAGGAAAAGAGAAAAGAGGCGTTCGCGATGCAATATGGGATCATTGGAGCCAGTTATCAACAGGGAACTTTGGCTGTGTTTCACGCCGGAATCGATGAAGAACCGTTGCCTGATTTATTATCGGCGACCCAAAAGGCGTTGCGCCTTTTAGTTTCGGAATTAGCCGTCAGCAATCTCGCTGATATTCATCAATTACATGACACCATTGTCGACTTTTTACAAACTGGGAGTACTGATGTGCAAGCATTAGATGATGCCACTGGCGACACGTTGACCTTTGGAGAGTTCGGTGATGATCATTTCGTGTTCAATGTGATGGATCAAACCGAAAAATTCCAATTACACATTGAAGTCACGCCGATTGGAGGTCCTCATGGCGCATAGGCTTATCGTGATCACCGGGGCGACCGGGACAGGCAAAACCACGGTCAGTCGCTACTTGACGCAAACCTATAATATTCAGCGGGTGATGACGCACACCACGCGGCCCAAGCGGTTCAATGAAGTCGAAGGCATTGATTACGCCTTTGAAACACCTGAAAGCTTTGATCACAATCACTATATCGAAGACGTGACGTATGCTGGGTATCGTTATGGCAGTTCTTATGAATCCTTGTACGCGGCTTGGGACAAACACAATTTTGCCAGCATTGTCTTAGACACTAAAGGCGCGATCACCTATGCACAAAAACTCGGTGTCGCCGTCAAAACGCTTTTCTTGACCATCGATGATCCGGCCATTTTAAAATCGCGGCTATTAGAACGCGGCGATGACCCGAAAATGGTCGAAGCCCGTTTGGAAAGTCCTGAATATCAACGTGATTTAGTGTTGCCAGCGGAGTTAAAGGCTAGCGCTACGGTGATCGCCAATGATAATTGGGAACAAGCAGAAGCCCAAATTGACCAATTTATGAAAGCTTTGGCCAAAGAGGTCGCTGGTTTTTAGTTAGTAACTGTGTTAATATGAGTTAATCGTAATGGACAGTCAGTGAAAGGATGGGAACATGTCAAAATCTGCGATCGCCATTGAGCGAATGAAACAAAGTGGGATGCGCGTGACCAAACAGCGTCGCGATCTCGTGGCGTATTTGGAGCGGCATTCAGACAGTTATGTGACCGTCACCAGCCTTGATGCGTACATGCGCAGTCAATATCCTGGCCTTTCACATGACACCATTTACCGCAACGTGAAGGCCTTTGAAGAACTTGGGATCTTAGAGCATGAGGTGCAAGATGAGCAAGCCATTGTCAAAATGCAATGTGACTACCAACATCCGCATCACCATCACTTCATTTGTACTAACTGCCACCGCGCGCAGGAGTTGCAAATGTGTCCTTTAGGTTTCTTCGAAGATCAAGTCCCAGGTGCTAAAATTGCCAGTCACAACTTTGAGTTGTATGGTTTATGTGCCGACTGTGCCAAAAAATTGGCCAAGTAAATTCAAGCGGTCGCGTCGTTGCGCGGCCGTTTTGCGTTCTCTGATAACGTGCGCTGTCCAGGCAACTACGTTTCAGTGCTTTGAAATTGGGACTCCAGCTGGCTCGTCGCTACATAGTGAGGGTCCTCGGGGAAGCTAACTTGATTCACTCGCTACGCTCCTGAACCAAGTGGATCTTCCCCTGCGGCTTTCCGTAAGCGGTAAACCGCTAACGGAAATCTCACTATGTATCGGCGGCCAGCTTCCGTCCCAATTTCAAATCACTTCCACTACGTTAGGCCACTGGCACCGATGGCTACGAAACGCGCCATGTCGATGCTGTACGATGATAAATGTGATGAATGACCTAGTCACGTGAGCGTGTTTCATCTGTAAGCTAGCTATGTTATAGAAGAAAAGTTGTCGGTTCCCACAGCTTTTCGTGCCGGAGGCAATTATCACAGCTTACTAAAAGATTAAACTCACATTTACGTTACCTGGCAGCGCGATAAAGTGGTTTCTTTGCATATCCTTAAGGGTGTCGGCGGATGGTTTGCGGTACAATCAAGGCAGTAGTATTTTGAAAGGAGTCCGATTCATGGCTTACCGGACAGCGCCGCTACTTTCTCCAGCGGCTATCGTATCAATTATTATTTTGGTCAGTGGGTTCAACGTGATCAACACTACCGTCAATCCCAGTGCCAAACCAAAATCAGCGGCGTCGCAATCGGCTTTAGTGTCCAAACAAAAAGCTGCGACTGCAAGCACGACGAGTTCATCAAAACCTAGCAAACCAACATCATCATCCAGTTCTGATGACAATAAGAAACCAAGCGCATCCAGTTCCTCGGATGATACGCAGGACAATCAGCCGCAAACGGATCAGGCGTCATCTGCAAGTAGCGATACGACCACTGATAACACTGATGGTGGCAACAATACTGGTGATACCACTGATGACACGAAAGCCTCTTCCAGTTCCGCTTCGAGTGCTAGCTCTGCCAGCGACAAAACCACCACTGGCAATACCACCACGGACAACACGACTGGCGATACTGCCAACAGTAGTTCTACCACGACCACGACAACGAATTAGGAGGTTGACATGTTAACAGCACTGGATATTCTCAACCGCCTGTTGAGTTATTTCAATATTCAAGACAAAGCCAAAGGTAAGGCATTTACCGTTGTTGCCTTCGTCGCCAATTTTTATTTGTTGTATACTGCGATCCAAGGCTTGCGCTATCCTGGCTATCGCCTTCAAGGCTTCTTGTTTTTGCTCGGGTTTCTTCTATTAGAATACTTTATCGTGTTGAATGCTTTTTACTATTATACGGACAAACAGTTGAAGTTTGATATTTCGCCAAAAGTGGAGAAGCTGCTCGGTGGTAATCAAGCGCAACTTAAAGCCGCAGAATCCAAGCTGACAAAAAACACCATGTCAGGGCCTGCCAGTGGTTTGTTCAAAGAAGAAAATATTTTACCGACTGCCATCAACATTGCGCCAGCCCAACAGCGCAACCTCGATAACTTGGTGAAGCATTTACAAGAAAATGGACATTTAGCCGCAAACTATTCAGGATTGGATGATCGCGCGATCATGCGAGTCGCTTCAAAAAGTCACCAACCCGTTTACGCGATCGGCAATTTAGTTGAACTGCCATTTTTTAAAGTCGTGCCTGAAGCTGGTGGCGTGACGGTTGTTGGTGGCGTCAATGCGTTGAATGTGCAACCCCTGGCGACAATCGTTTCAGTCGGCTTATTGCCGGTAAAGCAAGCACAAAAGCAGTATAAATTAGCTGCTGCTCATGTATATTTAACCGGTGGCCAAAGCAAGCTGATGGGCCGTCGTAGTTTGATCACCAAGGAAGAACCGTATAGCCTGACGGTTCAGTTGGCCTATACCTTACGTGACAATTCTCAAGTCTGAGGATTTTCGCTGGAATTAATGAATGAGAAATGATAAAATATTAATAATCACATAAGGACGCCATTGTGCGTCCTTTCTTGTTCTTAACCGAAAAAAGGAGGGATCAACCATGTCGATGATCGAATTCCACGATGTCGAGAAGTATTATGGTAAGTTCCATGCGTTAAAAGATATCAACCTCACTGTTGATCGTGGTGAAGTCGTCACCATTATCGGGCCATCAGGTTCCGGGAAAAGTACGTTGTTGCGCACGATCAATGGCTTGGAGCGGGTCCAATCCGGCCAACTGATCGTTAATGATTTTGATTTAGCCGATAAAAAGACCGATATGAATAAGATTCGCAAAAATGTCGGCATGGTGTTCCAGCATTTTAATTTGTATGCCAACAAAACTGTCATGCAAAATATTACGTTAGGCCCAACGTTGGTACTGAAGCGCAATAAAGATGAAGTGCATGAAGAAGCCTTAGCGTTGCTCGACCAAGTCGGCTTGCGCGATAAGGCGGATTCTTATCCATCTGCTTTGTCTGGTGGGCAAAAACAGCGGATCGCCATTGCCCGCTCTTTGGCCATGAAGCCCAAAGCCTTATTATTTGATGAACCGACGTCAGCGCTTGATCCTGAAACCATCGGGGATGTCTTAGACGTCATGAAAACCATCGCAGAAGGTGGCATGACGATGGTCGTGGTGACGCATGAAATGGGCTTTGCTCGCCATGTCGGCAACCGGATCGTGTTTATGGCAGATGGACAGATCTTAGAAGATGCCTCAGATGTCGGCGCCTTTTTCGATCATCCTAAAGAACCACGCGCGCAGGAGTTCTTGTCGAAGATCATCAACCATTAAGGAGGCGCGGGATGAAAAAACTGCATAATCTGATCGCCTTTATCGGGTTGTTGAGTGTGTTGTTGTTAGCCGGTTGCGGCAAGTCGATTGCGTCACAAGACGTGTTGCAACATGCCAAACAAACCAACACCATTGTTTGGGGCGTGAAAGCCGACACCCGCTTGTTTGGATTGATGAACACCAAATCTGGTAAAATCGAAGGCTTTGATATCGATATGGCCAAAGCCATCACCAAACAAATATTAGGTCCCAAAGGTAAAGCGGAGTTAGTGCAAGTGACTTCCGATACCCGAGTGCCGATGATCAAAGGTGGGAATATCGATGCCATTATCGCCACGATGACCATCACGCCAGATCGCCAGAAAGTCTTGAACTTCACCCAATCCTATTTCGCTGCTGGCCAATCGCTGTTAGTGAAAAAGGGCTCGCGCATTCACTCAGTCAAAGACTTGAAAAAAGGCGACAAAGTGATCGGGGTGCAAGGCTCAACGTCTGTCGACAACATTCAAAAAGCGGCGCCACAAGCCACGGTTTTACAATTGTCTGACTACGCGCAAGCCTTCACCGCGTTGAAATCTGGCCAAGGCGTCGCGGTCACCACTGATAACGGGATTCTTTATGGGATGTCTGAACAAGATCCGAACTATGTCGTCGTTGGTGGCACCTTCACCAAAGAGCCTTATGGGATCGCGTTGAACAAAGGGCAAACCAACATGACCAATGCGATGAATAAGGCCATCAACGCCTTGCGTAAAAATGGGACTTACGAAAAGCTGATCAACAAGTGGTTCGGCGATATTCCAGGCTTTGATATCAAGGAGGTGGAATAATGCTCAATATTTTAGTGAACAACTTTCCTGAGTTGATGTCAGGACTCGGTTACACCTTGATGAGTTCGTTGATCGCTTTAGTCGGCAGTTTGATCATTGGCACCGCCTTTGCGTTGATGGAAATTTCCACCCATCGCTGGGTATCAGTGATCGGCAATATTTATGTCGAAGTGGTGCGTAACATTCCGCTGTTGGTGATCACGATGGCGTTTTATGTGATCGTGCCGCAATACATCGCGCAAATCGACGGCTTCACCGCCGGGACCATCGGTTTGACGATTTATACCAGTGCCTTTATTGCTGAAACCGTCCGCGCTGGGATCCAGTCAGTGGCAGTCGGTCAAATGGAAGGCGCACGCTCTGTGGGGATGACGTATTCACAAGCGATGATTCAAATCATTTTCCCCCAAGCATTTAAAATCGTGATCCCACCGTTGGGTAACCAGTTCATCAACTTGGTGAAAAACTCCTCGATCCTTGCCTTTGTGGCTGGCTTTGATTTGATGTATCAAGGTAAGATCATTGCCAATGCGACGTTTAACACGTTCGATACCTATTTGGCGGTCGGGGTCTTGTACTTGATCTTGACGATGCCATTGTCTTATTTCATGCGCTACTTAGAGAAAAAATGGGCGGTTGCCTAAAGGAGGCTAAATCATGCAAAACTTTATTGATGCGTATTCACATGTCAATCTCGCTTATTTGCTGCAAGGCCTCGGGGTGACTTTGGAAGTCAGTTTGATCTCCATTGCCTTTAGTTTCTTGATCGGGACCCTGCTCGGTGTGGCGCGGTACATCAACGTGAAGATCTTCTCGGCAGTCGTCGGGTTTATCATCGATTTGATCCGGAACTTACCATTGTTGTTGATTTTGTTTTTCACGTACTTCGCACTGCCGAATATCGGCTTGCGTTTGCCGGTGATCCCAGCGTCGATCGTGGCGATGACCGTGTTTGAATCTGCAATGTTAGCTGAAATCGTGCGTTCTGGGATCAATGCGGTACCAGTGGGGCAAATGGAAGCCGCCCGCTCTAACGGGTTGACCTACACCCAAGCGATGGTGCATATCATTTTGCCACAAGCGTTTAAAGCCATGATCCCACCGATCGTGTCGCAGTTTATTTCCTTAGTCAAAGATACCAGCTTGGCGACGATCATCTTACTGCCTGAGTTGACCTACCACTCCCAGATCATTTATGGGCAAAACTCCAACTACATGATCCCAATGTTTGTGGCGTTGGCGGTATTGTATTTCGTGGTCAACTACGCGTTATCTTTGATTTCCAGATTGATCTCGCGGCGCTTGTCTTCAGGCGTGCGTTAATCAGTAAGCCTGTTAGGTATCGGCCTGGCAGGCTTTTTGCTTGCAACAAAATAGCGCCTCGATTGGAATCGAAGCGCCAAGATTCAGTCGTGATATTCAAACACCATTTCCGATGCAGTTGAGCGGCTTGGAGAAAACTGGTAATGGGGATGATCGAAGGCTTTGAGTTGTTCAGGTTGGGTGAGGCCATTCATGGCCGCATACCGGACCATCGACCCACGCGCAATTTTAGCTTGCGTGGCGCGGGTTTTGAACTTGCCATCCACCATGCGGCCGAAGGTGATATCAAGCATGGTTTCATCAGGCGTCAGGAATGGCCGAATCGCCTTGGCATATTCAACACTCGCTAAGTTGATCACCGGGCCTTGGGTGAAATCGAGCTGATCATGCAGGCGTGCGCCCCAGAATTCATAGAGATTCTTTGCGTTACCGACAGCTAGGCGACTGCCCATTTCCAAGCGATAAGGTACGATCCCGTCAAAAGGGCGTAATGCCCCATAAAACCCGGACAAAATGCGTAAATGCGCTTGGATATATTGTAAGGCAGATTCAGTAAATAAATCAGGCGCCATAGCTTGATATTGAATCCCGACAAATGCAATGATCGCAGGAGTTAGTGGGCCTTTTAAATTGAGCTGGGCGAGTTGTTGTTCGCTGGCGGCGGCGAGCCTGTCACTGCATTGCCAAAGCTTTTGGCGCTGAGCGGGGGTTAAGGCACGCAATGCCGTTAAGATCTCAGCAGTTTGCTTGAGATGCTCTGGTAAGGTTTCAGGTGCAAAGGTATCGACATCAACTTGCATTTTCTTAGCTGGGGCGATGATGAATTGCATAAACGACCTCCGTAAAAAATCCTGCCGCATGTTGACGACAGGACTGTGATTATTTGGTATGGGTGATTGGTGCTTGTTTTGGCGCAGTTTCTTCATCTGGGAAGGTCAACGCAAAAGTGGTGCCTTTGCCAAGTTCCGAGGTGACTTTGATCGTGCCACCATGCACCGTGACCAGTTGATGGACAATCGCTAAGCCTAAACCTGATTCGCCGTACTTGGTATTTTTCCGCGATGGGTCAGCTTTGTAGTAGCGTTCCCAAATGTTCTTCACTTGATCAGCGCTCATGCCGATCCCGGTGTCGCTGACCGATAGCTCGGTTTGATGATAACCGGTTTTGGCGGATAAAGTGATCGTACCATTTTGGGTGAACTGGATCGCGTTTTGAGTGATGTTAAACATCACTTGCACGAAGCGATCATGATCGGCGAACACTTCAACATCGTCGTCGGCCTGAATCACCAGCTTGTCGCCAGCATCATCAGCTTTCTTCTGCAGTTGGGTGACAATGTCATGCATCGCTTCTGAGGCGTTGAAGGTTTGTTTTTGCAGCATGATTTGATTGGTGCGGATCTTTTCATAATCCAGGTTCTCATTGACCAAGCGGATCAAGCGCTTGGTTTCTTTTTGCATGAGGGCGATCGAGTCACCTTTGGATTCTTCTGGGATCGCGTCATAAGCCAAACCTTCCAACAACCCGTTGATTGTGGTCAAAGGGGTGCGCATTTCATGAGCAGCATCAGCCATAAATTGCCGGCGGCGTTCTTCTTGGCGATGGATCTCAGCTTGTGAATCGCGCAAGGAGCCGACCATGTCTTGAAAGTCGTCAGCTAAAGCCGCGACTTCATCGTGACCTTTCTTGTCGAACTTCACTTCGACATCATAATCACCTTCAGCCACTTGGTGTGTTGCTTGGCGCAAGCGGTTGATGCGATTGACTTGGAAGCGTGCCAGAAAGTAAGAGACGATGATCGCCACTAACAGCGACAGTAAAAAGGCGACCACCAGATTCTTTTCGGTTTGTTGAATCGACGACTGAATGTTTTCCACTGGGGCAAACGCCGCAATGACAAACAGTAACTTCTGGCTCAAAAATACTGGCTTGTAGTAAATGGTCATGCGTTGTTGTTTGCCGTTTTGCGGGTTGGTGGCCAATTCTGGTAAGGCGACCGTGTTGCCTTTTTTGAGTTGTTTCCAATATTTAGACGCAATGGCTTGCGCCGCACCGCCGCCACCTGGCAAGTTCGGATAACGTGCGGTATTGGTGGCATCGTAGATCATGAAGTGGACGTTTTGTTTTGCTAGAATTTCTTCAGAGTTTTGAATGAACTGGCTGTTGATCAAATACGTGTTTTGATCCACGGCGCGATCTTTCAAGACGTCGGTATATTGTTCCAGCTGGTCAAAACTGTTTTGCCAAACGGTATTGGTGGTACTGCGGATAAACAGCACCGACACGATCGTCAGCGTCACGGCGATCACGCCGAAAAACGCCAACATTTGTTGATAAAGGAGTTTCATTTAGTATCCAATCCTGTGTCATCAAATTTGTAGCCGACACCCCAAACCGTTTGAATGATCTGTGGGCCGACTTTTTCGATTTTTTGACGAAGCTTTTTGATGTGGGCGTCAACGGTACGTTCATCACCGTAATATTCATAATCCCATACCAATTGGAGTAACTGTTCACGGGAAAAGACTTGCTTGGGGTTTTGCGCCAAGGTATGCAACAAGTCAAATTCCTTAGGCGTCAGGCCTTCAATGGCCACGCCATCTAAGTAAGCTTCACGCGTTTTGGTCGATAATTTGAAATGGCCAGTGACCACGTCGAAATCGCCGTTGTCTTGCGGTGTGTCATCAGTAGCTTCAGTTGGTGCGGTTTCAGCGCGACGGTGCAAGGCTTTGATCCGAGCCACCAAGGTGATCGGGGAGAAAGGCTTGGTGACATAATCATCCGCACCGAGTTCTAAGCCCAACACTTGATCGCTTTCGGTATCGCGCGCTGTCAACATGATCAACGGCACGCTGGTGGAAATCTTGCGGATCTCTTGGGCCACTTGCATGCCGTCCATTTTTGGTAAGTTCAAGTCCAAGGTAATGATGTCAAAATCGTCAGGTGTCTGTTTAAACGCCTCTAACCCAGATTCGCCATCATAAGCGTTGGTGACGTCCCATTGTTCTTTTTTAAAGAACATGTCCATCATTTGTGCAACACTTTCGTTATCTTCAATCATCAGAATTTTCATTTTTATCATCCTCGCATTTTGACTAATACAACGAGTTTACCAGCCGTGGCATAAAATCAGCTTAAACCCCGCGACCCTTGCATTCAGACTAGCACTCGGCGCCTAGTTTGACAATGAACCAAAGTCGCAGGTTTTGTGAATATTTGGTGCAATCTTGTCCGGCATCGATAGTGTGTTTTTAGTCTTCCAGTAGGCAATACCAATAGCCTAGCGGCACGAAAATTTGTGAACTCCAGCGTCTTGGCGCCACTGCGGAAAACTGGACAAGTTGCCGGTGCGGCCGGCTGCAGCTCTCGAACAAAAACCGTTCGAGGAGCTTTCGCCTAGATTTTGAACCAAAGAAAACCACTTTGTTTCAAAATCTGCCGGTAGAATCTGCGCGAACCGCCAAAAATCGGCGTTTCACTTGATTCTACTGCCACGGGCAATTGTCCAGTTTTCCTCCGTTTTGCCAAGCCACTTCCGTTCACAAATTTTCTCGGTTGATCTCACAAGCTTACAAATTAACAACGCTCACGTTGCGCCATCAATGATTATCTTGAATATGGTATCAACGTTGGCATATCGTGTTTCGTAGCAATCAGGTGCTAGTGGTACACGTAAGACCCGTGGAGGAACTGAAATCGTCGAACGTGGCAGAAATAATAGTTGAGACAGTGGGTTTCTGGCTCAGCTATTATTTCAGGCAAAACCAGAGACGTGGTTTTCGGCTCTGGTTTTAGGCGGAAGAACATCGGCGGTTTGTGCCGATTTCTGGAGCCGGCCGGCCACGAGAGATGATTTCAGTTCCGGAATGGGTCTGGAGTGCACCACCAGCGCCTGATGGCGGCATGAAACACTTACGATGCCGGACAGCGACAGTATTTGGAATCAAAAAGCCGGAGTATCAGCTCCGGCCTTCAATTATTCCACTGAGATCAAATTGACATCAGTGACGCCATGAGACTGCTTTAAAGCAGTGACTAATTCATCCAACGAACCAGATAAATTTGAGATGTCAAACGATACCACCACGCTGGCCCAATCATGGATCGGGATGTTTTGGTTGATGGTGATGATCGACGCATTCGCTTCTGACATGGTGTTGAGCACTTCTGACAAAATCCCGCGCTTATCATTGAGCATTAACGACAATACAGCTTTGCGTTGGGAAATGCCAGAATCTGGTAAGAAGACATAATCTTTATACTTATAATATGTGCCGCGGCTGATGCCAACTTTTTTGACGGCTTCAGACACTTGGCGGACTTGCCCGTTTTCAATTAAGGTCCGGGCTTCGATCACTTTGGCCACAACATCTGGCAAAATGGATCGGTCCACAATGTAATATTTATCCACACAGCAACCCCGCTTTCATATGGGCTTATTGTACCATGTTTCGTGAACAAGTGGACGCTAAAAGTAAGCGTTCACGCGAACTTCATCGAATCCTAATCTTTCGCTGGAGGTGAGGAGAATCGAACGCTTGGCCACTTTGACCATTTTTGACAAAGTGGTTGCGCAAATGCTAAACTATAGGAGCATACGGGGGTGTAATGGTCTCGACATTGGTGGCTCGCGCATGTGGTGCACGTCGGAGGGTCGGCTCCGTCAAGAACGCATACAGTTTATTAACTGCAAAAAACAACAATTCTTACGCTTTAGCTGCCTAATAACAGCTTAGCGTGATCGCCGTAGCTTCGCTCAAGGGTTACTCAGCGGTCTCAAACTAATTGAGCTACGACGTGTCCTGCCACCTGAGGGTCACGGAAGAGATAGTAGGTTAGTTCAATTGCGTTAGCCTTGATTCACGGCACGGCAGTTGGGCGAATTTCAAATAGTGGAACTAAACGTGTAGAGCCATGTGTAGTGGGGCTGATGGACAGGAGTTCGATTCTCCTCACCTCCATTTTAAATCCCGTTTGCTAGCCAAGATGCCTGATCAGGCGTTGAAGGCTTTTTATTTTGGCTTTTTTCAATCAAAACGCGCCTATCCAAATCATTTCGATTTGGGTAGGCGCGTTTGGGTTAGTGAGACCCGCGGTGATTAGATGCTTCATTCTCTCTCAAAAAAGTGGAAATTTGTCAACTGGTGTTGAAGGATAGTTTTTATCCCTTGAAGGCCTTCC
>NZ_AZEU01000218.1 GCF_001435035.1 Lacticaseibacillus manihotivorans DSM 13343 = JCM 12514
TGGTCTTGATGCAAGCTCCCCATTCGCGCTTGATTCCACGCAATGCATAGCTCACAGAGTCTGCATCTCGTCCTTCGATCAAGCGGAGAAGTTGACAACGGGTCTTGCGCTCAATCAGAGTCAAGATGACGCTCTCCTTGCCATTGCGTTTACCGACAATGGTATCCATCTCCCAGTGACCGAACTGCCTGCGTCGTTCAACGACCTTAGGCCGTTCCTCGATACTGCGGCCAGCCAGGCGCTTAGCCTTGGTGTGGTGCTGGTGAGAGGTCTTCCGCTTAGTCTTCTCCAACAGGTCGATATTTCGAATCTCTAGGCGTTGGTCGTCAATGTACTGGTACAAAGTCGAGGCACAAACAAGCTCTTCAGGAGTAAACAGCTTGTGTCGCTTGGCATAGCCGATTGAAGCATCCGGCGACCATTTGTCCTGCTTAGCTCGCTGTACGTACCAGGCTAAGAAGACCTGTACGCTGGCGAACTTGTCAGGA
>NZ_AZEU01000219.1 GCF_001435035.1 Lacticaseibacillus manihotivorans DSM 13343 = JCM 12514
ATTCCGCCAAGCTGGGAAGTCCAATCGTTGGATTGCTGCTGAAATTGGCGTCTGCACGCAGACCATTAATAATGAAATCAAGCGAGGTACAGTAGATCAGGTCAAGAAGAGTAATCGCAAGCGCGTCTACCATCGACAATACCTGCCAGAGGCTGCTCAGGCACGTTACGAGACTGCACGCTTGAGCTGCCATCATCCTGACAAGTTCGCCAGCGTACAGGTCTTCTT
>NZ_AZEU01000220.1 GCF_001435035.1 Lacticaseibacillus manihotivorans DSM 13343 = JCM 12514
GTAACGTCTTAAAATCACTAGTATCAGTCACTACGCGTTTTTGAACAGCCACTAAAGTAATCGATACCTTCTGTCACCAGCTGTTCTAAGGTAAGCACCCAATAACAGACCGTCTTGAAAATCAATAGAGGCCCGTTCCCAGATTCAGGGAAGCGGACCTCTTTGCTTTAAGCGACGGTCGATTGGGTGCTTACATTCAAATGGTCCTTTGGAAGGTTCTAATAATAAAATCAAGGCGATCAAACGAGCCAGTTTTGGCTATCGCAGCTTCTGGAGGTTTAGAACTCGAGTACTATACGTTTTCAAAATCAAAACAAAAAGAGCCCTAATCACGAAGTAATTAGAACTCGAAATATGGATTCACCAACAACAGTTGACGAAGAGCCAAGAAACCGATGAGCCTTAAGGCTCATCGGTTTCTTAGTCGTAAATGAATTAAAAGCATTGATATCTGCATAAACTTGTATCATAGAATCAATAGCTGGTTAAATAGGCAGCTATCAGATTATTTACGCCATATACCGTTAAAAATAATGTTTATCTAAAAATACCTGCCGTCAAACTTCACCCTGTACCAGCACATTGCAATGTCTTGTACGGACGCGATTTTGGTCCCAGTCAACAAAGTAAATAGACCCAACTGATCCGGTTTGAATCTCACCATCACGAATCACAAAAGTTTCGCTTGCGCCGAACATTGAAGCTCGAATGTGGGCATCTCCATTCAAAACAGTGCCATCATCACCTTTATAGGCAGGGTTGTCCTGAATGCTATGCAGGAAGTCAATATGCTTAGGGCCAGGATACTTATAGTTCGTATTTTCCGTGAGTTCTCGCGGGACCAATTTATCCAGTTGACGGCTCATATCGACTAGCAGATACTCGTCGCCATTAAAGTCCCGATCATGCGTAAACTCCTCAAAGATCACCGAACAAGTTGTATGTGGCGATTGAACGACACAAATGCCATTTTGAACGCCACTGGCCTTCACAAATTGTTTCACCTGATCAGTCACATTATGAAATGTCACCCGATGGCCATTTGAAGTTAGATCTAACACTTCACTTTTAACTGTCATGCTAACTGTGCCTCCTTGTATGCCGCCATTGCACCCATCATTTCCGTCAATTTTGCGCGCCAATCAGGGGCATTAATAATACCGCTTGTGCCACCAGTTCCATCAGCACCCAATGCCAATACCTTTTTGACGTCTGCGCCAGTACTAACGCCAGCTGCTTGCATGATCAAAATGTCAGGATCAACACTGCGAACGGCATCATTGGTTTCTTTAATATAGTCATCATTGCTGATACTTCCGGTGCCAATTAAACTGGTTGGTTCGCAAATCATCATGGTTGGGTGCAGACTCGCAATCGCGCGACTTTCAGAAGGCGTGTCGGAACAGACAATGGTCATTAAACCGACCGCTTTAGCACGGGTAATCGTCTTATCCAAAACACCGATTTCCAGCGGATTTTCAGCATGATTCAGGACAACCGCTTCAACATCCGCAGCTTTCAGGGCTTCAGGTAAAACATGGCCCATGCCACGGCCGGGAAGCAGCGGGTCCATGTGCTGTGCCGTGATGATCAAGTGGCTCGTTGCCGCCTTGATCCGTGGCAGATCAATCAGTTGCCCCGTAAATAAACAGTCAAGATGCTTTTTGGCAGCAATCTCATCCGCAATTTTTGCCAGCTTCACGGCATCATCACCATAAAGATACGACTTAGGATTCACAATGAAAAAAGGTTTCTTAACACTTGCCATTCCAACATCACCCTTTCTTGAAAAGATTGAAACTCACAGCGCACCGAGTACCGTTTTCTCTTCAACTTGATGCAACTTGGCCGTATTGAAAACATCAACATAGTGCTCATCCAGTGCTTCAACTGCTTTCTGTTCGGCTTCGATCATCTTAAGAACACTTTCATAAGGCTCTGCTTGGGCTGCATGCAAGGCAGCATTGGCCAAGTCAGTGTAGATATTGACCTTAGTGATACCCAGTGCCGCGGCCTTGCTTAAATTCTCATCACCAGATGACGACCCACCGTGGAGAACCAATGGCACTGCAACTGCTTGTCGCAATTCACTGAGCCGCTCAAAATTCAGATGTGGTGTCTTGGCACTATTATAAACCCCGTGCGAGGTACCGATTGACACGGCTAAAGAATCAACGTTGGTACGTTTAACAAACTCGACAGCCGCCTCAACCTCGGTATACTGATTGGCGTCATCCGCACTCAAGCCAGTGCCGACATGGCCGATTTCCGCCTCAACAACGACCCCGCGTTGATGGGCATAATCAACGACATCCTTCGTCACGGCAACGTTTTTATCGAACTTTTCAGCAGAGGCGTCAATCATCACCGACGTAAAGCCATGATCAATACCATATTTGACCAGGTCTGGTGAGAACCCATGATCGAGGTGCAGAACAATGGGGATCTTGGCTTGGGCGCAATAGAATTTGCCTAGAGTCAAAGCTTCATCAATATCAATATCGGCTTCATGCTTCTGTGCCCATGCCAACAATATCGGCACATTTTTCTTCTCAGCAGCCGCTACATGAGCACGAGCTGACATTTCATCCCAAAAGTTGAAGTGTGGAATCGCGAACCCGCCTTCGCGCGCCGTTAACAACAAGTTTTTTGAAGAAATGAGCATTATTTTTTCTCCTTCCCAGTTTCAATATCCTGCTTGATCTTGTCATAAACTTTGTCGGCATTAATGCCAGTCAGCAATGGCACGCCATCAATAACTTTCTCTTTAATCGAATCTGGTACCAATGTTGTGGAAACCACGATGTCATAATCATCAATATGATTGACTTCCTCAGCCACTTTGCTTTGGTACAACGTCACGTCTTTTGTAAGCCCTTGATTGTCCAACCAAGTCTTAAGCTTGCCCATGACGACGGTTGAAGTGGCAACACCGGTACCGCAGATAACTAATAACTTTTGTGTCATGATTTTTCTCCTTTTTGTAAGCACGAGCCGGCCTAGCAATCAGGCTGCATTTCACGTTTTCTAGCTACACTGAACTTAGGCTGCAACGTTTTCTTGCTTGTCCCGGACTTTGTTAAGCCAGAATAGTAGACCCAATGCGACGATGAACAACACACCGACGCCGAGCCACTGGAACTTTTCACCCATCATGAGATAGATAAAGTTGGTCCACAATCCGCCATCACTCAAGGCTGAGATAGAGTTGTTGCCACCCATATTGAAACTGGCAGCCTTGGCTAGTTTGGTGATCAACGGCGCCGCCCAACTCGCAACATAGAGGCTAATCGCAATATCAACGGTCCCTGCAATTACGGTTCTGAAAATATCGCCTTTAAAGACGGCGGCAAACAATGCGATGAAGAATGGAATCGTTGCTAAATCACCAAACGGTAAGACCTTGTTCCCTGGCAAAACAATGGCAAGTAGTAACGTAATCGGCACTAACAGCAGTGCTGATGACAAAACGGAACCTTGTCCAATGGCCAAAGCACTATCCATCCCGATGTATAACTTACGACCTGGAAAATGCTTTTTGATCATGTCATTGGCGCCTTCAGAGATAGGCGTTAAGCCTTCCATCAGCAGTGAAACCATGCGCGGCATCAACATCATGACCGCTGCCATACTGACAGCCAGGTTCAGAACCTTATTCAGTGGTTGTTGGGCAAGAAAGCCGATGATTAACCCGATAATGGCGCCGATGACCGTCGTATCACCAAACACACCTAGGCGTTTTTGAATTGTTTCAGCGTCCAGATGGATCTTGTTGATGCCAGGAATCCGATCAAACAACCAGTTGAATGGCAACGCGAAGACGTAACCTGGGGCTGACAAACCATGCGGGAAGGAAATGCCTTCCAAACCGTAATACTTGCCGACAGTTGGTGCACTCAGATCAGCGAAGAAGTACGTGAACATGGTCACCACAACCATCGTGGCAAGCCCCAGCCACATGTTGCCTGTCAGTGTGTACAAAATGGAACCGGCAAACGCGACGTGCCAATAATTCCAAATATCGACATCCAGCGTTTTGGTTAGGCCAAGAATCAGCAAAATAATATTCGTACCAACGCCAACGGGAATAGCCATCGCGCCTAATGCTGTGCCATATGCGATCGCTGAAGCTGCCGGCCACCCAACATCAATGCTGCTGAGATGCAAACCATAATTACTGATCATTGACTTTGTTGCTGGTCCTAAACTGGTTGTCAGTAAATTAATCACCAAGTTCAGACCAATAAACCCAATCCCAATTGTCAGTGCGGATTTAAACGCTTTGCCTGGTTTGATTCGCAATGCGAGCCCAAAAAGAAACAATAGTATTGGCAAGAAGACACTCGCCCCTAAATTGACGATCCATTGAAGTACTTGCATTGAAGTTCTCCTCCTTTAAACGCGTTTACAGTCGCAGAAATTCCCAGATAAGCGCGCTTGTTCACGCTCTCTTTAAACAACTGCCTTGCTGCAAAATTTCTCACACGTGCCGTTACAAAACACCCTGTTCCGTCATGAAATGAATGAAGTCATCTGCTGTTGTAATTTTCCTAAAAGCTATCATTTTAGTATCATCAGCAAACAACCCCATTAATTTCTGCAACATGTCCAATTGTTGATGCGCTGTTTTGAGCGCCAGAACAAATAAATAATTAACAGACACAACGTCTGTGGCACTCGCCATTTGCCGAAATTCAACTGGGGTTTTTAAAGAAACAAAACCAATCTGATCATGGATAACCTGATCGGCATCCGTATGCGGAATCGCCACGCCAATACCATCATTTAATTGCAAGCCAGTGGGATAGGTTTGTTCCCGCGCAATAATGGCCTTTTCAAAAGTCGGCACGACAGCTCCCGCCTTTAATAATTGATCCGCAACCGATTTCAATGCTGTGTTGCGATCAGAAAACGTTTGATCAAAAGTAATCACGCGATCCGAGAAGAAATGATTCACGCTTGTCTTCTCCATAACATTCACTCCATTTCGAACAATTGATTAGTTGATGCTTCGTCCGCCAACTGTTGCATGATCGGCCGAAGCTTAGCGCCATCGTCGCCGTGAGCAGCAATGGCTAGTACCACGAATTTATCGACAAGATGATCCTCACCTGAGTAAGCAGATCGCCAACGCATGGGTATCGCGGATTTGATCAGCAGCACCCCTGCCTCCGAGACCGCATCAGAGATCAGGTGCAATAAGACAACACCATAGCCGATATACGTTTCTCCTTCGTGCTCCCGTTCCATGATGCGTTGGCGAACCTCTGATGCCGTCAACTCAGGGACATCTCGCTGAATGTTGGTCGCGATGACTTGAAAAAGATGAGTCTGATCAAATGGCGCGCTCATTTTGATCAACTCACATTACTCGATTGCTTTAATGGCATGGCGAATCTTCTCCTTATCTAAATTTGACAACACAGCACTCACTAATACCTTTGGAATGGCTAGTTTGTCATACTGCGAACCCTTTAAATCAATGGTTGAAACGATCAAATCCGTATTTTTAAGTGAGTTCATATCAATATCGGTGAATAAGCCCGTCGCAGTTTGGTCAATCTTTAATTCTCTAAATGTTTTTTCTAGTTTGACTCGGAGCAGTTCCGATGTGCCAATACCGCTGGCGCAAATGACCAACGTTTGAATCTTGTGATCCTGCTGTTCCAAAAACCGGGCAAAATACATGACGATAAAACCAACCTCATTTTCAGAAATTTCAGGTAAGGCAAATTTTTTAGTCGCTTGCTGTGTACCCTCAGCTAAAACCTCAAACAAACTGGCATATTCACGTTTAATATCAGTTAACAACCCATTTGTGACGGCAATATTGTTTTCCAATCGATTAATGAGAGGTGCCACATGACCAGCTAACTCCCGCCAAGTCGTTTGTTGAATATGCGTAGTTGGTAAGTGCTTATTGACATAGTTGATGAGAAAAGCCGAAACTTCATGAACTTTGGGACTGTATGAAAGCATTTTGACGTTAGGCGTTTCATTGTCGATTCTTGAAGAAATTAAATATTGGAAGAGATAATCCGTTTCTTCTGGTGGCAACTGTTTAGCCAAGTAATCTTCAGTGTTGCCAATAATAATTTCAGCCAATCGATAAAGATGCATATTCTGCAGCATCAACTTGCGAACTTCCACGCTATTCACAATCTTCAGCCGCTCAACTTTTCCTTGACGCCGGACGCGTTGAATTAAGATGTACAAGTGCGACAAGATGTTCACGTTATACGGATAAACCAATTTGCCGCCGGTCGCTTGTTCAATCACTTGTACCTGTCTTGTAATGAATTGCTGGTCGTAATCTGTAATGCCTTCAATCGTGCCGCCAGTGGTAATCGTGGACATGTTTTGCAAAACCGCACTGAGTTGTTCACGAATTCGTGTTTCTTCGCCTTCAATATGAACGGTATGACCGGTCCGTATCAGCACCAACTTTTTCTTGGCCAATCGTCGCTTGAGATACAACAAATCATTATCAATCGTCGCATCACTCACATATTGTTCCGTATACAAATCATCCAATGACATTTTTACTGGTGCTCGAAATAGCAGCTGTTCCAACACCTGATTTCTTCGTTCAAGACTACTTTGACTAGCACTGTCCATCTGCTCATTGGAGGAACTAAGATCAGGCAATGCACTCGGCAACAGCCTCGCACCTTTCCCACGAATCGTTTGAATCACAGGTTCATCTGATTGCTCATTAATTTGATCAATGTGGCGATAAATCGTTTTTGTTGACGTGCCTAGTGCTGCCGCAACCTCTGCTGCATTGACAAAACCGGCACTTCGAGACAAATAGTCCAACAAGGCTCGATCAAGATCCCCAACATGATTCACTATTTCAACACCTCCTCGAATCTGAAAACGCTTACAAATATAGTATAGTGAAGCCCACTGCCAATCGACATAATGTGGTGTCCATAGGTTCGGACATTGAGCTTGTGGACATCTGTCTGAAACTTGTGTCAAAAGACTCGATAGCGTCCGATGGATTGAAGTCAATATTTGAGACAGATTTTAAGAGACATTCAGAACCGCGTTTACCTTCCAGGGTTCAAATAAATCATTAATCGCGATTAATAACTTATTTGGGTTCTGGTGCAAATTTTCCTCGCTGACTTTATTTTAGTATACTGAGTGACAAGAAAAGAGGGATTGTGCGCATGAATTACTTTAAAGGAC
>NZ_AZEU01000221.1 GCF_001435035.1 Lacticaseibacillus manihotivorans DSM 13343 = JCM 12514
CTCCTTGGGCCAGAGGAAGTAACGAAAATACAAATGGATTGATCAGGGAATATATTTCCAAAGGAACAGACATCGCTACGATCACAGACGAGGAAATCAACCGAATGGTGTGGAAAATCAACACTCGACCACGCAAGATGTTCGGATGGAAATCTTCGCTTGAAGTCTTCTGGTCAGAGATGTTCCACTTAGCTTGACAATTCAAGCAAAGAAAAAAGCCCTATCGCTAGGACTTTGAACAATTAGTTGAGCGACAAGACTTTGGTTTTGATTTGATCACACACTGAACGGAACACCTCAAGATCATTCGATGGTGCTGGATCTGGCAGCGGCCAATATAATTTAGTCACACTCGGCGGCGTCACTGGACACCGATCATGGGCATCGCCGCACAAGGTCACCACCAAATCACATTGCTTGAGAAATGCCGGATCGATCAACTTCGAGGTTTGGCGAGAAATATCGACGCCGACTTCCGCCATCACTTCTACGGCTTTAGGATTGAGGCCGTGAGTTTCGATGCCGGCGCTTTGAATCTTCCAGTCACTGGGCAAAAGTTGTTTGGCAAAACCTTCAGCCATTTGACTGCGACAAGCATTGCCGGTACATAAGAAATAGATTTTTTTCAAAGCGACACCTCCATCACGTATCGCTAGTATGCTGGGTTTGATACGACTTGTCAATGAATTACCAAGGTGCCATGTTGCCGCCACTTTGTTGATAGACAATTTCATATGGCGTCCCAGCTGCAAGCTTGGCGAATTGATCAGCCGTCAGATTCTTGAAATCAAGATGTTGATGTGTCGCCAATTGCATGGGATCTTGCAGTAACACATGATGGCTTTGAATCCAGTCGAGCAAGGCTGGCACCGCTGTCGGCGTTGGGATCAGTAGGTTCATATGATTGATGGTGATCAGCGTGCGATAACGGGTTTCCATAATTGGAACAGTGCCAATCGAGGGAAAAATCACGGTGCTCAATAAAGCAACGGTCAGGCGTTGTGGGACATCTTGATAAAAAAGGTGTCCGTATTCATCTTTCAGGGTTAACTCCCCACCAAACTCGGCCGTTCCGATGAACATTTGATACCCTGCAGTGATGCGATTCAACCATTTCGGCATGATGTGCTGAGGATACTGAACACCATCAACAATTGCCGTCATATATGCTGGTCGCACTTTAATAATGTGGCTGATATCAGCGATTGCCGGCATCCCGAGCAACTCGTTCATCGTCCTATCATGGTTATCGTGCACGTCAAGCAAATCACGCGCATCCAGTTTTAATAATCGGCATAAGCTGGCCACTGCTTCAAGATCGGGTTTGCGTTGATCATTTTCCCATTGCGAAACAGTTTGACGGGTGACGAATAATTTATCGGCTACCTCTTGTTGGGTGAAACCCATTTGCTGTCGGCCTGCGATTAACTTTGCCCCAATTTTCATACTCCTCGCCTCCACCTGTATTATCGCATAATTGCAAGCGGTTTTAACGGCTTTTCATAGGGTCACAAACTGTGACTTCCGCCATTACCTAAAAAAAACGCATCCAAAACATTTCCCGGGAAAATGAAAAACGCCAACTCTATGAGTCGACGTTTTGTAGGCACTAATGCAACAAAAGATACAGCCCCAGTTTACAATTCAAGTGCAACACCTTAGCGACTAGACCAAAAAGGCCATGAA
>NZ_AZEU01000222.1 GCF_001435035.1 Lacticaseibacillus manihotivorans DSM 13343 = JCM 12514
TAGGAAGTCGCCACGCTGAATGAAAGATCTGTCGCTGACAGGTCTTTTTTTGTGTCTTCAAAACATTTCAAATCAGAAACCGCTTGCCTTAAACCCACTCCAAGGTTGTACAGTAAAGGTATTAAACATTGGAGGTAAATCATGGAGTATACGCATTTAGGCAATACGGATATTGAAATCTCAAAATTGTGCGTCGGCGCGATGAGTTTTGGTCAAGCAGGGACGATGCATGATTGGACCTTGGATCCTGATCAAAGCCAACAAGTGATCAAGCATGCGCTAGATCTCGGGATCAACTTCTTTGATACGGCCAACACTTATTCCAAAGGTACAAGTGAAGAATATTTAGGGCGCGCGTTAAAGAATTTGACGACTCGCGACAAAGTGGTGATTGCCTCAAAAGTCTACTTTAATCCAGGCCGGTTATCCAAAGCGGCGATCGATCGCGAAATTGACGGGACCCTCAAGCGGCTTGGGACGGATTACTTGGATCTATACATCATCCATCGCTTCGATTACGACACGCCGATTCTAGAAACCATGTCGGCGCTTAATGATTTAGTCAAAGCTGGCAAGGTGCGCGCGATTGGCGCGTCGGCGATGTTTGCTTATCAGTTCTACAACATGCAGCTGGCAGCTCGCGATCACGGACTGACGCCTTTTGTGGCGATGGAGAACCACTATAACTTGCTATACCGTGAAGACGAACGCGAAATGATCCCTTTGTGCAAGCAAATGGGCGTGTCGCTGATGCCATACAGTCCCCTGGCGGCTGGCCGATTAGCGCGACCTAGCTGGGATGCGAACACTTTGCGCTCAAAAACCGACGTCGTGGCCAAAGGCAAGTACGATCATACGGAAGATACAGATCTAGAAATTACTAAGCGAGTGCACGAGCTAGCTGAAAAGCATCAAGCTACAATGGCGCAGATCAGTATCGCCTGGCAATGGGCCAAAGGGGTGGCAGCGCCGATCATTGGCGCGACTAAGGCCAAATACCTTGATGATGCGGCTGGGGCGTTTAAAGTGAAGCTGACGCCTGAGGACATTGAGTATTTACAAGCGGCGTATGTCCCGCACAAAGTCGTTGGCGCAATTACCGCTAATCCTCCTCAAGGTGTGACCTTGTTGGACGCGGATAAGAAATAACTTAGCAAGTCGTGGTCGACACAGATCACGACTTTTTCAATGCTGACTATGTGGCGCTTTAGTTACAAACACACGTGTTTGTTGGGTGACAGCCAGTAACATGTTACAATCTAATTCGAGGTGAAAATGATGGTGATGGCAGTAACGCGTAAAACCTTAGCAACACAGATCCAACACGGCACTACAGTATTAGAGCTGTGGGCACCTTGGTGTGGGCCTTGTAAAATCATGAGCCCAATGATGGCGAGTTTGGAAGCCGAACTGCCGATGCAAGTGGTCACGATGAACATCGATGACGACAAAAGTGTCGCCGAGCAGTTTCATATTCAAAGTATTCCCGCAATGATCGTCTATCACGAAGGCAAACCGTATGAAAAAATCGTCGGGGCTTATCCCAAAGCAAAACTCAAAGCTCATCTTGAAAAAAGCATCGAGGCAGCTGCACATGCATAACGAGCTCCTAGAAGTGTGCCTGCTTGCCGGACGCATTATGATCGAAGGCGGCAGTGAAATGTACCGGGTGGATGATACCATGCGGCGCATCGCCGTTAACGGTGGCGCTCAAGATGCCTTGGTGTTCACCACGCCGACTGGGATTTTTATCGGGTTAGGCAATGAGTCCAAGACTTTGCTTTCCCCAATTGACAAGCGTTCGATCGATATGGAAAAAGTCGCTCAAGTCAATCAACTGTCCAGAAGCTTTGCGGCCCATGAACTCGGCTTACATGAACTGCATGAGGCGTTGCATCACCTGGATCAAAATACGCCCTTTTTCCCATTTTGGTTGCAAGTGTTGGCGGCTGGCGTGTGCAGTACCATGTTGATGGTGGTATTTGCGCAAGCTTACGACTGGTTTGATATGCCGTTGGCCGCAGTAGTCGGTGCGTTAGGCTTTATCGCCTATGCCAAAATCAGTCCACTGACTCGTGTGCGCTTTATTTCAGAGTTAGGCGGGGCGTTTGTCGTTGGGGTGACGGCTTGGGCTGGGGTGAAACTCGGCGTTGGTCGCAATCTCGACAATGTGATCATCGGCGCTGTAATGCCATTAGTGCCAGGCGTGGCGATCACCAATTCTATTCGCGACATGTTAGCCGGGCATTTATTATCTGGCATTGCGCGGGGCATGGAAGCCTTATTGTCGGCAGCTGCGATCGGCGTAGGCATTGCATTGATTTTTCGATTTTTCTAGGAGGGCGCCATGCCATATTGGTTACAGTTTTTAGTCCAATTAAGCTTTAGCTATGTGTCGACGGTGGCGTTTGCCATTATTATCAATGTGCCGCGTCGGGCGTTGAACTTCGCTGGCTGGGCCGGTGCGATCGGCTGGATCGTGTATTGGGTGTTGACCTATGACTTGGATGTTGGCCGCATGATGGGCAATTTACTCGGGGCATTTGCTATTGGGATCTGTGGGATGATCTTCTCCCGCATCAAAAAAATGCCGGTGATCATTTTCAACATTCCTGGTTTAGTCCCGTTGGTGCCAGGGGCGACTGCCTATCAAGCGGTGCGGGCGCTGGTCTTAGGCCAAATCGATAAAGCCTCCAAGCTCACTGTGCGCGTGGCGATGGTGGCAGGCGCGATCGCTGTCGGGTTTATGCTGGCGCAACTGTTAGCAGAACAAACTTACCGTCACCCAGTTGGCGGCAAGTACAAAGCGTGATATGATAAGGGTATGCGATGAGTCGAGTAACCACGCACTATGTGGTGAAAGTTGCAGCTGGCAGGCATGAATCACCACCCGACGGATTTCGGGGCCAGTGGATAAGCGGTTGTGGAGCCACACTGTCCTTATCTATTCGTAGATACTGCTAAAAAAGGATCACGACATTAGCCGTGATCCTTTTTGATTGCGCCAAAACGTGTTATTTAATTGCCGGTTCAAAATGGAAATATTAATTCAAAAGTGGTTCACCGCCAAACAAATGCGGCCTTCACTTTACGCTCGCAATTTTTTAACATTAGCAGTCTTGGGGCACAACAAATCCACGAAACAGCGAACCATTTCGTGGATTCACGGCTTTTAACCGATTCAATTACGTCCATGCCCTTCAAAACTTTCAAGCGCGTGTCTGCGCAACCGCCACTTCTTAGGCTTTGGCCGCTTTCAGAACTAGTCAGCGATGCATTCGCTTTTCGTCCACAGGCGTCACTTGCTTCTCGTGTTACCACGAGGCAAATCGTCCATTCACACTTGGTATGAGTCCGAGAGGGGACCCTTATGTGCCGGCACGACTGATGCTGAGACCCACTGCCGTCAAACAGACTGGCAATGTGGATCGATCTCACTCGGGTTTGCGGGGAACTGCCCCCCGTTGCGAAGTAGTGCGGGTGACGTGCGCTAAGCCACCCCTTCCTCCTAGTTAACGCTTACAGAATAACACCAGCCAAATTCATTGTCCAGCTTTTTATTGTAAAGGTTTTGTATCGCGACATCGAATTTTACGATGAATAATCGCACTTATAACGCATCGATGTTATATTGGTATATTTCGTTTTAAAAAACCATCGCAATGACACTGCGATGGCTTAACGGCGCTATTGAATTTTGCGTTTCGGCGTCCAACTCATCATGACCACTGCCCCAAGCACCATGACGATGCCGAAGAATTGCAAGGTGTGAAAGCCTAACGCTAAGAAGATGATCGATAACACAGTGGCGGTCAAAGGCTCCAAGTTGCCGATCATCGAAGCAATCGCTGGGCGCAATGTTTTTAAGCTGGAGACATATAAGATATAAGCCAAGAAGGTGGCGCCAAAGACGATGAAGGCGATCGCAACCCATGAGTACAAATGCAAACCTGCGGGGATGTGCCACACAGGCGCTAAGAAGTTCATGAACACCGCGCCGACGATCAAGCCCCAGCCGACAATGACTAACGGCGGTTCATGCAACAACAATTTTTTCGGTAACATGGTGTAAGCCGCCCCAGTCACCGCTGCTAAAATACCCCAAAACACCGCGATCGGTGCGACATGTAACTTCGTCGGGTTGCCATCCGTCACCAATAAGAAAACGCCGACTAAGGCAATGACGATGGCGATCGTATCGATCGGCCTAGGCATCGTGCGTTCGCGCACACAAGTGACCACCGTGATCATCGCCGGCACCAGGGATAACATGATCGTGGCCAACGCCGCATTCCCATAAAAAATCGCCAATAAATAAGTAAATTGAGCAAGCGCCACGCCAATCAAGCCGAATAATAACAAGCGAATTGCATGCGCCTTGTTGTGCCATACGCGCAATAAAGGTTGTTTGGTGACAATCGCAAAAATCAACATAGCAATGCCAGCCCAAGTTAAGCGCATGGAGACTAACCAAGCAGGTGTGGCATGTGATGTGTTGAAAACAACATTGGCCAAGACGCCCCCGATCCCCCACATTGTTGTCCCGCAAGCCGCGCGGATCGCAGCGGTGCGTTTGTTATTTTTTGCCATGTTGTCGCCTCCAAAGATAAATCCAGTTGGGGTCATCCCAACCAGTTAAAATTCCGCAATGTGACCAGTATAACAGAGCCTTTCCCAGATGCGGCAAAATTTATTTTGCCCAGAACGGTTGACAATTAAGAGAAACAATAGTAGATTCTAATTAATCATTAATCTAGGAAAAGGGGGATACATCATGAATAATCAAAATCAAACCATTGTATCTACCCGCCTAGACTTGGCCTTGTTGTTGAAGCAGAGGACTCGATCGTAGTAAACACTACGAATTGAGCCCTCTGCTTTGCGTTGATGGGGCTCATCACACCACTAGGTGATTGGCCTCATCCACAAACGGATGGGGCCATTTTTAATGAGTTGCAAACCGTGGCGCGCGCGGCCAGCAGACAAAATGAAAAAAAGGGAAGAATACTCATGAAAAAGACAATCACTAAATTTGTAGGGGCCGCCGCAACTGTTGCTGCGATTATGGCCATGGCCGGCTGTACTGCTAAGAACTCCAGTGCCAAGGGCAACACTGCCACTGGCGACAAAGTCAAAATCGGGTTGAACATGGAATTATCTGGCGCGGCTGCAGGCTACGGCGAACAACAAAAGCAAGGCTTCCAACTCGCTGTTAAAGAAATCAACAAAGCTGGCGGTATCAAAGTCGGCGATAAGAAAATGAAGATCCAAACGGTCATTCAAGATAACAAGACGACCACTTCAGGCTCTGCCTCCGTTGCCGCACAGCTGGCTACCAAAGACAAAGTCACTGCAGTTGTTGGACCTGCCACTACTAATGACGGGACGGCCTCGATTCCTAACATGACCAAAGCTTATGTGCCAACAGTTTCCCCATCTGCGACGGATCCTGATTACACGCTGCAAAAGAACGGTAAAGTTCAGACTTACGTTTTCCGCGCTTGCTTCAACAACGACTTACAAGGTGAAACCGCAGCGCATTTTGCCAACAATACGTTGAAAGCTAAGAACGTAGCGATCCTGCAAGACAATTCCTCTGATTATGGGACTGGGTTGGCCAGTGCGTTTAAGAAAGCCTTCAAAGGTTCTGTGGTTTCCAAGCAATCCTTTGCTGAAGGCGATAAAGACTTCAATGCGCTGCTCACCAACATCAAATCCAAAAACATCGACGCGATTTACGTGCCAGGTTACTACTCTGAAGTCGGCTTGATCATCAAACAAGCCCGCCAAGCTGGGATCAATGTGCCGATCATCGGTTCTGATGGTATGGCGGATCCAAAGTTAGCCAAAATCGCCGGCGATCAAAACGCAAGCAAGATTTACTACACCACGCCATTTTCCACGATGTCTGGTGCCACCAACAAAACCGCAAAGAAGTTCATGGCTGACTTTAAAGCGGCTTATGGCCAAGATGCGCCAACCTTCTCTGCTTTAGCTTATGACTCTGTACTGATGATCAAGCAAGCCATTGAAGATGCCAAGTCTACCAACTCTGTCAAAGTGGCCCAAGCCTTAGCGAAGATCAAAGACATGCCAGCCGTAACTGGGACCACTTCTGTTGATAAGAACCATGACCCAGAAAAGCCGATCGTCGTTGAACAAATGACCAAAGGCAAAGTGGTCAGCGCCACTGCCGTTAAATAGCGATTAATGTGATACTTCTCATTGAAGAATCCTTTTAAACTCCTGATTACAGATTCTTAAGATTTGAATTTGTTGAGAAAAATGTGAATATTTCGTTGACTTTTAATAATACTCCCATGTATTATTAATACATTCACATGACGAACTCAATATGAGTCAAAAGCTTGGGATACGAGAAAGAGGGATTTTCAATGCAGAAATCAATGATCAAACGTTTTGCTGAAGTTGGCGCCGTGCTGGCTTCAGTCGCCTTAATGGCAGGCTGTACTGCCAAAGCACAAAGTAAAGGCAACACTGCCACAGGCTCTACGATCAAAGTCGGGGTCAACATCGAATTGTCAGGTGTCGGTGGTGGTTACGGGGAACAAGTCAACAATGGGATCGACTTGGCGGTTTCTCGCATCAACAAAGCTGGTGGCTTTAAAGTCAACGGCAAGACTTACAAGTTTAAAACCATTACCAAAGACAACAAAACTGCCACATCCACCGCAGCTTCTGTTGCCGCAGACTTGGCGGATAACTCTAAAGTCTCTGCTTTGATCGGGCCAGCCACAACTGGCGCTGCCACCGCAGCCTTGTCTAACGCCACCAAAGCCCAAGTGGCTCAGATCTCACCATCTGCTACCGCACCGGCTTACACAGAACAAAAATCTGGCAAGGTGCAACCTTACGCCTTCCGGACTGCCTTCACCGATGATTTCCAAGGCACGCAAGCTGCTAAGTTCGTTGAAAACAACTTGAAAGCTAAGAAAGTGGCCATTTTAGCTGATAACTCTAACGATTACGGCAAAGGCTTAGCTGCTGCGTTCAAGAAGGAATATAAAGGCGACGTGGTTTCCACGCAATACTTCCAAGCCGGTGACAAAGACTTCAATGCCGTTTTGACCACGTTGAAGAACAAAGGCTTTGATGCTTTGTACATCCCTGGTTACTACACCGAAATCGGCTTGATCATCAAACAAGCCCGGCAAATGGGCATCAACACCCCAATCGTCGGTGGTGACGGGATGATGGATCCAAGCTTGACGAAAATCGCCGGTGCCAAGAACGTGACGAACGTTTACTACACCACGCCATTCTCTACGCTGTCTGCGAAGTCCGACAAAACGGTTGCCGACTTCATGTCCGCATACAAAGCTAAGCATCACACCACTGCTTCTGCGTTCAACGCTTTAGGTTACGATTCCGTTTACCTGTTGAAACAAGCCATCCAAGATGCGAAGTCCACGAACTCCGTTGATATCGCCAAGGCTTTAGGCAAGGTCAAGAACTTGAAGGGTGTCACTGGGACGATGACTATCGATGCCAAGCATAACCCTGAAAAGACGATTTCAGTTGAAAAGCTGGTTAACGGTAAAGCCGTTTCCGCAACTGTGATCAAATAACTGGTGGATAGCAGGAGGCGTAATGCCGCCTGCTATTGCACTGATTAGCCATAGGCAACGATTTGAAATTGTTGGCATCACTATCGGTCGTTTCAGCTTAGGACCAGCGTTCAACCCTTGTGTCATCAGCATTTTCCATGGTCACTGGTGACGCATTGAAACGTGTTTCTTCTATATAAATAGCAACGTTTAAAGTAATCGCGGAAAGCTTAGGCGGAGGTTTGAGATCCGTAGGCGCGCTGGACACCAGCCGTCGCACCGTTGTTAGGCGTTTACGCCTTACAACGGCGCGGGATAAAAGATCCACTCGCGGTCTTTGGGAGTTAGCTTTTATTTCGCGGATTGCGTTCCGTGTCCAGCGCGCCGCAGGATTTCACACCGGAGCCTGAGCTTTCCGCACCGCCATTATTTTGAATCAATCGGAATTTTAATTAAGGAGGCGATCTCTTGCATACAGTACTGCAACAAGTCATCAATGGCCTGTCACTTGGGAGTATCTACGCGCTGCTGGCGCTGGGCTACACCATGGTTTACGGGATCATCAAGCTGATCAACTTTGCGCATGGGGATATTTACATGCTCGGGGCGTTTTGGGGCTACTATGTGATCAACACCTATCATGTCGACTTCATCGTCGCATTGCTTTCAGCGATGATCGTCACGGCGTTGGCAGGGATGATCATTGAATATCTCGCCTACCGCCCATTGCGGAATTCACCGCGGATCACCGCTTTGATCACGGCTATCGGGGTTTCCTATTTCTTGGAAAATGGGATGTCGTATTTATTCGGCGCCAATACCAGAAACTTTCCGCAAGTGGTCAAACAGCATAACTTCACGGCATTAGGCATCAGTATTTCCAACATTCAAGTGCTGATCTTAGTGACGGCGTTGATTTTAATGATCTTACTCCAACTGATCATTCAAAAAACCAAAATGGGTACCGCCATGCGGGCTGTCGCGGTGGATCAAGAAGCCGCAGCGTTAGTTGGGATCAACCCTGATCACGTCATTTCCTTTACTTTCGGCTTAGGCTCGGCTTTAGCTGGGGCTGCCGGGGTCTTGATCGGTTTGTATTACAACTCGATCGACCCATTAATGGGGATGACACCTGGGATCAAAGCCTTCGTCGCTGCTGTTGTTGGTGGTATCGGGTCCGTTCCAGGGGCTGCTGTTGGTGGCTTTTTGATCGGGTTGTTGGAAACTGGCGTGCAAGCGATCGGCTTGTCCGCTTACAAAGATGCGGCGGTTTACGTCGTGTTGATTTTGATTTTGATCGTGCTGCCTGCAGGGCTGTTAGGCAAGAATGTGAAGGAGAAGGTGTAAGCTTATGACCAAGAAAAAACTTCAAGCCATCGCATGTTGGCTCGCAGTGATGATCGTCGGCTTTGTCCTCATCAACGCGTTAGTCTACGTCGGCGTGATCGATGCCTTTATTGAAAACATGCTGGTGACCATCGGGATCAACATTATTTTAGCCACTGGGTTGAATTTGATCATCGGCTTTTCTGGCCAGTTCTCCTTAGGCCACGCTGGGTTCATGGCAGTCGGCGCTTACGCTACTGGAATCATTTTACAAGCGATGCCGACCACCGTTGGGTTCTTTGTTTCGATCGTCGTCGGCATTGCCATTGCCATAGTGGTGGCAATCATTATTGGGATCCCAACGTTGCGTTTGTCAGGGGACTATCTGGCAATCGCCACAATGGGCGCCGCTGAAATCATCCGCGTGGTGATCAACAATATGAAAGTTACCAATGGTGCTGCGGGCTTATTCAACATTCCGCAATTTGCCACATGGCCTGTGGTTTACATTTTCGTTTGCTTAACCACTGCGGTGATCGTCAACTTCGCCCATTCACGGGCCGGGCGCGCGATCCAAGCCATTCGTGATGATGAAATCGCTGCAGAAGCAGTCGGCATCAACCCGACTAAGTGGAAGTTAGCCGCCTTTGTCTTAGGCGCTTCAACTGCCGCAGTTGCTGGGTCGCTACATGCTAGCTACATCCAAACCATTGCGCCAACCGATTTTGGGATCATGAATTCCATTGCCATGTTGATCATCGTGGTGCTCGGCGGTGTGGGTTCGATGACTGGGACCTTCTTTGCCGCTGTCGTCTTAGGCGTTTTGGATACGGTATTACAAAGTTTCGGGACGCTACGGATGGTGATTTACGCGGTGGCGTTGATCGTGATCATGGTCTTCAAGCCAACTGGGTTGCTCGGGCGTTATGAATTCTCATTTGCTCGCGTCTTAGATCGATTCCGCAAGAAAAAGGAGGACGCCGCATGACCACATTATTAAAAGTGGACCACGTGTCCAAAATCTTCGGCGGGCTCAAAGCGGTCGAAGATGTTTCGATGCATGTTGAAACTGGCGAACTGGTGGCGTTGATCGGGCCTAACGGTGCCGGGAAAACCACGCTGTTCAATGCGTTAACTGGGGTATCGCCAGCCACTGAAGGGACAGTTGCGTTCCGCGTTGGGGATGAAATGGTGTCTTTAGATAAGAAGAAACCTTATCAAGTCGCCAAAATGGGCATTGCCCGGACTTTCCAAAACATTCGCTTGTTTCATCAATTGTCTGTGCGCGAAAACTTGCAAGCGGCAATGACGCATCGCTACAAAGAAGGCTTTGTGTCGAGCATTTTACGCTTGCCAGCATTTGCTAAGCAGGAAGCGTTGGCGAATAAATGGACGGATGAGATCTTGGCCAAATTAGATCTCACCGATGTTGCTGATGTGATCACCGCCAACTTGCCTTATGGGACGCAACGCCGGATTGAAATTGCGCGTGCGGTGGCCACTGATCCGCAGTTGATTTTCTTAGATGAACCAGCAGCAGGGATGAACCCTGAAGAAACTGCCGACTTAGCGCATTTGATCAAGCGTCTGCAAACGGAATTCGGCTTGACGGTGGTTTTGATCGAACATGATATGTCGTTAGTCATGTCGTTGGCTGAACGGATCTACGTGCTGGAACACGGCAAGTTGATTGCAGAAGGTACCCCAAGTGAGATCCAACACAACGACGCCGTGATCAATGCGTACTTAGGAGGTGGCGTGCATGCTTGATGTTCAAGGCTTAAAAGTCAACTATGGCGCAATTCACGCGGTACGCGGCGTTGATTTCAATGTGCAAGATGATGAAATCGTCACCTTGATCGGGGCCAATGGGGCTGGGAAATCGACCATCGTCCATACCTTGTCTGGAATGCTCAAAGCCGCAGCAGGTACGATCAAATATGGCGATCAAGACTTGACCAAAATGTCTGCCGCTAAAATCGTCGGCGCCGGCATTGCGCAAGTGCCAGAAGGACGTCGGATCTTTGCGGGCTTGTCCACCATGGAAAACTTGAAAATGGGGGCATACTTGGTCCCTCGCAATGAACAAAGCGATGTGTTGGCCAATGTCTTCGACCAATTCCCCGTTTTAAAAGAGCGCAAAAACCAAGATGCGGCCACGCTTTCTGGTGGTGAACAACAGATGCTGGCGATGGGGCGGGCGTTAATGGCGCAACCCAAGCTGTTGATGTTAGATGAGCCTTCGATGGGCTTGGCGCCAATTTATATTTCCAAGATCTTCGATATCATCAAAACCATCAACAAACAAGGCGTGACCGTCTTACTGATCGAACAAAACGCGCTTCAAGCGTTGCAAATCGCCAATCGCGGTTATGTGATCGCCAACGGGACGGTGCAATTGACGGGCACTGGTTCAGAACTTTTGGCCAATCCAGAAGTGCAAAAAGCCTACTTAGGTGGGTAATCAAAATGAAAAGTCCTCTAATTGTTGCGAGTTGAACAATTGGAGGCTTTTTTGCTTAACATTCTATTGATTCACCATCCGAATATTTGTGAAGTGACTTGCAAGTTTATCGGTTTCAGTGCAATATTAAAGCATACGTGATTAATTGAAATCGGGGGCTGAACATGGGGCAAGTCATCGGAATCGCAAAACAATTATGGGTACAAGAACTCGTGTGGGGCGTGTTGTTGGTGCTCGTGATCATCGGCTATGTGCGGCGGTTTAATCATATCGGCCGCACGCAATATTTGCGCACGCAACGGCGTCACCATCAAGAAACCATCGGGCATACCAGACTGTTGGCCATTTTGATCGTGATCGGGGCGGCCTTGACCTTTGCGGGACATCAATTCTGGCCGCAAGTCTCAGCCGTCGCTGATCACATCACTGGCGTGTCAACATCTAAATCGAGTTCGTCCAGTCATACTAAAAAGTTGGCTTCAGAAGCATCAAGCAAAAAAAAGTCATCGTCTAAGAAAAAGTCGTCGTCATCCAGCAAGAAAACCGTTACTGCTGAATCTGCGGTCACCATCGTCGAAGGCTATTATAAAGACCATCCTGATGAACAAACGGATACGATTTCGCAGTACAAAGCCGTTGGCACTGGCAGCGATTCAGCTGGCGCGTATGTGTTTAAAGTCGGGGCTTATGGGGTCGATGATACTGGTGCTACCAGTGAATTACATGAATATTGGGTCCATCGCGACGGGAAGTTTGACGTGGCGTACTGATCGCTCAAACAACGCATTCGAAAAAATCGAATGCGTTGTTTTTAGTTGAGGACGGTTAATTTGCTGAGCTGAATACTAGGGATCTGTTTGGTGTCAGTGAAATCGACCGTCATGATGTGCGCCTCTTGGGTTTGCGCCTGCGGAACTTTCGTGGTGACTTGCACTTGGGCAAACGTCGGGGTGTTTTCAGGCACCTGCGCAACCTTGTAAACGCTCAGCGGACTATTCTCTTGCAAATAGCGGGCTTCAGATACGCGGACGCCATCTTGAAAGTGTGCGCGCAATGCTGAAACTGAATTGAATTTGGCGGTGTCGGAGCCGGTAAACAAGACATATTGGTCACCAATAGCATAAAGCACGCCTTGGGTGGTGACGGTCAAAGTTTTTGCTGCGTGAGAAGAACTGGTAGCTGATGTTTGTGGGGTTGTCGCAGCGGCGTGGCAGCTGGCAAGCCCCAGTAAGGCAGTTGCGCTTAAGAGCAAGGCAGTACGTTTCATCATCAGGACTCCTTGTCATTGAATTGGAAGCGCCGTCATTAACAGTTTACCATACGTGTGATTAATTTCACGAAATTGATGAGTTCTGCGTATCGAAAGCGCTTATCGTGGTAGAATAAATGGAGTACACGAATGGAGGAGTGGCGATGGCGACGTTATCTGATGTGGCAAAAGAAGCCAATGTCTCAAAAATGACCGTTTCGCGGGTGATCAACCATCCTGAACAAGTTACCGAAGACTTGCGCTTGTTAGTGATCAACGCGATGAAGACCTTGAATTATCGACCGAACTCCGCCGCCAAAGCGTTGGCGCAAAATCGCACCAATGTGGTCAAGTTCTTGATTTTAGAAGACATCGACACCACCGAGCCTTATTATATGAACTTGTTGTTTGGCATTGCGCGGGGCTTAGACAAGCAACAATATGCCTTGCAACTGATCTCAGATCGCGACAAACTCAATGCTGGTAATGCCGACGGATACTTGATCACTGGGGCACGTACCAAAGATTCTGAGTGGCTGGACCAGTTAGAGAAGCCTTTGGTGTTATACGGCGAGAATCGTTACGGTTATGATTTTGTCGATACGGATAACAAACTTGGCGAAACCATGGCGACAGAATATGCCTTAGCCAAAAACTATCAATCGATCATTTTCATCGGCATCGACGTCAAAGAGCCTTTTGAATATTCGCGCGAAGCTGGCTATATCAACACCTTACAACAAAATGGGCTATTGCCGCGCATTCATCGCATGGCCAACCGCTCGCATATTTCTCAAGGCTTCATCAATGACCATTGGGCTGAATTTGCGCGCAATACCTGCTTTGTCTGTGCCTCAGATCGCTTAGCCATCGGGGTGGTGCGCGCCATTTTAGCTAAAGGTGGGCGCATTCCCGATGATTTTGGCGTGATCGGCCATGATGGGGTCTTTTTGGATCAAGTGTCCAACCCACAGCTCACCACCGTACAACAACAAGTCATGAGTTTAGGCGAACATCTCGCACGGATGTTGCTGTCTAAAATCGATCAATCAGGGGCGCAACAAGGTGAAGTGCTACTGACGCCACAATTAGTGGCGCGCGGGACGACTCGCCCATAAAAAAACACTCAACCGAAATTTGTTTCGGTTGAGTGTTTTTGACTTTTAAGGTTTACGGCAAATCGTTGCCGGCAGCTAAGTACAAATCATACCAGTCTTGATGGGTCAACGTAATGTCGCCAGCTTTGGCGATGCCTTCGATGCGCGCGGCATTGGTGGTGCCGGCGATCACTTGGAAGTCGCCAGGGATGCGCAAGATCCAAGCCGCAGCGATGGCGTTGACATCCACACCGTATTTGTCAGCCAGTTCGTGCAACTTTTTGTTCAGTTCTGGGAACTTTGGATTGTCGATAAACACGCCTTCAAAGAAGCCATATTGGTATGGGCTCCAAGCTTGAATGGTCATGTGATGCAAGCGGCTGTATTCCAAAATGCCGTCATCATGCGCAGTGGCGCGCTCGTCAGTCATGTTGGTATGGAAGCCAAAGTCGATCATACCGGTGTGCTTTAAGGACAATTGCAATTGGTTGGCAAACAAGTGTTGCCCAACGGCTTGTTGCAACAATTCAACTTGGCCAGGGTTGAAGTTCGATACCCCGAATTGCCGGACTTTGCCAGCGTTTTGTAAATCAGAGAAGACTTCAGCGATGTCGTCGGGTTCCATCAACACATCAGGCCGATGCAACAACAAGGTGTCGACGTAATCGAGGCCCAAGCGCTTCAATGAGGCGTCGACGGCTTCAACTAAGTGTTCCTTGGAGAAGTCATAGGCTTCACCTGGGCGAATGCCGACTTTGGTTTGGACCAAAACGTCGTCGCGGCTGAAGCTAGCGTTTTTCAAGGCTTGGCCAAACAAGGTCTCAGCTTTGCCGCCGTCATAAATATCCGCATTATCAAAAAAGTTGATCCCAGCGCCATATGCGCGATCAAGCAATTCAGTGGCGCCTTTAACGTCGAGTTTGGTGATGCGCATGACCCCTAGCGCGATCGGGGATGCGAGTAAACCAGATTTACCTAAGTTGATCAGTTTCATGGTACGCCTCCAAAAGGGTTATAATCGTTTCATTAAAAATAGCGTAGCACACGTGGTTTGCAAATGAAAGCAATTCCAAACTCTGCGATAACGCTTTTGAGGTGTTATCATGGAGTTAGTGACAAGTTAAAATCAAGGAGTGTTGGGTATGACAAGTGACCGCGGATTTATTGTGATCGGCGCACAAGCGATTTTTTTTAGTATCACCAATTTGCGCACGTTAAAAGAGTTAGAGCGCGGACATTATCCAGTGGCGATCGGCGAAGACATTTTTGCCACGCATCAAATTCAACCTGACACCGTCGACGCCGCAGTGTTGGCGTTAAACACCATTCGGCAGCTGTTCAATGACTATGGCGTATCGGACACCACCGTCGTCGGCAGTCACAGCTTTTTTGAAGCCGACAATGCGCAATTTGTATGGGATCAAATCGTTTCGCGTACCGGCTGGCAGATTCAACGCGCCACGCTGTCTCAAGAAGCTTTCTACCGCACGCAAGCGGTGTTTGCTCGCTTTCCTAATTTTGAGACCATCACCAAAAAAGGCACCGTGTTGATCGACATCTCCAGTGGCTCGGTGGAATTGACTGCCTTTACCAACGGGGAGTTTGGCTTTTCTCGGAATTTAAGCTTAGGGCCGCTGCGCGTATTTGAAGTGATGAGCGACATTCAAGCCAGCGTGCCAAACTATGTCGAAGTGATGCGCGATTTCATCGATTCGCGGTTAGTGGACTTCATGCGCTTGTTGCCGGCAGATGTGGATTATCACAACATGATCATCATGGGCAGCGCGTTGTCGTTGCTGGAAACCTTGATCCCTACCGGCAAAACTGCGGTGGAAACCGATCGTGAAGGCTTTGACTTGCTGTATCACGAAGTCATCCACTCCAGTGACCAATATCTGGCTGACACGTATGAATTGCCGCTGAATCAAGTGTCGCAAGTTTTGCCAACGGTGTTATTGGTTTATCGCTTAGTGAAAACCTTGCACGCTTCTAAAATTTGGGTGTCGAATTTGAAAATGCTCGACGGCTTGGAAGTCAACTCGGCGTTATCTGCTGGCTACAAGCCAGTCGCCTTAGATCCGACGCAAGAAATCGTGATCTCTGCACAAAACCTGGCTGATCGCTATCAAGTCGACCCCAAGCATCGTGATGCCACTGTGACTTTTGCTTTGCAGTTATTCGACCGCTTGAAAAAACTGCACGGCTTAGGCAAACGCGAGCGCCTATTGTTACAAATCGCCGCGATTGTCAATGATATCGGCAGTTATGTCGACACCCACAAGCACTATGAACACTCCGATTACATCATTCGGGCGTCGGAATTGATGGGCCTTGATGCCATCGAACAGCAAATGGTTGCCACCATTGCGCGGTTCCACTCTAGCGATTCGCCACAAATCGATCTCGGGGACTTGCCGCTGATGTCTTCAGCGCGCCGGTTAACGATTGCCAAGTTGTCAGCCATTTTACGTGTGGCAGACAGCTTAGATGCTTCACGCCAACAAAAGATCCAATCCATTCGCGTGTCGCAAAAGTCCGATCAAATCGTGTTAACCGCCACCGCCAATGACGATGTGGAATTGGAGCGTTGGACTTTGAAGCGTAAAGGCCAATTTTTCGCGGCAGTATTTGGCTTGCCGATCGTGTTGAAAGGAAGACTGTCCATATGAGCAAGAAATTTGAAGATCCGAAATATTTTACTAACCGCGAATTGTCTTGGGTTGCCTTCAACGACCGAGTCTTAGAAGAAGCCCGCGACCGTGAGAATCCTCTGCTGGAACGCGTGCGCTTTTTAGGCATCACCCAATCCAACCTCGACGAATTCTTCAATGTGCGGGTGGCGTCATTGCGCAAAATGGTCGCGGTTAACTACCAACGCCCAGACGCAGCCGGCATGACGCCAAGTGATCAACTCGAAGGCATTTCCAAAGCCGTTCACACGATGGTCGAGAAGCAGTACAACACTTGGTCGCGCATGTTGCGGCCAGCGCTTGAAGACGTCAACGTGCGTTTGCGGAATTTTGATGAATTAAGCGATCGCCAACATGAATTTGTCGATGATTATTTTCATCAAGAACTGTATGCGGTATTGACTCCGATGGGCGTGGACCCAACCCGGCCATTTCCATTTTTAAGCAATAATTCGTTGAACCTCGCCATTCGTCTGCAAAAAGATGAAGAAGAAAAAGCCTTTGCCTTGGTGCAAGTGCCTGATGTGTTCCCACGCGTGGTGCGCTTGCCTGATGCGCCGAATGATTTCATTTTGCTGGAAACCATCATCGAGCATTACTTAGACGAATTGTTTGTCGGCGCGACGATTCAAGAATGCGCGGTGTTCCGCGTGACGCGGGATATGGATCTGGATGTGGCAGAAGAAGACACGTCAGATTTAATGAAAGAGATCCAATCGCAACTCAAAAAGCGCCAACACGGCAAAGTCATGCGCTTGGAATATGACGCGGACATGGGCAAATACTTGAAGAAGCACTTGCTCAAAGGCTTGGAGTTGACTTCTGATGCGGATCTTTATGCCATCAAGGGCCCGATCGACTTGAATTTGATGTCCAAGTTGGCCAAGCAAGTGCAGAATTTACCTGAATTGAGTTTCCCGAAGTTCACGCCGTTTCGCGCCACGGCACTCAAAGGCAACTTGTTTGATGTGATCCGCGATCATGATGTGTTATTGCAACATCCTTATGAATCCTTTGCGACGGTGGTGGACTTTATTCATCAAGCTGCCATCGATCCGCAAGTACTCGCGGTGAAAATGACGCTATATCGCGTATCATCGAAGTCGCCGATCATCAGCTCGCTGAAACTCGCTGCACAAAACGGCAAACAAGTGACGGTGTTAGTTGAGCTCAAGGCGCGTTTTGATGAAGAAAACAATGTGCACTGGGCGCAAGAACTCGAACGTGCCGGGTGTCATGTGATCTACGGGTTAGTCGGCTTGAAGACGCACTCCAAGTTAGCCTTAGTGGTGCGGCGTGAAGAATCAGGCATTCGCCGCTATATGCACATGGCCACTGGGAACTATAACGATGTCACTGCCAACTTCTATACGGATATGGGCTTGTTTACCGCCAATGCCGAAATGGGCGCTGATGCCAGCAACATTTTCAATATGTTGTCAGGTTTTTCAGAGCCGGCCTACTTCCACAAGCTGGTGATTGCACCGATGGGCATTCGCGACCACTTGATTGACAACATCAACCAAGAGATCCAAAATGCCAAAGCAGGCCGCAAAGCTTTGATTCGCATGAAGATGAACTCATTGTCAGACACTCGGATGATTCAAGCGCTGTATGCCGCCAGTGCCGCCGGGGTCAAAATTGAGTTGATTGTGCGCGGGATCTGTAATTTGAAAGTTGGCATTCCTGGTGTATCAGAAAACATCACCGTGCACTCGATCGTTGGGCGGTTCTTGGAACACAGCCGGATCTATTATTTCTACGCCAACGGGGATGAAACCTTGTACTTATCCAGCGCTGACTTGATGAAGCGCAACTTATCCCGGCGCGTGGAATTGTTGTTCCCGATTTTGTCCGATGATGTGCATGAAAAAGTGATGTCGATCTTTGACACCATGTGGTCGGATACCGTCAAAACGCGGCTATTGCAACCAGATGCCACTTGGGAGCGCGTCGACTTGCGCGGCAAGACTTTGATCGATTCACAACAGGTCTTTATGAGCCAAGCCATTGAAGCCGCTAAGCTTCAGCGTGAAGCGCACGCTGACGATGACCCAGCGGACTTGCATCGGTTTACGCCGATGAAGGCGCCTCAAGAACGCGAATAAATTATGCCTGACGCCGCTGTCTCGTGATTCTTTTTGGAATTATGAGACAGAGGCGTTTTTGTGTCATCAGGCGCAACGCGGAAAAATAGTTTTTCCAAAAGTATCAAATGGCCTTTGTTTTGCAAATATATATCGTGAAGGGGATGTTGGCACAGGCACGAGGAGATGATATGATGAATGCAGTCAAGACACTGACGAGCTGGTACGAATTGCCGTGGTGGGTAGGGTTTAAGGAAGTCTTGGTGTTGTTTGGCTTTGTTTTAGGGATGATATCAGGATTGATCGGGGTCGTGACCTATCGGCGCAATACCGCGATTCGAGCGCAAGACGTTCGCGCAAACCAAATTCGCCGCACTTATGAAGTGATGGTGAGCTATCCTATCACGATTCGGGGAAAAGTATTGACAGTGACGCAACAGTTGAATCAAGGTATTGCTGCAATTGATGAATTGCGGCAACAAGGTGTCGATGAAGGCAGATTAGATGAGGCCTTGTTGAGGATTGTGATGGAGTCCGAGCTCGTTGAATTGTTGCATGTATTGGATCCTTACGGTTTCTTGTTAGGAAATCAAGATTATCTGTTTGCCGATGAGGTATTGAATACTTTTGCCTCAGAAGTGAGGCGGGTGTTGTTAAATCAACAAATTGCTTCAAGTATTGACGGTATTATGAAAACTTCAACCATGAGCGGCATTACGCAATTACAGCAACAATTGCGTGATCATCAGGCACAACGCAGATAGGAGAAATAGCGATGACACAAACTTCTTGGTTAGACAGTCGTGAAGCCGCAGTGGCGCATCTTCATGAAGTACTAAACCACCCTGCAACAAAAGAAAATAATTTAGAATTGGTCAATCAATTGCGCGCACAATCTGGTGATCGACCATTAACAATGACCGAATATCTAGATGTTTTGGAAAAAAGTCGGCGCGGGATTCATTCGTATGATGAAGAACCTCAAACAAAGACTTTCTTCCAGCGCTTACGTCAAGCGTTAAAAAATAGTCGCGATGCATTTAAGACGACGATGCGCAAATAGTGTCACCAACAAGTACAGTAGACAAAGTGATTGCCTTTGCAGGTGCAATCACTTTTTTGTTTGCCGATTAACTATTGATGTCGCATCGACAATGTTTCATGCCACGACCTGGGTGTCTAGCGATCTGAAATTAAGGCGCTGGTTGGCTTGCTGCGGCGTCATCAAGGCCGAAATATATTTCAATTCTTGAATCGTTTCGCTATTTTTGGAATATTTCCCAGAATAATTGAAATCGCTTGCAAGAATTTGCTTTGAATCTGATACTCGAAGGGTAAGCACGTCGAATAATCGCGAGCGAAAGGAGCACTAACATGACCAAACAAGCCTTTTCTGTTCTGATCGCCGGTGGTGGGAGCACCTACACCCCTGGGATCGTATTGACGTTACTGAACCAACTCGAGCGTTTTCCAATCAAAACGTTGAAATTTTATGACAACGATGGCGAGCGTCAGCAAGTCATTGCTGATGCCTGTGCCATCATCATCAAAGAACGGGCCCCGCAAATTGAATTTTTAGCAACGACTGATCCTGAAACAGCCTTTTCTGATGTTGATTTTGTGATGGCACAGATTCGCGTTGGCAAATATGCCATGCGGAGCTTGGATGAAAAGATCCCATTGAAACATGGCGTTGTCGGACAAGAAACCACTGGACCCGGAGGCATCGCCTATGGCTTGCGTTCAATTCCAGGGGTCATCGAATTGGTGGATTACATGGAACGTTATTCACCAAATGCGTGGATGTTGAATTATTCCAACCCTGCAGCGATCGTTGCTGAAGCCACGCGACGCTTGCGCCCCAATTCTAAGATCATTAATATCTGCGATATGCCGATCGATATTATGGATCGGATGGCTAAAATTGTCGGTTTAAAAGATCGCAATGATTTGGTTTTTCGCTATTATGGGTTGAATCATTTTGGTTGGTGGACAGATATTCGCGATCAACAAGGGCGCGATTTGATGCCTGAGATCAAAGCTTACGTGGCTAAAAATGGTTATTGGCTAGGTGGCGATTATGATGCGCAAACTGAAGCCAGTTGGGCGCGAACCTTTAAAGCCGCAGCGGATGTGTATGCATTGGATCCAACGACGTTACCGAACACCTATTTGAAATATTATTTGTATCCGCAAGCAGTGTTGGCTCACGCCGATCCCACTTATACGCGTACCGATGAAGTTCGAGCGCATCGTGAAGCTTATGTCTTTAGCGAATGCCGGCGCGTGGTTCAAAACGGCACCGCAAAAGATATCACCTATACCGGCGATGAGCACTCAACGTATATTGTGGATCTTTGTACAGCAATCGCGTTTGATACCAAGCAGCGCATGTTGGCCATTATTCCTAGCGCCGGTGCCGTGGCGAACTTAGATCCGACAGCGATGGTCGAAGTGCCAGTATTGTTTGGTGCCAATGGGCCAGAACGTTTGGCTATGGGCAATGCGGCGACGTTCCAAAAAGGGTTGATCACGGAACAAAACTGCGTCGAGAAATTAGTGGTAGACGCGTACATTGAACGTTCCTACACCAAATTATGGGAAGCGATGAGTTTATGCAAAATTGTACCAGACGCTGCAGTGGCCAAGGTCATTCTCGACGAGATGATCGTGGCCAACCGAGATTATTGGCCAGAATTGGCTTAGTGTCTGCTAACAGTGCGTAATGTTTGGTAAATTGAGTTGTTTGCGCTATCATTTCAATGCGGTATCATGAATTATCAATAGAAATGAGGGGCTACAGTGAAACTCGAATTAATGATCAACCAAAAATACGCGCAACTGAATGAAACCGATAAGGAAATTGTCACGTTCATTGTGCAACACAAGTCTTTCGTACGGGCCTCAAGCTTAGAACGAGTTGCCGGCGAATCGTTATTTTCCAAATCATCGATTTTCCGCGCTTGCAAAAAAATCGGCTTAACTGGCTACAGTCAGTTGCAATATTTATTGCAAGCTGAGTCTGCAGATGAAGACGTCACGACGACAAGTTCTGATTATTTGTCGCAAACCGTGAAATCGTTACTGTGGACGGTCAATCAGTTTAAAGGCACTAAAGTGGATGAGGTGTATGCAGATATCGCCAATGCTGGTTCGATTTATATTTATGCGACAGGCTGGATCCAACAAATCGCAGCTGAGCAATTACAACGGGATCTATTTTTGCTTGGCATCGATACCTTTGTTTTTCCGCCAGCGGCTGAAGAAGTTGCCCAACCACGACATAACGTTAAAGTTGGCGATTTGGTGATTATCATCTCGTATAGTGGCATGAATACCACAGTTTTGCATTTTATGGATAGTTTGAAAATGCAAGGCATCAAGATCGTGTCCTTTACCTCATTCCGCCAGAATCAAATCGCCCAAGCGAGCGATCACAACTTGTATTTCGATGTGGTATCCAAAAAAATTGGGACGCAAGATCGGCAAGAGAACTTCTTTGCTAATCTCCATATCTTGATGGATATCTTCACCATGGGCTTGTCGAATTACCTCACGAATCATGCACCAAAAGAAAGCTGATCACGAAGGAACGATTGCAAATGAAAAGGGATTTTAGTCAACTGGCTTCAGGATATATTGCCGCATTAGGCGGCAAAGCTAATATCGATACGATGATCAATTGTGCCACGCGGTTGCGGGTGTTGGTCAAAGATTTAGACGCGGTACAGCCAGCATCAGCTTTTACCGATTTAGGCGCGGTTGCTGTCACCACACATCACAAAATGGTGCAGGTGATTGCAGGACTAGATGTCCCCCAAATCATCCAAGAGATGCAAGTACAACTCAATGGGATGTGTCGACCAGATCAAACGCTGGATGAATATGGATTAACTTATGATGGGGAACGCGCTCGGATCTTATATGAGTGCTTAGGTTTGCCAGAAAACGTGCAACTGGTGACCACAACTGGTAGTGCAGTCGTCGTTCAAGTTCGCGATCTTGAATGGGTCGATCCCTTTGATGTCATGTTGCAATTAGGCATTGGCATCACGAGTGTGGATAAGCACGGTCGCCAAGTGTACGTGTATATGAGTGGCGCAACCAGTGTGGCCAAAGAATTGAATCACTTGATTAAAAAGCATCATTGAGAACTTTTTTCACTCTGTCAGAAAACGAAGAAAACGAAAGTCGATAAGGCTGATTTGAGAATGAATCGAGGAGAAAACGATGAATAAACATTGGTGGCAAGAAGCAGTGGTTTATCAGGTGTATCCACGGAGCTTTCAAGATACGAATGATGACGGCATCGGGGACTTGCAAGGCATCATTCAGCATTTGGATTACATCAAAAATCTTGGCGCAACGGTGATTTGGCTCAATCCAATTTATCGCTCGCCTAATGATGACAATGGTTATGACATTGCGGATTATCAAGCCATTATGCCAGAATTTGGCACGATGGCAGATTTCAAGCAATTGCTTGATGCAGTTCATGCACATGGTATGAAGTTGATGATGGATCTGGTGGTGAATCACACTTCAGATGAACACCGTTGGTTTGTCGAAGCCAAGCAAAGTAAAACCAGCCCTTACCATGATTATTATATTTGGCGGGATGCACCAGCTGGTCAAACGCCGACGAATTGGCGTTCTGAGTTTGGTGGCTCGGCTTGGCAATATGTCCCTGAAGTGGGCCAGTACTATTTGCATATTTTCAGCAAAAAACAACCAGATCTCAATTGGCAAAACCCTGCCGTTCGCCAAGATATTTTTAGCATGATGGACTGGTGGTGTGAGCAAGGCATCGACGGCTTCCGCATGGATGTGATCAACTTGATCTCAAAGCCCGACACTTTTGTCGATGATCCAACCTTGGCGGATGAAGCCCATGGCTCATCGTTGGCGATGGTGGCCAATGGCCCGCATGTGCATGATTACCTTAAAGCGATGCATCAACAAGTGCTCAGTCAGCATGATTTGATTACAGTGGGAGAAACGCCAGCGGCAAGTACTGAAGATGCGATCAATTACACTGGCTTTGATCGCGATGAACTCCAAATGGTATTTCAGTTTGAACACATGGGCTTAGATGATGACCCAGTGATGGGCAAATGGACCGACAAAAAAGTCCCATTGCTCGCGCTGAAACAAACGCTGTCCAAGTGGCAAACGGCTTTGAATGGTCGCGCTTGGAACAGCTTGTACTGGAACAACCATGACCAAGCGCGGGCGGTATCGCGCTTTGGCAATGATGCGCCTGAATATCGGGTGCTTTCTGCCAAAATGCTGGCGAACTGTTTGCACAATATGCAAGGCACGCCTTATATCTATCAAGGCGAAGAGTTGGGCATGACCAATGTCGCGTTTGATCAAATCAGTGATTATCGCGATTTGGATACGTTGAATGCCTACCATGAATTAGTTGATTTGCAACACACAGTTGATGATAAAACCTGGATTATTCACCTCGGTATTTGGGACATGAAATCGCATCTGGCCGGTCTG
>NZ_AZEU01000223.1 GCF_001435035.1 Lacticaseibacillus manihotivorans DSM 13343 = JCM 12514
GAAGTCCAGGAATTTGTCCGCACGCCCTACCTGGTAAAGCTATATGCCGTCTTCATGAATCTTGGTAATTACTGAGTAACCTTAATTTTTCCGTCGTTGAATATGTTCCTATTCAAAACACCCCCTAGAGATGACACTTTTATTATTTAAAGTGTCAACCCTAAGGGGTATTGTACGCCATACAGTCGTGCACTATTTCTGTTCTGCGGCACTCGCAAGGACCGCTTCAAAGC